>MFIX01000121.1:0-13382 GCA_001780825.1 Candidatus Glassbacteria bacterium RIFCSPLOWO2_12_FULL_58_11 | reverse complement strand
ATTATCCCGGTCGACAGCGAGCACAGCGCGATATTCCAGTTGATCCGGGGCCATGCCTCGGGCGGGGGGCTGGAAAAGATTATTATCACTGCCTCCGGCGGCCCTTTCCGCGGCAGCGACCATGAGCGGCTGTCCAAGGTCACTTTTGCCGAAAGCCTCAATCACCCGACCTGGTCGATGGGCCCGAAAATCACGGTGGATTCCGCGACCCTGGCCAACAAGGGCCTGGAGGTGATCGAAGCGCACTATCTTTTCGGTATGGGGTATGACAAGATAGAAGTGCTGGTACACCCGCAGTCCATAATCCACGGGATGGCGGTGTTCAGTGATGGGAGCGTAATGGGCCATCTGGGGGTGCCGGATATGCGGATCCCGATCCAGTACGCGCTCACTTTTCCGGAGAGAGTGAAAAGCGGGATCCGCCCTCCGGAATTTCAAGCTTTGAGCCGTTTGACATTTGAAACGGTGGATGGAAAGAACTTCCCCTGTCTGGAACTGGCTTACGAGGCTGGCAGAAAGGGAGGGGTGTCCACCGCGGTCTATAATGCCGCCAACGAGGCGGCGGTGGAACTGTTCAGCGAGGGCCGGATCACCTTTACAGCGATTCCCGATATTATCGGGAAAACTCTCGAGAAAATTTCCGGCAGCAGCGCACCGGAGCTCGAGGAGATTCTGGCGGCGGACCTCGAGGCCCGCGAGTTCGTCAGCGCTTTGTACGCTCGTTTATAGAGCGCGCTAGGACAGTAAACTTACGCGCCGGAGTTGCCGGCGGCAGATAAACTTTTTCAGACGGAGAGATGATGGGTTTTACCGTTCTGGTGGCAGTTTTCGTGCTTGGCGTGCTTATTTTCGTTCACGAGCTGGGTCATTTCCTGGCTGCCAAGCTGGTGGATGTGCAGGTGCTGCGCTTCTCGATCGGACTGGGCAAGCCGCTGTTTTCCCGCTTCTGGGGCGAAACCGAGTACTCGCTGAGCGCCATTCCTTTCGGCGGTTACGTGAAAATGGCCGGCGATGATCCGGCCGAGGGGCTCGAGGCGGATGTCGAAGAGGAGCAGGTGTCCACGGACCCGGCCCGGCATTTCGAAAATAAGCGGGTCTGGCAGCGCTTCCTGATAATTTTCGCCGGTCCGCTGGCTAATTTTCTGCTGGCGGTTCTGCTTTACCAGGGGATTTTTTACTTTAAGGGCGCGGAATCCTTCGATACCACAGTTATCGAGGCGGTGGAGAGCAAGCTGCTCCTGCCGGGCATGGAGGGTATCCGGGCCGGTTCGAAGATCCTGAGTGTCAATGGGCACAAGGTGGCCAACTGGTATGAGGTCAGCCGGAACATCGGCGATGCCGAATCAGCGGCGACGGTGCTGCAACTGGAGGGTGGCGAAGGGGAGGGGATGTATACGGTCTCCGTGCCCACTCCCGGCGACACTGCCCGTCAGCAGCTCCAGGATGCGCTCGTGCCCTTCACTCTGCCGCTTGTGGGAGGGGTAATACCCGGTAAACCCGCCAAAAAAGCCGGCATAGAGCGCGGCGACCTGATCCTGGAGATAGACGGCCAGCCGGTGCGCAGCTGGCTGGAAATGACCCGGATAATCCATGCCAAGGCCGAGGTTCCGCTCTCTGTCGCCGTCGAGCGGGAAGGCCGGCGGTTCGAGCTCGAGGTGACCCCGGAGAAGGGCTCCATCCCGCAGTCCGACGGGACATTCAAGGAGGCCGGGCTGATCGGCATTCAGCCGCAGTACGAACTGGTCTCCCTTTCCTTTACCGATGCGGTCCGTTACGGGGCGACCAATTCCGTTTATATGACCCTTTTTATCTCGAAAAGCCTGGCGGACCTGGTGACCGGCCTGACCACCCGGCGCATATCTTTCGGCCAGGCCAAGGATGTTCTGGGCGGGCCTGTGATGATCGGGCAGATGGCCGGGGAATGGGCCCGCAGCGGCCGGCTCTGGTCGTTCATGGCGGTCCTGAGCATCAACCTGGCGATCCTCAACCTGCTCCCGATACCGGTTCTCGATGGCGGCCACCTCTTGTTTTTGCTGATCGAGGTAGTCCGTTTCGGTCGGCCCCTCAGCGCCCATCAGCGCATGCGGATGATCCAGGTCGGCCTGATAATTGTTTTCGGCCTGATGATTCTGGCCACGGCCAATGATTTGCGGCGGATACTGGGGCTTTGAGGAGAGACACGGTGCCCCTAGGTTTCGCAGCGGGCGGCCACGGGTGGCCGCCCCTACCGAATTTGGGGCGACCTGTGAATAATCCGGATTAAAAATAATTTCCTGGCTAGCCTGCAAATGAAAAGCCTTCCCGGGTAATCCACCCAGGAAGGCTTTATTATTTTGTTCAAAGCTTTACGCCCGCCGGTTGGCAGGCCGAAGCGGTCAATCGATTTCTTCGATAATGAACTGGGTCGGATCCACCGCCTTGTCCTTGATCTCGATTTGATAGTGCAGGTGGGGACCCGTGGTCCGACCGGTCATCCCGATCTGGCCGATCACCTCTCCGCGGTGGACCAGTTCTCCAGCATGGACATTGGTTTTGCTCAAATGGCCGTATTTGCTGATTATCCCGTCCCGGTGCGAGATGAAGATCGCGTTGCCCCAGTATTCCTCCGGGCCCGAAAAAAGTACCGTCCCTGAGGCGGAGGCTTTGACCGGCGTACCGATTTTATTGACCAGATCGATCCCCCGGTGGAAATGACGGCCGCCGGTAAAAGGCGATCTGCGCCAGCCGAACCGGCTGGTCATATACCCGGGAGAAGGCAGAATGGAGGGTGTATATTCGAGCCGGTTTTTCTCCTGGAGAGCCTGGTCGGCAAGCTCTTCCAGCCTGATCTTGAGCCGGCTGACCCGCTCCTCGGTGCTTTCCGATTCGTGATCCTGAGCGATGAAAGTTATATCAGACCCTTCCGAGGGGGCTTCCAGATCGCTGCCGGCCAGGTCCAGCTCCTCGCCGCCGCCCATCCCGCCAGCGCCGCCGGTAATAGTATCCAGGTTCTCTCCATCCTCGAGCACACCGCCCAGGTAAAAGGAGATTTTTTCTTCAAAACTTTCCAGCGAGACCAGACGGGTCTTTATTTTCTGTTGATCGACCGAATAGCTTTGCATGGTCTGAGAGTGAACATTACGCACCATGCTCAGCTGGTAGAAATTGTAGGCGATCATGCCGGTGAATAACAAAAAAGCTATGGCAACCGTCGTGGCGCAGAGCCGGGTGCTGCGGATCAGGTCGAAGCCGATGTTCCGTGATCTGCCGTTCGAATAAAATATCATCAGGTACATTTTATTTTTCATCGGTCGTTTTCCCGGAGTCTGTGTTGAAATACAACATCTGTGAGATCTTTTCCTTATTCTGGACACAGAACGTCAGGTCTTCCTGCATCTGCTGCAGGTCATTATTCATCTTCACCAATCCGGTTTGAATCTGATGCCTTTCATCTATCAACTGCTTGTTATAGACATAGCACCGGCTTCCGACGAAACTTAAGAAAACAAAGCATAACACCGCCGCCAGCCCCACCAGTACCGGACTGATCTTGAACAATCTGCCGTTGGTAGTAACCAGAAAATACGAAGTTTTCGTTCTTATCCTGGATTTTCCCATGCTTGCGCCTGCCTCTGGTAGCTTTCCTGGCCGATCAACCGAATGTGATTTTCAGGATAAATCTTTACTTCAAAAATCGTACCACATTCTTTAACACTGATAATTACTTCATTTATAACGGTCATTTAAAAAATTACTTTAATCTTTATTAGCTCTGTCTGGTAAATTCTGAGCGGCATGTTTAATTTTGAACAATCACTCCAGCCGAAACAAAACCGGGACTCACCGCCAAAGCGGTAAATCCCGGTAATTGGTAGCGGGGGAAGGATTTGAACCTTCGACCTTTGGGTTATGAGCCCAACGAGCTACCTGACTGCTCCACCCCGCGATAGATTTCTATGGGAGCATTCTGGCGCAATTATACCCAAAACTCAATTATCTGTCAAGCCTTTTTCTGCTTATTGCGCTAATTCGAGACTATTTTCCTGTTTTTAACGAATCGATCGTGCTGTCCCGGCTTTCCGGCAGGATCCGGTAAATGGTCTCACCCTGTCCGGCCATGCCCAGGTTTTCGCGGGCCACTTTCTCGATGGCCTGCGGATCTTCCTTGAGCTGCTTGATCTGGTCGGCGAGCATCTGGTTCTGAATGCGCAACTCCTCCACCCGCCCGGAAAGAGCCTTTTTCTGCTGGTAAAGTCCCCAGAGCGAGGCCAGGTTATAGTCTCCGCCAAGCAGGACCATCAGCAGGATAGCGCCGAACAGCGACAGAATGAACAATTTGGGGCGATTGTTCCACATTCAGATTCGGTATAATCGGCAGATGCGGCCGGCTTTTGCCGGCGACCGGGGGCCTAGCGCTTGTTGTAAAAGGCCGCTTTGCCCCAGAACCGGGCTGCATCAGCCAAATCTTCCTCTATGCGCAGAAGCTGGTTGTACTTACAGATCCGGTCGGTGCGGCTGGCCGAGCCGGTCTTGATCTGGCCGGCATTGACCGCCACCGCCAGGTCGGCGATTGTCGAATCCTCGGTCTCTCCGCTGCGATGGCTGATCACGCAGGTATAACCGGCCTGCTTGGCCATCTGGATGGCCTCGAGGGTCTCGGTCAGGGTGCCGATCTGGTTCAGTTTGATCAGGATCGAGTTGGCGCATTTCTCCTTGATGCCGCGCCCCAGCCGCTTGGTGTTGGTGACAAAGAGGTCATCGCCCACCAGCTGCACCTTGCCGCCCAGCTCCTTGGTGAGTAATTTCCAGCCCTCCCAGTCATCCTCGGCCAGGCCGTCCTCAAGCGAGACAATCGGGTATTTTTTGACCCAGTCAGCCCAGAAAGCCACCATCTGCTCGCTGGATTTCTTCGAGCGGTCACTCTTTTTAAAAACATACTTGCCGTTTTCGTAAAACTCGCTGGCCGCCGGATCGAGAGCGAGCTGGATGTCCTTGCCGGCTTTGAACCCGGCTTTCTCGATTGCCTCGAGGATCACCTCGACCGCCTCTTCGTTGCTCTTCAAATCCGGGGCAAACCCGCCCTCATCTCCAACGCCGGTGCTGTAGCCTTTGCCGTGCAGCACTTTTTTGAGGGTGTGAAAAACTTCCGCGCCCATGCGCAGCGCCTCTGAAAAGCTTTCCGCGCCGGTCGGCATGACCATGAACTCCTGCAAGTCCACATTATTCGCCGCATGGCTTCCACCGTTGAGGATATTCATCATCGGCACCGGCAGCACCCGGGCGTTGACTCCGCCGATATACTGGTAGAGGGGCAGCCCGCAGAACGAGGCCGCCGCTTTGGCCGCGGCTATCGAGACACCCAGGATCGCATTGGCGCCCAGCTTACCCTTGTTTTCGGTGCCGTCGAGCTCGATCAGGGTCTGGTCCAGGTGGGCCTGGCTGCACGCGTCCAGCCCGATCACCTGCGGGGCGATCTCCTCGTTGACATTCTCCACCGCTTTCCGGACCCCTTTGCCCAGGTAGCGGCTCTTGTCTCCATCCCGCAGCTCGACCGCCTCGAATTCCCCGGTGGAGGCGCCGCTCGGCACGGCCGCCCGGCCGAAAGAACCATCTTCCAGCTCCACCTCGACCTCGATCGTCGGGTTCCCCCGCGAATCCAGAATCTCTCTCGCCGCAACATCAGTTATCATAGACATAAGTCAGTCCTCCTGAAGTTCTCTTGATTATTAATCCGTTCGAAAATTTACCTGTAAGTACACTGCCGTTCAAGATCCCCAGATTGCGGGATAGATACTCAAGTTAGAAGCGAGGTGAAATAATAAAGCGTACAGGCAATAAACATGGATTGTAGGGGCGACGCATGCATCGCCCCTACGGTAATTCCATAAATTTAATACAGTTAACCGGGGCATCTTGCGTTAGCTGTTTACTGGTTGTGAATTTCATGGTGTATGGGGATTTTTCAACGTCCCTCTAGATAGATTGTTAAAACCGGCAGCCTCCCGGCATGCTCCGGCCCGCTCAGCGGAACAGATAGAGCAGGCGCGGGGAGGCAAGCACGGCTGTCGGGTCTTTGAGCCGTGCCGTGGTCTCATCGAGCAGGTCGAGCAGCGGAGAGCGTTTTTTGCGTATCCGCATTACCCTCGGGTCCTCGCCCAGGCCGCAGAGACGCCCCGCGACATCGAGCGCATCCTGGTAGTCGCCGGTGCGGTCCACCAGCCCCAGCTTCACCGCCTGGCGGCCCGAGAATATCCGGCCGTCGGCTACGGCCAGCACGCTGTCGCGGCTCAGGTGGCGCTGCCCGCCAACCACCTCCACGAACTGATCGAAAACATCATCCACCATCTCCTGCAGCAGCGCTCTTTCTTTGTCGGTCAGAGGCCGGAACGGCGAGCCGATATCTTTGTGCTCGGCGCTCTTTACCACCTCGAAGCCGATCCCCACTTTCCGCAGCACCTCGTGGATTTCCGGGAATTCGATCAGCACGCCGATCGAGCCGGTCAGGGTCCCCGGCGCGGCCAGGATAGAGTCGGCGGCGCAGGCGACATAATAGCCGCCGGAGGCGGCTATCGAGCTCATCGAGACCACCACCGGCTTTTTCGTCACTTCCCGCAGCTTGACCAGCGCGGCGTATATCTCCTGGCTAGGGGCCACCGCTCCACCGGGGCTGTTGATGCGCACGACGAGGGCTTTCACCTGGCTGTCGTCCCGCATGCTCTTGATCTGCCTGAGGATCGATTCGGACTCCTCGATGACCCCTTGAACCTCAATCACCCCGACCCGCTGCCCGAAAGAGTCGGTCAGGTCCATGTTCGATTCGCCGAACAGCGAGATAAGCACGGTGAGAAAGAAGACTCCGGCGCCGAGGGCGAAAAAGGCCAGGACTATGGCAAGCAGCCATTTCTGATTTCTGGTCACGCTCGACGGGCTCCTGTGGGAAAGTGATTATTTCCAGGCTACTGAAATAATGTCCGGCAAAAGCTGAGATAAATGGTTGTTTATCCGGAGAAACTATTATTAATAAGTCTGATATTACGGCCAGGCAATTTAATTCATAAGAGGAGCGTTGAAAAATCTCCATGTACTGGAAATTCAAAACCTGTAAATAGACGACAAGGGATAACTTGGTTTATTTCTTTGGCGTTTAAATAATTACCGTAGGGGCGACGCATGCGTCGCCCCTACAAACCATGTTTATTACCCGCAAGCATGATTATATCGAAATGCTCTTTACTAAGCCGAAGCTGCTCCGGCAGCCGAGCCAACGAGGGCCGCCTTGTGCTCTTCGATATGCCGGATAAACCTCTGGAAAAGATACCAGCTGTCGTGGGGCCCCGCGCTGGACTCGGGATGGTATTGGACGCAGTAAACCGGGCGGGATTTGTGCCGGAAGCCTTCTATCGTCTGGTCGTTGAGATTGATGTGGGTCACTTCCAGGTCCGGGCAATTATCGATCTGCCAGGCTCCCTGCGCATCCTTGCTGCCGGCCACGGCGAAGCCGTGGTTCTGCGTGGTGATCTCGATCTTGCCGGTCGCCAGGTCGAGCACCGGATGGTTTGCCCCGCGATGTCCGAACTTGAGCTTGAAGGTCTTGCCGCCGAAGGCCAGCCCCAGGAGCTGAATCCCCAGGCAGATGCCGAATACCGGCAGCTCCGGCTGCACCTGGAGGATTTCCCGGAGCGTCTCGATGACATAAGGCACGCCCTCCGGGTCGCCCGGCCCATTGGAGATAAAGAGGCCGTCTGGGTTGAGGCTCAATATTTCCGCGCTCCCATAGGAAGCCGGCACGACGATCACGGTACAGTCGAAAAAGGAGAGAATCCGCAGGATGTTGAACTTTATTCCGCAATCGATAGCTACTACGTAGTGCTTGCCATGGTTCCCGCCGGCCGGCCGGTTCTGCAGCTCTCCGGGAGCACCGGGCGTATAGATGTAATAAGCCGCGGGATTTTCCGGCTCGGCGCCCGGACCGTAGAGGTAGCTTTTTTCGGTGGTGACATTTTTTACCAGGTCCCGGCCTACCAGCCCAGGAAATTTGTAAAGCTTGTTCATCAGGCTTTCATAGTTGAAATCCACAGTCGAGATAATCCCTTTCATCGCGCCCTTTTCCCGGATATGCAGGGTCAGCGCCCGGGTATCGAGGTCCTCTATTCCGACCACGCCGGCCTGGTGCAGGTACTCGTCCAGGCTGCCGGTCGCGCGCCAGTTGGAATGGTAGCCTGAGTTTTCCCGGACTACAAAGCCCGCCACCTGGATTTTCGAGCTTTCGATATCGGTCGGGTTCACCCCGGTATTACCAATATGCGGGTAGGTCATGGTGACAATCTGGCCGTTGTACGAGGGATCGCAGATGATTTCCTGGTAGCCGGTCATGCTGGTATTGAAAACAACCTCGCCCAGAGCCTCGCCCTCAGCCCCGAATGAGGTCCCCTGGAATGTTCTGCCGTCCTCGATTACCAGCACGGCCCGCTTGTTCTGTTTCTTGATTCTGGTCATGGTCTGAGAAACTGTCCCGCGCGTTAAAATAATGGCTGGCGCCAGGCTGAAACATATCCAGAAAAATATAAGCTCCGAGAGTCTGGCGGTCAATGACTTTAACCGGGTCAAAAAGCCTGAAAGGCCGAGATAACGGCTGTTTCTAAGGCATCCGCAAGCCTCTTGCCTTTGGCTCGCGGAACGAGGGAGAGCACAGGTCGGCGCCGTTTGCGGCCCCTGGTTAAAGGCGAAGCCGGGCCGGGACTCCGGGCAAAATCCTTAATCGCGCGCGGGGAAAGATTCAAGCGGTCCGTTTTTTGCAAAGCTGCATTACCGTCCCGGCGGGCGGTAACTCCGGTTTTTGCCGAAACCTGATTTTTCCCAGAGCTTTTTCTTGACAAAGCCGGGACAGCTATATATACTAATCAGACTAAGCTTGTACGCGCTCTGTAATTACAGTTAATCAGCTCAACCGCAGGATTGTTAAGATGGGTTACGGTGTTTCGAAGCCTGGTTCTTCCTGGAATCAACTCCGCCTTTTAAAGCTGAGTCAGAGCGCCGTTCTGCCTGTCATATTGGTAATTTTGAGCATTTTGATTATCCTTCCCGTCGCTGTAAGGGGAGGCTCGGGCCTTATTCTTGCAGGCCTATAATAATTTCGAGCCCCGTTCCCCTGACCAGCAACAAATTTTCTTATCCAAATATTTCATAGTTCGGGGAACTGGGCCGGCCCGGTTATGTATCTCTTTTTGCCTGCCGCGCTTTTGCGGCGGCCTTAGAGCTACTGGCCGGAAAATAATCTGTCAGGCTGGCTTCAGCCGGGACTTTTCATAAGTAATAAAACTGGAAGAGGGCTTGAAGAGCTCTCAATCTCCCTTTGAAAAAAGGGAGGCGGATCACACATAACCGGGAAACACAGGTCCGGACTTGACGCGGCCGGGGGTTCAAAGGCTTTCGCTGACGGCCGGTAGGCCCGGCTCGAGATAACTCCATACGGGAGAAGTGCCATGCAGACGGTCAAGGAGAAAGAAAAGGAGAAGAAAATGGTTGCGGAGCCGAACATTTTCACGAAACAGCGGCTGACAGGCTCCGAGATCCTCGTGCGCAGTCTGATCGAGGAGGGCGTGGAACATGTCTTCGGCTACCCCGGCGGCGTGGTAATCCCGGTCTTCGATAAGCTGTACAACCTGTCCCGGCCCAAGATCGTCCTCTGCCGTCACGAACAGGGGGCGCAGCACATGGCCGACGGCTACGCCCGCGCCTCGGGCAAGGTGGGCGTCTGCCTGGTCACCTCCGGGCCCGCGGCCACCAACCTGGTCACCGGGATCGCCACCTCGTTCATGGATTCCATCCCGGTGGTCCATCTGACCGGCCAGGTCGGCACCACGGCGATCGGCAACGATGCTTTCCAGGAAGTGGACATTATCGGGATCACCCGGCCGATCACCAAGCACAGCTACCTGGTGCGGGATGTCAATGAAATAACGCGGACGATCAAAGAGGCGTTCTATATCGCGCGGACCGGCCGGCCGGGACCCGTGCTGGTCGATCTGCCCAAGGATGTGCTGCTCTCCGAGACCGAGTTCCATTATCCGGAGACAGTGAACATCCCCGGCTACAAGCCCACCGAGAACGGCCACATCCAGCAGATCCGCAAAGCCGCCGAGGTCATGGCCACGGCAAAACGGCCGGTGCTCTATGTCGGCGGCGGGGCGATTGCCTCCAATGCCGCCGGTGAGCTGAACGAGCTGGCGCACAAGACCAATATTCCAGTGACCACCACCCTGCTCGGGCTGGGAGCTTTCCCGGAAAACGATCCGCTCTCGCTGGGCATGCTCGGCATGCACGGCACCTGGTACTCGAACATGGCGGTCAATGAGTGTGACCTGCTGATCGCGGTCGGCTCCCGTTTCGATGACCGGGTTACCGGCAAGGTGGATGCTTTCGCGCCCAAGGCCAAGTTCATCCATATCGATATCGACCCGGCCTCGATCAGCAAGAATATCAAGGTGGATTACCCGATAGTGGGCTCCTGCCGGAGCGTGCTCAAGGATCTGCTGCCCCTGGTCCAGACCTCGGATACCCATGACTGGCTGGAGATGATCGGGCACTGGAAACAGACCCATCCGCTGAAATACAAGAAGAGCGAGAAGATCAAGCCACAGTACGTCATCGAGGCGATCCACGAGGTGTGCGGGGATGACACGATTCTCAGCTCGGATGTGGGACAGCACCAGATGTGGCTCGCCCTGCACTACAAGTTTATCAAGCCGCGGACCAATGTCACCTCGGGCGGACTGGGCACCATGGGCTTCGGCTTCCCGGCGGCGATCGGCGCCGCGCTGGCCTCTCCGGGCAGGAAAGTGGTCGCGGTGGTCGGGGATGGCGGGTTCCAGATGACCGCCCAGGAAATCTCCACCGCGGTCGGCCAACGCCTGGAGATTATCGTGGCGATCATCAACAATGGCTTCCTCGGCATGGTCCGCCAGTGGCAGGAGCTCTTTTTCGGCAAGCGCTACAGCCATACCTGCCTCGAATACACCAACCCGGATTTTGTCAAGCTGGTCGAGGCGTACGGCGCGGTGGGAATGAGAGTCGAGCGGCACGATGAGGTAGTTCCGGTGCTGCAGAAAGCGATGCAGGTGAAAAACCTGCCCGTTTTCATCGATTTCCGCGTCGACCGTCACGAGAACGTTTTCCCCATGATTCCTCCCGGGAAAATGGCTACCGACATTATCGAGTAACCGAAACCAGGTTTTGTATAGAGGGAGACTTGACCGATGCAACAACACACTATCTCGCTGCTGGTGGAGAACAAGTTCGGTGTCCAGGCCCGGATCGCCAACCTGTTCAGCGGCAAAGGCTACAACATGGACAGCATCTGCGTGGCCGAAACCGAGAACCCCGAGCTGAGCCGCATGACCATTGTCACCACCGGGGATGACATGGTAATCGAACAGATTATCAAGCAGCTCAACCGGCTGATCAACGTGCTCAAGGTGGTCGATCTGACCTTCGAGGACCATATCAACCGGGAGCTGGCGCTGATCAAGATCAACTGCACGGCGACGACCCGCAGCTCGATCATCCAGATCGCCGATATCTTCCAGGCCAAGATCGTGGATATCAGCCCGAAAACGCTGACAATCGAGGTGACCGGCGGCCATTCGAAAGTCCAGGCCTGTATCAACATGCTGCAGCCTTTCGGGATCAAGGAAATGGCCCGCACCGGGATTGTCGCCTTGAGAAGGGAATATACCGGCCGGAGCCCGGACTGGTCCTCGAGCAAAATCCCGGCCTGAGAGAAGAAAAAGTTCCGCAATCGCGGTGCGAGGCTTATTTTGTACGGGATTGACCGGGCCGGAGAGGCGCCGCTCTCTTTGAGCGAGCTTTTTATAATTTTGCAGAAAATGGATGGAATTTTTCCTGGTAACATAATCATAACCGGAGGCCGTAAATGAAAATGTACTATGATAAGGACTCGAAGCCCGCGGTTCTTAAGGGGCGCAAGATCGCGATTATCGGATATGGGAGCCAGGGACACGCCCAGGCGCAGAACCTGCGGGACAGCGGATTCAACGTGATAGTGAGCGAGCTCAAGGGCACCGAGAACTACAAGCGGGCGGTCAAGGATGGCTTCAAGCCGCTGACCGCCTCCGAGGCGGCCGAAAAAGCCGATGTGATCCAGATTTTGCTGCCGGACCAGATCCAGGCGGCGATTTACGCATCCGATATTGCACAGCATATGACCAAAGGCAAGGCCCTGGTATTCAGCCACGGGTTCAATATCCATTTCGGCCAGATCGTCCCGCCGCCGGATATCGATGTGTTCATGGCCGCACCCAAGGGCCCGGGCCACCTGGTCCGCCGGGTCTTTGTCGAGGGCGGCGGCGTGCCGGCCCTGATCGCGGTGCAGCAGGATGCCACCGGCAAGGCCCACTCATTGGCGCTGGCCTATGCCTGCGGGATCGGCGCCGGCCGGGCGGGGATTATCGAGACCACTTTCGCCGAGGAAACCGAAACCGACCTGTTCGGCGAACAGGTGGTGCTCTGCGGCGGGCTGACCGAGCTGATCCGCGCCGGGTTCGACACCCTGGTCGCCGCCGGCTACCAGCCCGAAATAGCCTATTTCGAGTGCCTGCACGAGGTCAAGCTGATCGTGGACCTGATCTACGAGGGCGGGATCGCCAACATGCGCGACTCGATCTCGGACACTGCCGAATACGGCGACCTGACTGTCGGCCGCCGGATTATTGACAGCCGGACGCGCGAGGAGATGAAAAAGGTGCTCGCCGAAATTCAGGACGGTACTTTTGCCCGGACCTGGCTGCTGGAGAACAAAGTCGGCCGGCCGGTCTATAATGCCCGCAAGCGCCAGGATGCTGAGCACTTGGTGGAAAAGGTGGGCGCGAAACTGCGTAAGATGATGAAGTGGATCAAAAAATAGGAGCAGCTCTGATGGCGGCAATCGAAATCTACGACACTACTCTGCGGGATGGGACCCAGGCGGAGGATATCGCTTTTACGCTCGAGGATAAAATTCGGATCGCCCATCTGCTGGATGAGATGGAGTTCCACTACATCGAAGGCGGGTATCCGGGTTCCAATCCCAAGGACGCGCTTTTTTTCGAGGAGGTCCGGAAAAAGCCGCTCAAGTTCTCGAAAGTGGCCTCGTTCGGCATGACCCGCCGGGTGGGCGGCCAGGTCGAGAGCGACCCGATTATCAACAGCCTGCTGAGCGCGGAAACGGAAGTCGTGACCGTGGTCGGGAAAAGCTGGGACCTTCACGTGCGCGACGCCCTGCGCACCGATCCCGAGGAGAACCTCCGGGCGATCTTCGAGTCCCTCGAGTACCTGAAAAAACGCGGCCGGATGGTAATCTACGATGCCGAGCACCTGTTCGACGGCTACCGGGCCAACCCCGAGTA
>MFIX01000120.1:9201-10270 GCA_001780825.1 Candidatus Glassbacteria bacterium RIFCSPLOWO2_12_FULL_58_11 | reverse complement strand
GAAAAAAGTGGCGGTAATAGGCTCCGGTCCGGCCGGGATCAGCACGGCCTCGTATCTGGCGCGCGCCGGGTATGCGGTGACAGTCTTTGAGCGGGAGGCCGAGGGCGGCGGCATGCTGCGCTACGGCATCCCGGAGTTCCGCCTGCCGCGTCGGCTGATCGACCGGGAGCTCGAATGGTTGAAAGAGCTCGGTGTCAGGCTGGTCTATAACAGTGCTCTGGGAAAGGATTTTTCGCTGGACGATCTCCGCGCTCAGGGTTTCAAGGCGATCTGTGTCACTATCGGCACTCAGAAGGGCCAGAGCCTGGGGATACCGGGCGAGGATGCCGCCGGCTGCATCCCGGCGGTGGATTTTATCCGGGATCACGCCTCGGGCAAAACTCCAAAACTGGGCCGGGCCGTGGCGATTATCGGCGGAGGCTTTACCGCGGTGGATGCGGCCCGGATCGCCGTGCGCCGGGGTGCCGAGAATGTCTTTATCTGCTACCGGCGAACCCGCGATGAGATGCCGGCTGTGCCCGAGGAGGTTTACGAGGCTGAGGAAGAGGGCGTGCGGGTGCTTTACCTGGTCAGCCCGCGGGAGATTGTCACCGAGAAGGGCAAGATTACCGGCCTGCGGCTCAAAAGCAATGTCCTGGGACTGGAGAGCGCGGATGGCCGCAGGAAGCCGGAGGCGGTCGAGGGCGCCGAGTTCATACTTGCCTGCGACACCGTGATCACGGCGGTGAGTCAGGAAGTGGATGAAACCTCCGCAGCTCTGGACCTCGCGCAGACGAAGTGGAAAACCCTGTCTTTCGATGAATCCACCGGCCGCACCGCGCAGCAGGATGTGTTCGTGGCCGGCGATGCCGCGCTCGGCCCCTCGACTGTTATCCAGTCGGTGGCCGCGGGTAAGCGCGCCGCGGTCTCGATCGACAGATCGCTCGCCGGAGAGCGGGCGCTGTTGGAGTACGATCCGCCGATGAAAGTCGTCGACCCGCGTGAGGTGATCAACCGGAGCACCGAGATTTCCCTGGCGGAGAGAGTGCCGCTGAAAACCGCTCCCCCCGAAAAGCGTCGCGCCGGCTAC
>MFIX01000120.1:0-9149 GCA_001780825.1 Candidatus Glassbacteria bacterium RIFCSPLOWO2_12_FULL_58_11 | reverse complement strand
GCTGCCTGCATTGCGGCTGCGGGATCGGCTGCCAGATCTGCGAGGAGCTCTGCATGCGCCAGGCCTGGAGTGATAAGGGCAGCCGGGTGGAGATCGACCAGGATAAATGCGTGGCCTGCGGCATGTGTGTCTTCCGCTGCCCGAACCATAACATAGAAATGATCAAAGGTGAAATCTCGCCGCCCAATGTAAGTCATGTCTGAAATGGCCGGGTACGCCGCCCGAAATGACTGGGTCATGATTAACCCAAATCAATCTATAGTCGCGTCTCGGAACTTATTTGAAAAACAAAAAGCTTGTTTTTGGATTTAACTAATCATTCTCAAATCCCCCCTGGCTCCCCTTTGGCAAAGGGGGGAAACGGCCTCCCCCTTTGAAAAAGGGGGATTGAAGGGGATTTAAATAAACACTTAAATTCAAGGTATTTACAAGACGCGACACAGGAGGCCCGAAATGAAAAGCTCGAGCATCTCCCTGCTTTTTCTTCTTGTTCTGGGTACCGGGGCTCCGGCCCAGGAGAGCAGCGACTCCGCTAAGGGCGAGCCGGTCCGGATCAAGGCCGGAGACCTGACCGCCGTATTTACCGACAATGCGGCCTATGCGGGACATCGCGCCTGGTACAACGGTGTCGCGTACCTTTCGCACCAGGCGGATACCAGCGATCTGTTTGAGCCCCCGGTGGCCGGTCTCAACTTCGAGCATATCTACGACGGGCAGAAGTGGTGGCAGCCGGCAGCGGCGCTTTTCGAACCCCGCTCCTCGTATATGTCCATCACGCGCCTTTCGGATATCAGCGTCCAGCTTCACCAGCCCCCCTCCGACCTGCACAAGCTGGAAAGCTGGACTAAGTTTACGCTGACCGCCCCGCACTACATTGACATGGATTTTTTCTGCATCCCGCGGGCCGCCACTTTCGACCGGGGTTATATCGGCCTGTTCTGGGCTTCCTATATCAATACCACGGATGAGGCGGAAAAAGCGACTTATTATATCGGTCATAATGCCGGGGAGGACAGCCCGCGCTGGATAAAATATCTCACTCCCGCCCATGCGGTCACCGGCACGGTAAAATATGAAAAGGACGAGCGCGACCCGACCTTTGTCGAGGGCTTCCAGCGCATGCTCTATAACACTTTCTCGGACAGCGTTTACAGCTACCCCTTCTATTATGGCAGAAGGGGGAACATGGTCCTTATCCTCATGTTCGACCAGGCGGGTCCGGTCAGATTCTCCCATTCCCCGACCAGCGGCTCCCCGGTCGGCCCGGGAACCTACCCGGCCTGGGATTTCCAGTACCTGATCTTCGATTACCAGGTCGGCCAGCGCTACGGGTTCAAAGCCCGGGCGGTCTACAAGCCCTTTGTCAGCCCGGAGGATGTGATCTCCGAATACGAAAAATGGTCCGGCCGCAAGGTAAACCTGACTGAATGAGTCGTGAAAGCTGACTCGACCTGCTGATGTTCTGCCGGTATTCGCTGGAGTCGGCCTGTATGTTTGGGAATTAAAATATCATTCCCATCCGTTTAGCTTTTATTTGCGGTACAGCAAAAAAATTATCCTGCCAAAGCGTACTTAATACATTCTTCTATAACCGGAGGCCCAGATGCCGCGCAAGTTCAGATTGCCCAGAGCAGACATCCTGTACCTGAACCGCAAGCCGTTCGATGACGTGGATTTCGACCTGCCGGTGGAGGTCTGCGGGATCAAGTTCAGGAACCCGTTTTTCGTCTCCAGCGGTCCCACCACCATGCTGCTCTCCCAGCTCAAGCGCGCCGCTGAATATGGCTGGGCCGGGGCGAGCTGCAAGCTGACTTTCGATCCGCCGCCCTATATCCACCGCCGTCCGCGCTACGGCTGGGACCCGACCCAGCACCTGCTCTATTTCACCGCGGAAAAGCGGCTCAAGCTCGATGAGGCCTGCCGTCTGATCGAACAGGCCCGCAAGGAGATCAAGAATTTCGTGCTCTTCTCGAACTTCACCTATTCCGAGGATGATATCGAGGGCTGGGTCAACATGGCCCGGAAGTTCGAAGCAGCCGGGGCGCATATCAACGAGCTCAACATGTGCTGCCCGAACATGTCTTTCAATGTCGAGCTGGCCGAGGACCCGACCAAGGCCCAGCACAAGACCGGGGCGAGCCAGGGCCAGGACCCGAAAGCCCTGCGGGCGATTATCTCGGCGATCAAGCAGGAAACCAAAATTCCACTCTGCGTCAAACTGACCCCCGAGGGCAGCCAGCAGCACCTGATCGCCAAGATCTGCTACGATGCCGGGGCGGACATGGTCTGCGGCGTCGGAAACCGCCTTGCCCTGACCCAGATTCGCATGGATGAGCCGGGCAAAAGCGACATCTACCTCCAGGAAGAGCAAGGCATGTACTGCATGAACAGCCAGTGGCTCAAGCCCCTGGCCTTGCGGGATGTTTACATGATGCGGCGGATGGTCGGCCCGGAGCCGGTGATTCTCGGAACGGGCGGAGTGACCACTTGGGAAGATGCGGTGGAGATGATCCTCGCCGGCGCTAATCTGGTGGGTGTCTGCGCGGCGACCATACTCTACGGGTTCGGCTTCTTCCCGGACCTGTTCCGCGACTTCAGGAAATACATGGAGGAGAAAAAGATCGCGCATCCGAAAGCCATGCGCGGCAAGATCGTCAGCAAGGTCACCACCGCGCCCGAGCTGACCCTGTACGAGGGTTATGCGCGCCTGATCGACAAGTACCTGGTTGCCCCCTGCGATAATGCCTGCCCGTTCCATGTGCCCGCCCAGGCTTATGTGCGGCTGGTGGCGCAGGAGCGCTTCCAGGAGGCTTACGAGCAGATTACCAGCAAGAACCCCTTGCAGTATGTCTGCGGCTATGTCTGCAATTTCCCCTGCGAGACCGACTGCACCCGAGGGCTCAAGGATGAGCCGATCCGCATCCGGGCGATCAAGCGCTTCGTGATGGACCTGGCGCAGGAGAAAGGCTGGAAGCCGGCCGTAGTGAAAAACGCGTTCCATGGCACCAAGGTGGCGGTAATCGGTTCCGGACCGGCCGGAATGACTGCCGCGCACGAGCTGGCCCGGTCGGGCTATGCGGTGACAGTCTTCGAGAGCGAGAAAAAGCTCGGCGGGATGCTGCGCTACGGGATCCCCGAGTTCCGTCTCCCGCGCTCTATCATCGACCTGGAAATCCGCGCTATCGAGGAATTGGGAGTGAAATTTATAACCGGCAAGAAACTGGGAGCCGATTTTACTCTCGAAAGTCTGCGTTCCGAGGGCTATAAGGGATTTATGCTGGCGTTCGGCACCCAGGCCGGCAACCGCCTCGAGATTCCCGGAGAAAGCGACAAGCTCAAGCGCTACTACATGGCCATCGATTTCCTCAAGGAGCGCCAGCGCGGCAACGATCTCGAGATCGGCAAGCGGGTGGTGGTGATCGGCGGCGGGTTTACCGCGGTCGATGCGGTGCGTACCTGCGTACGCCGTGGCGCGGAGAAAGTCTATATGGTCTATCGCCGCACCAAGGAGGAAATGAGCTCGATCCCCGAGGAAGTCTATGAGGCCGAGGAGGAAGGCGTCCGGGTGATGTACCTGGTCAGCCCGGTCGAGATCAGGCAGGTGAACGGCGAGATCAAATCGATCCGCCTGCGCAACAATGTTCTCGGTGTGACCCATGACGGGGGGCGGAGGCCGCCCGAGGCGGTGGAGGGCGCCGAGTTCGAGATCGAGTGCGATACGATTATCACGGCGATCAGCCAGCATATCGATGAGGAACTCCAGCAGATGGGCTTCCGCATGACCCGCTGGGGCACCCTGGAGTACGATGAAAAAACAGGAGCTACCCCGCGGATTGATCTGGTGGCCGCCGGGGATGCCTCGATGGGGCCCGCGACTGTGATCCGCTCGATCGCCGAGGGCTTCAACGCCGCGGTGACTCTCGACAAAAAGCTGCGCGGGGATCAGGCCTATCTGGATTACCTCCCGGAGATGCACCCGGTGGATCCCAAGGTGGTGATTGACCGCAATCCGGATTTCCCGCTGAAACCGCGCGTGCCGGAGCGCATGGTCGAGGCCGGGGTGAGAAAGTCCAATTACGAGCCTTACGAGCACACCATGACCCGCGAGGAGGCGGTGGAGGAGGCCGAAAGGTGCCTCTTCTGCGGCTGCGGAGTAGGCTGCCAGATCTGCGAGGAGCTGTGTCTCACCCGGGCCTGGGGCCACGAGGAAAGCTATGTGAAAATCACCCC
The DNA here is from genome assembly GCA_001780825.1 of Candidatus Glassbacteria bacterium RIFCSPLOWO2_12_FULL_58_11. GTDB lineage: Bacteria > Gemmatimonadota > Glassbacteria > GWA2-58-10 > GWA2-58-10 > GWA2-58-10. The sequence goes on along the minus strand of MFIX01000120.1, from coordinate 4,919 downwards.
CGAGGACTGCGTGGCCTGCGGAATCTGCATCTACCGCTGCCCGAACAACAACATCGACATGGTGGCCACTGAAGTGTCGCCGAAAAATTCCAGCCTGGCCGGCAAGCCCAAGGTGATCAAGGATCCGGCAAAAATTAAAATCTGGAATATCCACGGCTGATTCGATTTGGCGAGCCGGTATTTTAAAGGCCCCTCGCGGGGAGGCTTCCCGCGAGGGGCCTTTTGCTTTGCGTCTTTCGCCTGGCTCGCGTCTCTTCCTGATTTGAAAATCACATGATCGCAGCTCGGATTATTCACAAAGTTATGTCTTTGCGGTTTAATGTAGGGGCGCACCCGCGTGTGCTCCCATGCGACTCCACAAAACTCCAGACCACGGGCGGACACATCGGTCCGCCCCTACAAAAATCTGACCTGATTTACAAATAATCCGGGTTAGTAAACTGTAGTATACATATAAAATAGAAAAAACATAATTAGCGTGGCGAAATGAAGAAAAAGTTGTTATTATAAGACAGAAAATAGTATCTCAGGGAAGCGGAAATCGGTTACGCGGAGAGCGGAAAGTGTCTGAAGAAAGCAAGGTGGAATTGAGCGGCGACAGCCTGAGCCTGGCCGACCTGGTGCATATTGTCGAAAGCTCGGACATCGCCTCGATCAAAAAGACTGTCAGCGAGATCGTTAACGTTATCAACGATCCGGAATCGAGCGCCAAGCAGCTGAAGGACATTATCGAGCTTGACCCGCCGCTTTCCGCTAAATTGTTGCGACTAGCCAATTCCGCCTTCTACGGCTATACCAAGAGGATCACCTCAATCCAGGAAGCGATTGTCTGCATCGGTTTCGATGCAGTCAAGGACCTGGCCCTGAGCCAGAAGGTCAGCCAGCTCTTCGACAAGTACGACAAAATCCGGGACTATTCGCGAGACCTCCTCTGGAAACACAGCGTGGCTGTGGCCTTATTCTGCAAGCTGCTCTACCGCAGGGAATACCGCGAATTAGGCGAGAACAGCTATGTCGCCGGATTGCTGCACGACCTGGGATTGATCGTGGAGGACCAGTTCATCCCGATTTTGTTCTCCTACATACTGGAGAAAAGCGAGGCCCGGGGAACCAGCCTGTACCAGTCGGAAAAAGAGGTGCTGGGGTTCGACCACACCGAGATCGGCGGGGCGATCCTCGCGGGCTGGGACTTACCGGACGAGCTGGTGACCGCCATTGCCAGCCATCACGATCCGCTGCGTGTTGGAGGCGATTTCGCCAAGCTTGCCTTGAGCCTCCATGTTTCAAACTATGCCGTCCAGAAAGCCGGGATCGGCTATTCGGACATGCCCCGTATCGATCTCCCGCTGTTTGATCAATGCCGCAGGCAACTGAACGAGCTTGCCGGCTCCAAGATAAATGAAACCGCACTCGGCCTCATTCTGGAAGAGGTGGAAAAAAGCATCTCGGTCATGGAAAGTACGGGATGGTTTTCTCATGGAAGATAGTAAAGCCGCCGCTAAAAGAGAACAATTACTGGACCTGCTCAATACCAAGCTCCGTCATCTTGAAAACGAGATTGCGGTAAGCCGTGTGGAAAATGCGCAGACCGTTTCCGTGTACCTCAATTCGCTGCGCGAGATCACCGAGAAGAACAAAAAGCTCCTGAAAGAAGTTGCCGAAAAGAAAAAGGCGAAAAAAGAGCTCGAGTTGTCCGAGGAAAAATACCGGACCCTGGTCGAGACAGTCACGGACATTATTTACCGGATCGATCAGCACGGGAATTTTTTCTTCCTGAACCAGGCCGTCGATCAGCTAGGCTATAAGCCAGAAGAGCTGCTCGGAAAGAATTTCAAGGAGCTGGTCCACCCGGAGGACTATGAACATATTTCGAGAGCCGGAGCGCTGGAAAAGTTCGCCGGCCGGATAACCGGAGACAGGCATGCGCCTAAACTGTTTGATGAAAGAAGAACCGGGAACCGAATTACACGAAATCTCGAAGTCCGGCTGGTGACAAAGACCAAAGAAGTCAGAGACGTCTCGATCAACTATGTGCTCGTAGAGGTTAATTCCGCCGGCCAGTACTCTTCGAAGGGTAAATTCCTCGGCAGTATCGGCGTTATCCGGGATGTCACCGAACGAAAAAAAGCCGAGGAGGCACTCCAGGAAAGCGAGGAGCGGTTCAGAACGCTGGCCGAACTGTTGCCGGAAATCGTTCTGGAACTTGATGAACGGGGGCTGATCAGCTATCTCAACCGCCGGTACTACGATGTTTCCGGCTATTCCAGGGATGAAGTAAAGGAAGGCGCGGAGGCCGCGGAGATGTTTGTCGCTTCCCAGCGGCAGCAGGTGCGGAAAAATATCCTGGAGCAGATCAACGGCGGAGAAGCGTGGATTCATGAATTTGAAGTGGCGCGTAAAGATGGGGGCAGTTTCCCGGCCATCGCCCGTTTTACTCCGGTCTATAAATACGGCCGGATCGCCGGCATGCGCGGGATTATCTTCGACCTGACCGAGCGGAAACAGCTCGAAGAGGAACAGAGCAAGGGCAGTAAATTGGAATCCATCGGGATTCTCGCCGGCGGGATCGCCCACGACTTCAACAACATCCTCACCGCAATCCTGGGGAATATCACTCTCGGTAAAATCTGCGCCGGCAAAAACGCCGAGTTGAACCGTTTCCTCTCCGAGGCTGAGGACGCCAGCCTGCGGGCCAGGAGCCTCACACAGCAGTTGTTGACTTTTTCCCGCGGCATAACCACCGATATCAAACCGGCATCAATCGCAATTCTGCTGAAGACAGCCGTGCCTTTCGCCCTGCGGGGCTCGAATGTTACGCCTGTACTCCATCTGCCCGAGGACCTCTGGCTGGCCGAGTTCGACGAGGACCAGATCAGCCAGGTGATTAATAATCTGGTGATCAATGCCGTCCAGAGTATGCCTGAGGGCGGCACGGTGACAGTAAGCGCGGAAAACGTGACCCTGAAAGCCTCCGGCAGATTGCCTCTGGAGGAAGGTAAATACGTGAAATTTTCGATCAGAGACAAGGGCCTCGGGATTCCGAAAGAGAACCTGAACAAGATTTTCGATCCGTATTTCAGCACCAAGGAGCACGGCAGCGGCCTGGGACTGGCTACCGCATATTCGGTAATCAAGCGGCACGGCGGGTATATCGCGGTGAATTCCACTCCGGGAGCCGGCTCCGAATTCCAGATCTATCTCCCGGCGACTTTCGAGAAGGCGCCCGAGAGGGCGGTGGAAACCCCGGAAGACCTCGAGCACCGGGCAAAAATCCTGGTGATGGATGACGACAAGATGGTGCGGGATGTCGCCCGACGCATGCTGGAACAGATCGGGTGCGTGGTCGAGGTGGCCGGCGACGGCGCCGAGGCGCTGAAAATATATAAAAAGGCCCGCAGCTCCGGAAACCCGTTCGACCTCGTGGTGATGGATCTGACAGTTCCCGGAGGCATGGGCGGAAAAGAGGCTTTACAAAAAATGCTGAAGTTCGACCCCCGGGCCCGGGCGATAGTTTCCAGCGGTTATTCACAGGATCAGGTGCTCTCCAATTACGAAAAATACGGTTTCAAGGGCCTTATCTCCAAGCCTTACAGGCTGGAGGAGCTGCGGAATGTAATTCACCGGGTATTGAAGCGAAAATAGCAAGCTGCATTTTCACAAACTCCTCAACCCGCGTATGGTTGATAAAACAGGCAATAATTAACAAAAAACGCCGGCAAAAAAGGGCCTCCTGCTGAACCGCGGGAGGCCTTTTGGCTTTCTTTTGTCGCAAAAAATTACCACCTGCCAATGCTTGCCTTAAATTTCCGGCGCGAGCCCTGGAGCTCAGGGCTGGGCGTTTTTTCGCAGCCACGCGAGAACATCATCGACGTTCCGGTCGGGCGGGAAGACGGGGTAAAATACTTTTCTGATCCGCCCATGCTCCGCGATCAAAGTAAGCCTCTTGAACAGCTCCATTCCCGCGACAGTGAAAGTCGGCAGACGGAGGGAGTCTTTCAGGCGCAGCGCCTTATCGCTCAGCAAATGGAAGGGGAGATTAAGCCGGTCGCGGGCCTCGCGCTGGTAATCGCTGGTCTGGGAGCTCAACCCAAAGACAGCGGCGCCCAGCGCCTTCAGCTCGGCAAAGTGGTCCCGGAAACCGCACGACTGAGGCGTGCAGCCCCGTGCGCCGGGAATGGCGTCCCAGCCATCTGGCAAAGGGACGCCCGGCCGTCCGGTCATCGGATAGACGTAGATCACGCAGCGGCCGGGCAGCGAAGCGAGGTTGACGATAGTACTGTCGGTAGAAGGAAGGCTGAGATCAGGCAGATCCATTCCTTCCAGGTGAGCGGCCGCGCCGTCATCGACAGGCCGGGGCAGGTCTTTCGGCAGCTCGAAGGGATGCGGGTCCCGGCGGTCCTTTTCCATGCCAAGCCTCATTATGCTCTAATAGAATCGCTTAAAACGAGGGACACAATTATTCCGGCAATAAAAGGGCCTCCCGCTAAAAGCTCTGAAGGCCCTTTAAATTGTATATCTGAAATAGTGGCTTACCACTCGCCCTTGACAGTCTTGCCGGTGGCGGCGCTCTCATAGGCCGCGGTGACTATCTCCACGCAGGCCAGGCCGTCCTCGCCCCGGATGCCGAACATCGGCTCCTTGTCCTCGATCACGCAGTCCAGGAAATAGCGGAGCTGGTCCACATAGCCCAGGTTGGCGAACTCATCCACGGCGGGCCAGGTCCAGTGCTGCGTGGTGTCGGTCTTCTCGATGGCATAGGCGAACCCGGGACGGCTGTAGGCCTGGATCGGGCTGGAGAAAGTCAGGTCGATATTGAGCCGCCCCTCGGTGCCGTAGATTTCCACCTTGTCATCCATCCCGCCGACCGTGATATAGTTGCCCTCGCAGAACGCGTGGCGGCCGGACTCGAACTTTAGCAT
>MFIX01000119.1 GCA_001780825.1 Candidatus Glassbacteria bacterium RIFCSPLOWO2_12_FULL_58_11 | reverse complement strand
TCGAGCAGGCCGCTCACCCCCTCGGCTTCGATGCGGATCACCCGGCGGGCCTGTTCCAGTATCTCCTGTCTCTCATTACGCGACGCGGCAGGCTTCATTTTTATTTTACCGGCGCTCTTGCTCAATGATCCCTCAAATATTTCACAACCGCATCCTGATACAGTCCCCTCGCCTTAAGTACCAGGACTATCAATTCCCGCACCGCGCCCTCGCCTCCGGCCTTTGCCGTACACCAGGCCGCCGCGCGGAGCACTTCCGGCACGGCGTTCGGCACGGCCACCGGAAATCCCACCCGCTCCATCAATGGCAGGTCGATCAAATCATCGCCGATATAAGCCATCCGCTCCAGCGAGACCCCTAGGCGCTGGCCTATCCCGATCAGCACCGGTTCCTTATGGACGCAACCCAGGTGCATCTCGTTGATCGGGAACCTTCCCATCCGGATACTGGCGGCAGGCAGGTCGCGGCCCGAGATTACCGCCAGTTTGAGGCCGGCTATCCCGCAGAGCGTGAGCGCCAGGGCATCCTGGACACTGAAACAGAGGAACTGTTCGCCATTGTCGAGCTGGTACGTATGGCCGTCGGTCAGCACGCCGTCCACGTCCATGACAATCAGTTCGACCCGGCGCGCCAGCTCGGAGATCTCCGGCTCCACGTCCGGGACGTTGTCCAGCAGTTGCAGGAATTTACCTGTTTCTGACATAATCCCCAAGCTCGACCAGCCGCGGAATAAGGGAGCGGGCCTCGGCGAAGTTCAACATGCAGTGACGGTCGCTGAGCGCACGGGGCGGGTCCGGATGCACCTCCATGAACAGCCCGTCCACTCCGGCGGCCACCGCTGCCCGCGCCAGCAGGGGGATAAATTCTTTCTTCCCGCCGGAAGAGTCGCCCCCGCCACCCGGGGTCTGCACGCTGTGAGTGGCATCAAAGACCACCGGAGCGCCGCAGGAGGCCATCACCTGCAGGGCCCGGAAATCCACCACCAGATCGCCATAGCCAAAAAAGGAGCCCCGTTCGGTAAGCAGTACTTTCCGGTTGCCGGACTTGTAGATTTTCTCGGCCGCCAGGCAGGCCAGCGCGGGGTCCATGAACTGGCCTTTCTTGATATTGACCGCCCGGCCGGTGGCCGCCGCGGCCAGCAGGAGCGGGGTCTGGCGGCTCAAAAAGGCGGGTATCTGCAGCAGATCCGCCACGGCAGCCGCCGGGGTGGCCTGATCGCACTCATGGATATCCGTGCAGACCGGCAGTCCGAATTTTTCCTTGATCCGGGCCAGGAGCTCGAGGCCCTCTTCGAGGCCCGGTCCCCCGGGACTACCCGGAGCGGAACGGTTGGCTTTCTGATAGGAAGACTTGTAGATGTAAAATATTCCCAGCTTCTCCGCCAGCCCGGCCAACACTTCCGCGGTCCGGAACATCACCTCCGGCGTTTCCACCACACAGGGCCCGGCGATAAGAAAAAGCCGCTCGCCGCCACCCAGGCGGCCACCGGCGAGCTCGAGGGGTTTGCTTTTTTTCACGGCGGCAGGAGTCACTTCGAGTTTCGCTGCTGATCGTATTCCCTGGCGGCCCGGATAAAATCCCTGAAAAGCGGGTGCGGCCGCATCGGACGGCTTTTCAGCTCCGGATGGAACTGGCAGCCGATAAACCAGGGGTGTTTTTTCAGCTCGATCATTTCCACCAGCTGTCCATTGGGCGAGAGACCGCTGAAAGACAGACCGTGAGAGGAAAGCTGCTCCCGGTACTTGTTGTTGACCTCGTAGCGGTGACGGTGCCGTTCGCTGATCAGCTTTTCGCCGTAAATCTGCAGCACCCGGCTGCCCTCGGCCAATTCGCACGGATAGGCTCCGAGCCGCATCGTGCCGCCTTTTTCAGTGACCTCGGCCTGGTCCGGCATCAGGCTGATCACCTGGTGCGGCGAGTCCATGTCGAACTCGCTGGAATTCGCCTCCGGAATACCGCAGACATTGCGCGCGAACTCGACAATCGCGCACTGCAGGCCGAGACAGATCCCGAAAAACGGCACTTTGTTCAGCCGGGCATAGCGCACGGTTTCGAGCTTACCCTGGATTCCCCGCGCACCGAACCCGCCGGGCACTAGGATGCCGGCAAAGCGCTTGAGCTGGCGCTTCGCGTTGAACCGGTTGATCTTTTCCGTGTCCACCCAGGTCAGCCCGACATTGACATTGTTAGCTATGCCTGCATGGACAAACGACTCCATGATCGATTTATAGGCATCCGCCAGGCTGACATACTTGCCGCAGACCGCGATCTCGATCGTCTTCTTATGGTTTCCGGTCCGTCGGACCATCTCTTTCCAGCGGCCCAGGGCCGGCTTCACGGCGGTCAATTGAAGGTGCTCCGCCACCCGGTCATCCAGCCCCTGGCGGTTGAGCATCAGCGGTACCTCATAAATCGAGGGCACATCCCGGGCCTCGAATACCGAAGGCGTGGAGACATTGCAGAAGAGGCCGATTTTCTGTTTCAGGTCCTCGCTGAGGGGATGGGCGGTACGGCAGATCAGAAAGTCCGGCTGGATACCGATCTCGCGCAGGGCCTTGACACTGTGCTGTGTCGGTTTGGTTTTCAGCTCGCCGCTCGAGTCCAGGTACGGTACGATAGTCACATGAATGTAAACCACGTTCTTCAACCCGAGGTCCAGGCCGAACTGGCGGCTGGCCTCGAGGAAAGGCAGCGACTCGATATCGCCCACCGTGCCGCCGATCTCGCTGATTACTACATCCACCTTGCGCTTGAGAGTCAGGCGGACCAGGGAAGCCTTGATTTCATCGGTGACATGCGGGATCACCTGCACCGTGGCGCCCAGAAAATCCCCCCGGCGCTCCTTGGATATGATTGTATTGTAGATCCTGCCGGTGGTGACATTGTTGTCCTGCGAGAGAGATTCGTCGAGGAAGCGCTCGTAATGCCCCAGGTCGAGGTCTGTCTCCGCCCCGTCATCGGTGACAAACACCTCGCCGTGCTGCAGCGGATTCATCGTTCCGGGGTCGACGTTCAGGTAAGGATCGAACTTCATTATAGTCACTGCCAGCCCGCGGGCCTTGAGCAGCATACCCAGCGCCGAGGAGCAGATGCCCTTTCCCAGTGAGGAGACCACGCCGCCGGTGACAAATATGTACTTCACTCCTTCGGCATGGGTAAACAAATCTCTTCTGATTTCAGCGAATCTGGCCAAGAAACCTTCCGTGTTGAATACTTTATAATCGCCGGTTTGCGGAGTGCTGGATAACGCGAAAAATATAACTCGCTTCACCCCGAATGGCAATAATTATGGAGCGATATTCCGGAGCGCGGGAGCACATTCAACCGGTCATTTCCAAGCTCCGGCAGCGGCCGCCCGCGCCTGCTCCCCGCGCCCGGGAAAGATCGCCTCAGCGCAGCCCGCGCTCTTCGATAAATCTTTCCACTGCGGCGATATCCTCCGGCGTATCCACCCCGATCGAGGCGGTGTCCCGGACCTCGGCCGCGTAGATGTTCATGCCCGAATGAAGGGCGCGCAACTGCTCCAGCCCCTCGCTGCGCTCGATCAAGACCGGGGAGAGGCTGACCTGCCTGAGCAGCGACTCCCGTTTATGCACATACAGCCCGATATGGATCCGCCAGGGATGCTCGCGTGCCGTGCCGACATTTTCAACGAGACGGCCGTCCTTGCAAAATGGGGCTCTGCCGCGCGAGAAATAGAGGATCCGGCCGCCGGCGGCCAGCACGACTTTGACCGCATTCGGATCGTCCAGCTCGGCCGCGCTGCGCGCCGGGCGGACCAGCGTAGTGATGTCGGCGGATTCGAGAGCCAGGCTCATCCGCACGGCCGAGTCGATGGCTTCCGGCTCGAGCAGCGGCTCATCGCCCTGGATATTGAGCACGATCCCGTAATCCGGCTCGGCCCGGGCCACGAGCGCGGTGCGGTCCGTGCCGGTCGGGCAGTCGGCGGGGGTCATTTGTACACGGCCGCCGAATCCTCGGACCGTCGAGGCAATCCGCTCGTCATCAGTCGCCACCAGCACGGTATCGAGGGTCGCGCATTTTTCCGCCTGACGGTACACTCTTTCGATCATGGTTTTACCGGCGAGGAGCGCCAGGGGCTTGCCCGGAAACCGCGATGAGGCATAGCGTGCAGGGATGACACCCAGAACTTTCATATTTACAGGCTCAAGCTAAGGTTCGAGAATCTGCCCCCCCGGAGTGCGGGATTGACTTGGGAGGAAGAATTCAATAAATATCACTGTCGGTTGCCATGTGGATTGAACTGTACATTATTTTGTCGTTTATGTTAGAGAGAATAATAATCATCCCTGATTTTTAAAGAAAGTGTTTATTCGGAGTACAGGCGGCAAAAAATGAAAGTTATCCTCGCGCAATCCGCGGGATTCTGCAAGGGCGTCCGCCGGGCGATGGCCAAGGTGCTGGAGCAGAGCGGGCAGGCCGAGCGGCCGGTCTATACCGACGGTCCGCTGATCCACAACCCGCAGACCATTGACATCCTGAGCCGCCGTGGCGTGAAAATGCTCTCGGAACAGGATCAGCCCGCGAGCGGAGATACCGTGTTCATCCGCACTCATGGGGTCACGCCGGAGCGCCGGCAGGAGATCATGGAGCTGGGTGTACAGGTCTGCGACGCCACCTGCCCGGACGTGGCCAAGATCCAGGGCTTGATCCGCATGCACCGCCGTTCCGGCTATCTGGTGGTGATCGTGGGTGACAAAAACCACGCCGAGGTAATCGGCCTGGCCGGCTACGCCGGGGAGTCGGGCCGCGTGGTAGGCCGGGCCGAAGAGGTGTCAGGCTTGCAGGACGCGGAAAAGATTTGCGTGGTGGCCCAGTCCACACTGGATCGCTCGGTGTACGACCAGGTGGCCGAGGCGGTCAAGGCGCGCTTCCGGGAGGTGAAAGTCCTGGATACGATCTGCCCCAGTACGTACCGCAGGCAGGATGAGCTGCGCGAGCTTTCCCGCAGCGTGGATGCCGTGGTCGTGGTCGGCGGGAAGAACAGCGCCAACACCCGGCACCTGGTGGAGATAAGCCAGGGCTGCGGCACTCCGACTTTCCACGTGGAAACCGCCGTAGAGATCGATGAAATGCAGTTGAAATCTTTCCACACCGTCGCCGTGACCGCCGGCGCTTCAACACCCAACTGGATTTTGATGCAGGTGGTGGACCGGCTGAAAATGATCGATCCGCAGGGTACTCCGGCCGTTTTTCGCTGGCTGAAAATGATCGGCCGCTTCGTGATCACCTCGAACCTGTACATCGCGGTCGGCGCGGCCCTTCTCTGTCATGCCAACTCGAGACTGATCGGGATTTCGCTGGATTGGATTTCCTACTCGATAGCTTTTTTTTACATCCTGAGCGCCCACCTGACCAGCCGTTTTACCGCCGAGGGCCTCCTCGAGCTGAAAAAGAGCCGCCGCGGCCTGGTGTTTGATATGGAAGCCAAATTCTTTGTCTGGCTGGCCGGCTTTTCCGCTTCCGCCGCATTGATACTGGCCGGTCTCGAGGGTCCGGTTCCCTTCAGCATCATGCTAGCGCTGATCGCGCTGGGGCTGCTCTATCGTATCGATATACCACAGCTCAGGCTGCCCTTTCTGGGGAAGAAATCCGTCCTGCATCTGATACCGGCCTCGAAGGATTTGTTCATGGGCCTGGGTTGGTCGTTCGTGACCGTGATCTTTCCCTGCCTGCTGGAAAATTATTCTTTTTCAAGTCCGGCGCTCTACCTGACCTTTGTCTCCACATTTCTGCTGGTCATTATCCGCTCGCTATTCTTCGATATCCGCGACATCCAGGGTGACCTGATTCTCGGCAGGGAGACCCTGCCGACCATTATCGGAACACGGGGCACCAAAGTGCTGGTCCTGAGCCTGACCATCGCATACGGACTATTAATGTCAGCCGGCTCTGCATTCGGATGGCTTTCCGGCCTGGGGTACCTGATGCTTGCGCTCAGCGCCTATATCTGCCTCTACATCCTGCTGTACCACAAAAAGATAATCCGCCGGGAGATACCGGTAGAGGTGACGGGCGACACTCAGTTCATCCTGGCCGGAGTCCTCGCTCTGCTCCACGGCTGACATACCGGAGCGCCGGAAGCGCCTTCGGGAATGCCGGATATCGCTTATTTTCGGGCGGCCGGGAAGCTCTTGACAATTTTCAATATAAAATCACATGTTTAAGCTAATGTCTTTTCCGGGTCCGGACATTTCCAGCTGTTTGGCTTGCCGCCATTATCCTTTAGCTTGTCGCGAAACGGGCGAAAGGACCTCTCGCCATGAAAAATCTCAAAGTAACCCAAAGTGCCTTTAAAGACCGGATTGCGCAAGTTGAGGAACAATTCAGAGCCTGGGAAGCCGAGGGACACCGGCTGCACGAGAAAATAGCCCGGCAGGAAGTGCGCTTTATCACAATATCGCGGGAATACGGGTGCGCCGGTTTCCGGATCGCGGACAGTCTGGCCGGCATCCTCAATCACGATCAGCAGGATAAGCTGGCGCACTGGACGGTTTACGATCAGAAGTTGATCGACCTGGTCTGCAGCGACCATAAGTTGAACCGGGTTCTGGTGGAAAGCCTCGACCGTCAGCGCAAATTCGCTCTGGGCGATCTGATCACCGGGATGTTTACCAGCGAGCCCTCGACAATCAAGATTTTCAAGAAGTTCGCCGAAACCATTTTCCAGCTCGCGGCGCACGGTAATGTGATCATAATCGGCCGGGCTTCAAGTATTATTACCAGCAAGCTCTCCGGCGGCCTGCACCTGCGGATCATGGCGCCGCTGGAATGGCGGGTCAAACAGGTGGCGAATTACGAAAAAATCGAGGACCCCAAGAAAGCCCACCGTTATGTGTTGAAAAACGATAATGAGAGGGGAAAATTCGCCGAGGATTTCCTGGGGAAAGACCTGAAAGACCCGGTTTATTACGATATGGTGCTCAATCAGGAGCGGCTGGGGGTGAACGGCATAGTCAAGCTGGTGCTGGACGTGATGGAATTCAGGGTAGAAAAGCCCGCGGGCTGAGAGCCCCGGCTCCCGGATTCGAGCCTGGGCTTTCTCGACCTGGGGCGGATTTCCGGCCAGCTTGAACGATTCTCAATGGCGCTGTATTGTATGCTTAACTTGCGGCCAGCTCTGTTAATCCCTATGGTTTAAAATTGAAATCCCCCCTGGCCCCCCTTTGGTAAAGGGGGGAAACCGCCTCCCCCTTTGAAAAAGGGGGAAGGAGGGGGATTTCCTGTTTGAATTACAAGCTTTGATTTTTATGAATACGCCGGTCTAGCAACATGATCTTCTACATATGTCCAAAGGCTTTCAGCTAGAGTGCCGGCAGGCTGAACGTGAACCGGCTACCCCTGCCCTCCTCGCTCTCTACCTTGATCTGCCCGCCCATTGCCCCGATCAGCTGCTTGGCGATTGTCAGGCCGAGACCGGTGCCTTTGACATGCTCCACTGCTGCGGCCCGGCGGAATTTCTCGAATACATAAGGCAGCTCCTCCGCCGAAATCCCTTTACCCGTGTCATCCACCGCGACTTTCACCCAGTTGCCCTCGCGGAACGAACGGACATCGATCCGCCCGCCCTCGCGGTTATATTTGATGGCATTGCTTACCAGGTTCGATACCACCCTTTCGAGCTGGATCAGATCCGCTGATACCCGGACCTCCTCACATTCCGTAGTGAAACCCGCCTCCAGGCCCAGCTCCGCAATCTGCGGCTGGAACATCTGCAAAACGCCCTGCAGCAGGGAATTAAGGTCCACCTTCTCCCGGCTGAGCGGCAACTGGCCGGCCTCGAGCTTGGACAAGGTCAGGAAATCCTCTATCAGACGGTCCATCAGGCCGCAGCTTTTTACCACATTTGAAAGCAGCTTATGCTGCTTTTCATTCAACAACCCCAGCTTGCCGTCCAGGACCAGCGTCGAGCTGCCGAATATGATTCCCAGCGGATTCCTCAGGTCATGGGTCAGCATGGAGATGAAATCCTCGCGCATGCGCTCGATTTCCCGTTCTCGGGTGATGTCCCGGAACACCGTGACCGTGGCGGCCGGGCCGCCCTCCTCGCCCTGGATGACTTTGCCGTCCGGCCCGGTGACCGGCGTGCTCTGCAGGCGGTAGAAGCGCTCTCCATGGCCGAGCTCTGTCTCCTCCAGGGATTCCTCTCCGATCTTTGCGATGGAAGACCGGACCGCTCCGGCAATTTCACCGGAGGCCGCCAACTCTTCCAGCCCCGGCCCCTCCCGCTCCGCGATACCGGCCTGTGCGAAACGCTCGTAAAATTGACCGTTGGCCAGGAGAACGGTCCCGGTGCGGTTCAACACCAGGACCGACTCCTCCAGGCTATTCAGTATGGTCTCGGTCCGGCCGCGCTCGGTGAACAGGATGCGCTGGTATTCCCGGCGCAGCTCATCCTGCTTCTCCTGGAGGGCCAGCACTTCCGTATATACCGCCTCCCGGGTCAGACGGTAAGAGGCAATCACCCGCTCGACCAGAGCAGCGGTTTTTTCGTCCGGCTGGAAAGCATATACTGCGCTGCCACCTTCAGATTCATGGCTGAAAAGCCCGTGGCGCGTGAGCTCTTCCAGCCCGGCCACCACATCTGCGGTGCGGCGGTTGAGCCAGCGGGCCAGGCCCTCGGCGTTGTCCATGGCGAACGGATGATCGTGATAGTAGGAGAGAATATCGAGCTTGAGGACCGTGTTGGCGACGGTTTTAAGGAAGGTTTTTACTTCGCTTTCCAGAGGAGCGGCCATCTTGCCCCGAGGTCAAAGAAAAAGCGCTGGAGCCTGGAGTTCCGGACGGATTCGGCCGGACTCCCAAGCGGGTTATCGAATCTCAGAGCTTATTTCAAAGGCTGGTTCTGGCGTTCCCGCAGGCGGCGGGTAGCCTCAGCCCAGCGGGTGGCATCGGACAGGATGTCTTTCAGCTCGACCGCATCCGCCTGGCCGGCTCCGGTGCCCCCCATCACATCCACCCGGCCCTTGAACTTGGTCTTGACCTCGATCCCGGATGCGGAGATCACGTATTCCTGGATCGATTTGTCATGGTCGGTCCCCCGCATTTTCAACAGGGCTATCGCCCGGCGGATTTCTCCCTCCAGCTCCACATACCGCAGGAGCACCAGGTTGTCGAACAGCCCGAGAGTCCGGCGGCTGTCGAATTCGAAGGAGCCGAACATCTTGTCCACCTCGAAGGTGAAGAGGCTGGTCACCCGGTGACGAGTGAAGAGCTTGAGCAGCGCGCCCAGGTAGTCCACCATGTAATCCTCTTCCTCCACGGTCTGCATCATCTGGCTCAGTCCGTCGACCACCAGGCGGGACGCGCCGCCGCCGGCCAGACGTTTTTTCAGCTCGTGCAGAAGCTCATCTACCGACAGGTCGATAGTGTTCAGATAGAGGACCTGCAGAGCGCCGCTTTTAAGGTAGCGGTCGAGCTTCACGCCGAACGTGCGGGCGGCGGCAGCCAGCTCCGGAGGCTGCTGCTGGAAAGTGATCAGCAGGACGTTTTCGCCGCGCCGGAGCCCCTCGTGCAGGAACTGAGTGGCGAAAACGGACTTGCCGGTACCGCTGCTGCCGGCCACCACGCTGGCGCTGCCGGCGGGAAACCCGCCGCGGCACATCTGGTCCAAGCCCTTGATTCCCGAGCTCAGCTGCAACGCGCCGGGCTCGGCCGCCGAGCTCTCCCCCTCGGGGAGCGTGTGCAGCGCTCCGCAGACCGGGTAAACCTCCAGGCCGGTATCGGTGAACTTGACCGTGTGCTTGCCGGAGAGATGGCTCTGGCCGCGGGACTTGATCACCTCGAGGAACCGCTCTCTGCGGTGCCGGGTGCGCTGTTCGTAGGACAAGCGCAGCACGGTATCGACAATATATTCCTCGATACTCGCACCTTCTTTCTCCGAGGATTCGATCTCTTTTATCAGCACCGCGGAGGTGGTCAGGCGCATCAAGCCGGTCAGGAATTTGCTCAACAGGACCCGAAGTTGCTGGGTGTTATCGGTCATTCTGCGGAAATGAGTGACCGAATCCACCATGATCCGTCCGGCGCCGATACTTTTGGAGAGGCGGGAAAAGCCGCTGTCAGGCTTGAGCAGCATGTCATGCACGGCTTCGGGAGAGGAAGGAATGATCCGGAGCATGTTTTTCGATTCGAGGTCCCGCAGGTTCCAGCCGAAAGCCAGGGCATCGCGGTAGAGCTTGTCCGGCTCCTCCTCGAAGGTGAGAATGATTCCGGGCTGATGGTACTGCAGCGCGCCCTTGTAGATATACTGGAGTCCGAGCGTGGTTTTTCCGGCGCCCGGGGTGCCCTCCACCAGCAGGGCATTGTCCGCTATTATCCCGCCGAAAAATACCTCATCCAGGCCTTCCGTGCCGGTCTTGATCAGCTTCACGGATGTTCTCCATCAGAAAGGCGCAATCAGCTGGAGGGCAGGGCTCCCTTTTCCAGCAGGGCTTCGCGGGCCAGCCGCTCATCTACTTCATGCACGTAAGAGCCGCCAACGGCGCGGGCCATTTCGCCGACCGCGCAGGGCAGGGCGTATTTCGGCCGGCCCTGCCGGGCCTTTTTATCCAAAGCGGTCAGCTCGATCAGCTTCTCCGCGGATATTTTCAGCCCGGCGAGGTCCACGGGGAGTTTCAAACGCTGCAACAGCGCGCTCACCTGTCGGGCCGCCTCCCCGGCAAGCAGTCCCATCCGGCGGGCGAGATCCGCCTCGACACACATCCCGGCGGCCACCGCCTCGCCGTGCAACAGGCGGTAACCGCAACAGGTCTCCACGGCATGGCCCACCGTGTGGCCGAAATTGAGGATCTGCCTCAGGTTGCTCTCCCGCTCGTCTTCCTCCACCACCGCCGCCTTGATCCGGCAGTTGCGCGCGATCAGCTCAGCCAGAAGCTCTTCATCCTTGCGGATTATTCCGGCCAAGTTGGCCTCGATGAACTTGAACAGCGGCCGGTCGCGGATTACCGCGTGCTTGACCACCTCCGCCATCCCGGCCCGGAACTGCGCCGGGTCCAGGGTTCCGAGCAGCCGCGGATCAATCAGCACGATGGCCGGCTGATGGAATGCGCCGATCAGGTTCTTGCCCCAGGGAACATCCAGGCCGGTCTTACCGCCGATACTGCTGTCGACCATCGCCAGCAGCGAGGTGGGAATCTGGACCAGTTCGACTCCGCGGGCATAGGTAGCGGCGACAAAACCCGCCACATCGCCCACAACTCCGCCGCCCAGGGCTACGACTACCGTGTCTCTGCCCAGGCCGGAGCGGAACATCCGGTCCTCGACCCGGGATTTCACACGGCGGCTCTTGCTTTGCTCGCCGGCGGGGAATACAATCGGCGCGGCCACACGGCGGCCGAGCTCTCTCAGTTTCGCTGTCAGGGCGGCAGCATAAAGCCCGGCCACGTTCGAATCGCTGACCACGACGAAGGCGCACCCATCGAACAGCCCGGCCAGTCTGGAGGCCGCCTGCTCGAAAAGACCCGGGGCGATTAGAATCTTGTACGAATCATCTGTCTCACGTTTGAGCCGGACCGGAACTTCCTGCATATCTCGAGCGGGAATTCGAGGAGGCGGACGATCGGGGCTTATCTTACGCACAGCCACAACCTGGTCCCATCCCCTTTAAAGTGGCAAGAACTTGCTGCGGGAACATGCTTGGCGACTATTATGGTTGCCGTGAACGGCAACTGCTTTCGAGCAAGGTGAGGCTAGAAATCAGAAGGCTGGAGTGATGCAAAAAAACTTGCTTTAATTTTTTTCTCCTGACTTCTGACTCCTGTCTTCTGAATACTAAAGACTACTCGAATTCCGCTTTCTCGCGA
>MFIX01000118.1 GCA_001780825.1 Candidatus Glassbacteria bacterium RIFCSPLOWO2_12_FULL_58_11 | reverse complement strand
CTTTTTCGCGGAACGAGTCCCCCAGGCCTTTCAGGGCCTCGCTGTCCGCCTCCTCGACCCGCCGGTTGAGCACTTTCACCCCGCCTGAGAGGACCTCGGCCTGGTCGAGCCAGGTTTCGAGCTGCGCTTTGGAGCTGACCAGCCGGGTCTGGGCCAGCTCGCGGCTCAAAGTTTTCTGTTCTTCGAGCAGGATTTTGATCTTGCCGTAAAGCTCCCGCGGTGCTATGGCAAATGAGCGCTCGATCTCGGCCAGGATGTGGCTCCGCTCCAGCAGATATCCCGCGGCACGCTCGCCGGTATAAGCCTCGATCCGGCGGATCCCGGAGGCCACGCTGCTCTCCGAGGCAATGACAAAAGCAGCGATCTGGCCGGTATAGTCCACGTGCGTGCCGCCGCAGAGTTCCCGGCTGTATCCCTCAACCTCGACCACCCGGACATTCTTGCCGTATTTTTCATTGAACAGGGCCATCGCCCCGGCGGCCACCGCCTGGTCATAGCCGGTTTCGTAGAACTTCACCTTTCGGTTGGACCGGATTTCTTCGTTCACCTTGCGCTCGATAGCCAGGACCTGCTCCTCGGCCAGCTTTTCATAGTGATGGAAATCGAAGCGCAGATATTCCGGCGTAACCAGCGATCCGGCCTGGGTAGCGTTTTCGCCTAGCTCTGAAAGCAACGCCCGGTGCATCAGGTGGGTCGCGGTGTGGTTGCGGGCCGTGGCCAGCCTCCGGTTCAGATCAATTTCCGCCCTGGCCGTTTTCACAGCCAGCGCTTTCTCCGGACCGCCCTCCAGGAATTCGCCCTCGTGAACGATCAAGGCCCCGGTGCGCTTTACATCCCCAACCTCGAACCTGAAATCTTCTCCGGTGATCCGGCCCCGGTCCGCCACCTGGCCGCCGCCCTCAGGGTAGAAAGGAGTCAGCTCCAGGATCAGCGATTTTTCATCCGCTCCCAGGGCCCGGGTCTCAACCGTAGTTTGCTCGTAACCGGTAAAGCGGCTGGCTGCGCCGCTCTCCAGGAGCGCCTTCCAGGCTGAGCTGCCTTGCCGGGCGGTAAATTTTCCTCCGGCCCGCGATTTTTCCTTTTGATTTTCCATGCAGCCCTTGAAAGCCATCTCATCCACGATCAAATTATTTTCGCGGGCCAGCAGCACGGTCAGGTCGAGCGGGAAGCCATAGGTGTCGTAGAGCTTGAACGCCTCATCACCTGGAAAAGCTTTTCCGCCCTCACCGCGAATCTTTTCCGCCAGGCCGCGGAACAGCTCCAGACCGCGGTCCAGGGTCAGGCCGAAACCTTCCTCCTCGGCCTTAATCACCTGGGAGACATGCTGGGCGCGCTGAACAAGCTCCGGGTAGGCTTTCCCCATCAAGTCAACCACCGTGGAAACCAAACTGTACAGGCAGGGCTCGTGGATGTTCAGCTCGCGGGCATAGCGTGAAGCTCTGCGCAGGATCCGCCGCACCACGTAGCCCCGTCCCTCATTCGAGGGGATTGCGCCATCGGCCAGGGCGAATGCGAGCATGCGCACGTGGTCGGCGATCACCCGGTGAGCGGTACCCTCTGGGCCCGCCTGATATTCTTTTCCGCTGATCTCGCTCACCCGGCCGATCAACGGCTGAAATATGTCGGTCTCGAAGTTCGAGGTCTTTCCCTGAAGCACGGCGCTGATCCGCTCGAAGCCCATGCCGGTATCCACATGCTTCTCTTTCAGGGGGACGAGCGAGCCATCGGCCAGGCGCTCGAAACGGATAAACACCAGGTTCCAGATCTCGACAAAGCGGGGGCTGCCGCTGTTGATTCCCTTTTTCGGGTCCGCGGCGAGTTTCAGGTCCGCAGTCCCCGGCCCCAGGTCATAGTGAATCTCGCTGCACGGGCCGCAGGGGCCGACATCGCCCATCTCCCAGAAATTTTCCTTGTCGAACCTGAAAATCCGCTCAGCGCCCAGGTCTGTCTCTTTCCGCCAGAGCTCCTCCGCCTCGTCATCCTCCACATGTACCGTGGCATAGAGCCGCTCTTTCGAAAGTTTCCATTCTTTAGTCAGCAGCTCCCAGGCCCAGGCGATAGCCTCGGCTTTCCCGTAATCGCCGAAACTCCAGTTGCCCAGCATTTCGAAAAATGTATGGTGCGTGGCATCCTTACCCACATCCTCCAGGTCGTTGTGCTTGCCCGAGACCCGGATGCATTTCTGGCTGTTGACCGCCCGCTTGTAGTCGCGGCGGCCGGTGCCCAGAAACATGTCCTTGAACTGGTTCATCCCGGCATTGACAAAGAGCAGTGTCGGATCATCCGCCGGGATGACCGGCGCGCTTGGCACGACCGTATGGCCGCGTGAGGCGAAAAATTCGATAAATTCCCTGCGAATCTGGCTGGATGGTTTCATTTTCTTTCTCAGTTCGAGCTGTCGTTCTAACCGGGATAATTCGTAACTAACTGAACGCAAACGTTTTATGTAGCGGCACGGTGCTCCGTGCCTCAACGCCAGCTATTCTATTAATGCCAAACTCTAAAAATATAATCTACCAGAGGCGAATCACTGCCGGGCGGGCTTTAATATTGTTTCGGCGGCCTTTAAAGCCGCCGCATTGGCAAATCCGCGGGAGGCAAGAAAGCGGAACAACTTTATTTTCTGCTCTGCTTTATCGAGTCCCTTGAGAGAAGGGAGTTTTTTCCGCGCCGCCGCCTCCGCCAGAGATTGCTCCTCCAGCCCCTGGTCCAGTAAAACGAAAGAGACCGCCTTTTCCGCAGTCTCCGTGTCCACGCCCCTGGCTGTCAGCTCCCGGGCCACCGCCAGAGCCGAGCGTGGAGAGCGGGAAAAGCGCTGTTCCGCGTATTCCCGGGCGAAAGCCGTGTCATCCAGATAGCCCAGCTCGGCGAGCCGTCCGAGCACCCGCTCAATCGTTTCCACCGGCAGAGCGCGTCTCAGCTTGAGCCGCAGCTCCCGCGCCGAATGCGGCCTGCGGCTCAAGAACCGCAGGGCCCGGGTCAGCGCTGCTCTGTACTGTTCCCCGGCCTCCCCGTCTTCCGCATCGCCGCCAGGTTCTTCTCCCGCTCTGCTATTTCTGCCCATTTTCGGCTTCAGCCTCTTTTTCCACGGGCAGCATTCCGATTTTTTTCTTTACTTCCGTATCGACGGCCTGGAAAATGTCCGCGTTCTCTTCCAGGAAAGTTTTCACGTTTTCCCGGCCCTGGCCCAGGCGCTCGGCGCCGAAAGAGAACCAGGCCCCGCTTTTTTCGATAACCCCGCTGTTTACCGCCAGATCGATCAGGGTGCCCATGTAGCTGATCCCCTTGTCGAACATGATATCGAACTCGGCCTCCCGGAATGGCGGGGCGACCTTGTTTTTGACTACTTTGACCCGCGAGCGCAGTCCGATCACCCTATCGCCATCCTTGACATTGCCGACCTTGCGGATATCGAGCCGCAGCGAAGCATAGAACTTGAGCGCCCTGCCTCCCGTGGTGGTCTCCGGATTGCCGAACATCACTCCGATTTTTTCGCGGATCTGGTTGATAAAGATCATCGAGGTGTGGCTCTTGTGAATGGACGAGGTAAGCTTGCGCATGGCCTGGCTCATCAGCCGGGCCTGAAGGCCCATGTGCGAATCCCCCATCTCGCCCTCGATCTCGGCCCGCGGTACCAGGGCGGCCACCGAGTCCACCACCACCACATCGATCGCATTGCTGCGCACCAGCACCTCGGCGATATCCAGGGCCTGCTCTCCAGTGTCCGGCTGGGAGATCAGCAATTGGTCCAGGTCCACGCCCAGCTTGGACGCATAGCCCGGATCCAGGGCATGCTCGGCATCGATAAAAGCCACCGTGCCGCCCAATTTCTGGGCATTGGCGATAATATGCAGGGCCAGGGTGGTCTTGCCCGAGGATTCCGGGCCGAATATCTCGATAACCCTGCCGCGCGGGACCCCGCCGATTCCAGTGGCCAGGTCGAGGTTAAGCGCTCCGGTGGAGATCGCATCCACTTTGACCCTGGCGCCCTGCTCACCCAGCCGCATGATCGAACCCTGGCCGTACTGGCGCTCGATTTGGGTGATTGCCAGGCCGATTGCCTTCTGTTTTTCCTTTGCGATATCGGTCGCCATCGCGCTCTCCCGCAAAAAGTTAATTTGTTCAGTAACGGAATTGAAATAATATCCAGCCCCCCGGCCTTTGTCAATAGCCTGTCAGCCGATTGTCCGGCCCATCCGGGTATGCGGGTTGCCCCCGCCGAAGCGCTCGATCTGCGCCGCGGTAAACCGGGCCTGCTCCTCCAGCTCCTCCGGCGGAATCCCGCTGGGCGCGAAAATGACTGTCAGAGCGCAGCGGGTCCGGCAGGTTATACTAGTGCGTTCGCTGTCCGCGGTCGGTGAGCCGAAAGGCCCCTCCTCATCGAACAAGGCGTAACGGCCTTCGAGATTCACCCGGTCCTTGCGGATGCCCTCGAAAGATTCCCCGGCTGCGCCTTTGCGCAAGCGGATTGTATCTCCGGTGATCCGCTCAAGGTCGTACAGTCCGACCGGCAGCATAAACGAAAGGCTGCAGTAATTCAGCGTGTCCACCAGGGAATTGATCCGGTAAAGCTCACGGCCCTTGAGCACTCTTTTCAAGAGCGCCTCGGAGGAAGGCCTTACCCGGGTGGGGTCCACGCCGATGGCGCGGTAAAACTGACGGGCGGCCTGGATGCCGGGCACCTCCCCCAGGGACAGCCCGTCATGCCGGCTCGCCAGCTCGCTGCAAAAAGGCTGGAAAACTCTCCAGAGGTTCTCCCCCGCATCGATACTCAGCCCTCCAGCAGTCACTGCCACCAGGCGAATCTTGCCTTTCAGCTCAGGATCGATTTCGATAATTGGGTCCTGCGCCATGCCGGCTCCCTGAAGTCGATAAAACTGGCACAACCTCTGCCTTTCAAAATATAACTCCGCCCCGAGTCCAGGCAAGGACACATAAAAAGTCCCCGCGGGCTTGTCATCCAGCCTGCGGGGACTTAAAATTAATTTGCCGATCTTTTATCGACCAGTCAGGCGCTTTCGCCTTTATTCTCCGCCTTTGGTTTGAGCTGCTGCGATATCTCGGCCAGGTGCTGCTCGTGCAGTTTCAGCGCCCGCTCGCGCTGCGGCCCGGTTACTTTATAATAGACCAGCAATGCCGCGCCGCCGAAGAGAAACGCCAGGCCGAAGCCAATTCTTTCATCCTCCTGCCCCACGGTCACATAGAAAATCACCAGGGCCAGACCCACGGCCGCAAACAACAGGCCCCAGAGCAGAGAGCCGGTGCCCGGAGCATGGGCCTGAAGCCTGGTGGGGTTGATGCCCTGCCTGATCAGCTCCATGCGCTCCAGGTGACGGCGCGAACCGACAAAGTAAATCACGAGCACTACCATGGCGAATGCGCCAAGGGGGATCAGTATTCCTTCCATCGTTACCTCCTGTTGAGTTAAGATATTGAATCAGATTTTTCTAAATTCTTTTTCTGTTTGATATGACGCGAGCAGCAGGCTCTGAAATTCAACTTTTTTCAAACCCGGGCCTGGCTGTTATTTTTATTTCGCCGGCTCAGGCAGTCAACCTTTTTCTCATAGAGCTGCATCCCCCACCTGCGCATACCGCCGGTAAGAAGATGGTAGACAATCAGCGCTACACCGCAAAAAAACGCGGCAATGATCGCAAATAAGATATGGATATCCTCCATCTCGCCGGCTATGGTATAATAAATAATAGCGGCGGCGGCGAGGGCGATCAGGATCAGGCCCCAGCAGAGGGCCAGCGAGCCCATCAGCGAGGTGGGAGCCGGAACTGTCGCCGGGTCGATACCCAGACTGGCCAGCTCCAGCCGCTCGCGCTGGCGGTGCGATGAGGTCAGGTAGACCACTAACACCACCGAGGCGAACAAACCGAGGGGAACCAGAACTTCTTCCATTATAGTCTCCTGTTAAATAAAGAGAAAATAGTAGTTTGATCATTAAATATTCCTGTTTCTGTTCCGTATGACGCGACCTTTTTCTGAGATATTTCAAATATTTTCAATTTTTCAAAAAAAATCTGAAATTTTTGAAATTATTTTGAAATATCCTGAGTCCTATGGATAGCAAGCCTACAGAGATGGACTTGAAAGGCAATATTCCTGAATCGATACGGAGAGATGAGATTACTTTCGGCGAACTGCTGGAGACCTTTCAGGATAAGGTTTACAACCAGGCTTACCGGATGCTCGGCAGCCGCGAGGAGGCCGAGGAGGCGACCCAGGACATCTTCCTGCGCATTCACCGCTCTCTGGATGAGTTTCGCGGCGAAAGCAAACTTTCAAGCTGGATCTACAGGATAACAGCCAATGTATGTATCAGCCGGTTGCGGAAAAAACAGCTCAATATCACCAGCCTGGATGAGCCGCTGGAGGGTGGCGGCAGACCGGCCGAACACCTGTTGGCCGATGAGGATGCCGACCCGGAAGCGGAGTACCAGCAGATGGAGATGGCCGGGATAGTCCGGGCCGAGGTGCGCCGGCTGCCCCCCTTGTGGGCCCAGGCGCTCAGCCTGCACTTCTTCGGCGGACAGTCCTACGAGGAAGTGGCCGAGGCGATGGAGATTCCCCGGGCGACAGTCGCCACCTATATCCTGAGAGGGAAAAAACAGCTGGCGAAACAGATCATTGCGCTGACCGGCAAAGAGGGAATATATTTGTAAGCAAGGAGTACTGAAATGGACTACAATGAATTTGAAGAGTACGTGGCGGACTATGTCGAGGGCTTCCTCGACAGCGGTCTCCGCCTGCGGATGGAAGAAAAGAGGCGGCAGGACCCGGCCTGCGACCAGTTGGCCCGGCTGCACGAGAGCATCCTGGCCGCACTCCAGCAAACCCCCGAGCTCAAAGCGCCCGCCGGCCTGCGTGAGAGGAATCTCGCCGCCGCGGCCGCCGAGGAAGCCCTGCTGGAGGAGGAGCGCAAGTCCCTGAAAGAATACCAGCTCTCCTGGCTGCCGATTTCCGCCGCGGTAAGTGCAGTTATTGCCATGCTGCTCGTGGTATTTCGGGACAATCTATCCCGGCTGGGCCAGGCTGCGCTTGCAACTGGCAAGACGGCATATGCCTGGTGGATCGCCCAGAGCGGTGAGCTGGCCTTGAAAAGCGGCGAGAAGTTGGCCGCCGGCAACCAGACCCTGGACTCCTGGCTGAAATCCGAAAACAGCTACGTCGAAACCGCCTCCGCCCTTTTCCTTAACTGGCTTAAAGGCGCTTCCGCAATAATTAATTATCCGGTCGAATTGCCCGGTATCCACTTTGCCCTGCCGGCATTCTATATTATCACTCTCGCTCTCTTGAGTCTGATCTTCTGGCTTTACCGGGATGATTTCCTGCCCTCGGGTTTATCGGCAGCGCATAGAACGAATTAGGCTGGGAGCTGGCCGGCACCATGAATCGCCTCGAAATTAGCATAGAAAAATCAATTCCTCAGTGGCCGGCAGTGGACGCTGTCTACTCTGTACATAATATTTGGACTTATTAAAGAAGATGTTGCTTAAATATAGGCGGCAGGAGTCAAATACGGGACATAGGTAAACAGGGCGAAACCTTATTACAAGATAACCCAATAAAATGGAAAATATTCCCCAAGATTTTTTCACTATCCTACAGTATTTGTTGCCAGGATTTTTAGCGGCATGGGTTTTTTATGGTTTTACTTCTTTTCCTAAACCTACACAATTTGAAAGAGTCATTCAGGCGCTTGTTTTCACCCTTGTTATTCAATTATTTGTTTTTTTTGAAAAAACAATTTTCTTTGAAATTGGTAGAATCAAATCATTTGCAGTATGGACCACCCGCGCTGAATTAATATTTTCAACTATTACAGCATTGATTGTTGGGTGTTTATTTGCATACTTTGCCAATAATGATATGCTCCATAATTTTGCACGAAAACTTGGAATAACGAGAGAGACCTCTTATCCTTCTGAATGGTTTGGTACTTTTTTAAATAACATGACATACGTTGTTCTTCATCTTAAAGACGAGCGACGTTTATACGGTTGGCCAATTGAATGGCCATCTGATCCAAATAAAGGTCATTTTGTTCTCGAACTAGCTATATGGCTTCCGGATGATGAAAGCGGTGTAGAAATACCTCTAAAAGGTGTTAAATCCATTATGATTGACGTAAAGGATGTTAAGTGGGTAGAATTTATAGAAAGGACATGGGAGGAAAAAAATGAGTAAAAAAGTATCAAACCCACCTCCGCCGATGCATCCAAATACAAGCCAAAGAGGACATAGAGAAGGAGGAGTAAACCCCCCTGCTCCGCCAATTAGACCTCCTCGACCACCTTCGCCACCGAGGCGGCCTCTTTAGGAAAATGAAAATACCTTCGGCTGATACTCTAGGCTATTAAGTGAAGCTGGCTTGTTCACTAAAAGCAAGAGCTAAACTCAAAATCCGGCTTCTTATTCCGAGCCGAGCTGCACCCAGGCGACTCCGTAAGGCGCAAGCGTCAACCGGAGGGATTCCTTGTCCAATTCAGAGGAATCGCCGGTGCGGACCGGCTCGAGCCGGTTGGAAACTGCATCGAGCTTCATGAGGCTGAACCGGCCCGGTTGGCCGGCTGGAAAGCGTAGGATGACGTCGCTCGTCTCCCCGGAGCCGGAAAGGGGAAAATTCCAGAAAACCACATGGGTCATCATGTCCTGCTTTGCCGCGAAAGCGCGAATGTCACCGGCCGCGCCGCCGCTCACCGGAAATCTCACGCCCTGGATCTGGCTCAGCATCTCAAAGACATAGTATGCCGGGCGACGGCGGCCCTGCTTGTCGAAAAGGCCGCTGTTCTGCACCTGCTTGTTCCACCAGTCCGCCATGAACTTGTAACCCTCGGGCGACATCCAAGTGAAATCCTCCGGCACAACGGTATGGTCCATTATGTGATAATAGGATGAGAGGGTCAGGCCTTCCTCGAGAAAGCCCAGAGTGCTTTCCAGTATGAACGCAGCCTGGAAGCCCGGAGTAAGCTCCTCGCCCAGGAGCTTGATGTTCCACTCATCGATAACCGTCTCTGTTGCGGCCAGCGCGGGATAGCGCGCCAGCTTCTGCTTGATCTCACGAATGCTCTTGCGCAGCTTGAGCGGCTCATTGCCGTACCTGTGCCAGGAGAAAAAATCCAGCGGTGCGCCGCCGCGGCCACAGAAAGCGATCAGCGAGTCCGCGATTGGGCTCTCGTAATCGGCCAGGGCCGGCCCGCCGACTTTCACTCCGGGATCCGCACGCAGAATAGCGGCGGCTGTGTGCGCGTAGTATTTCGTATAGTCCTGCGGCTGGAAACGGTAGGGGCAGCCGCCCTGTTCACCGATATCCACCTCGTTCCCGACTTCCCAGTACTCGATCCCATAGCCCTTCTCCCGGTTGCAGTGCCGCACCAGGGCTTCAATCAGGGTTTCCCATTCCCCGTAATCCGCCGGATGCACAATGTCCTGGTTGGCCTGCGGGTAGAGTACGCGGGGCTTGAAGCAGAGGCACATCAGCGGCTTAGCACCAGTGGCCAGAATATTCTCGATGCTCCGGTCGAGCGTATCCCAGTGATAGCGCCCGTGCTCCGGGTAGAGGTCAAAGAATTCCTGCACGAAAAGCCGGATTGTGCGCGGTTTGAGCTTCGCAACTTGTTCGAGATGCACATCGAACATGGGCTCGCGAGACAGACCGCCCTGGCCGAGGGAAAAGCGGGTCAGGTCAATGCCGCCCGCCGGGTGATCTGTATCGATAAACAACTCGACAGGCGCCGCCAGCGCAGGCCAGAAACTCAGGCAAAGACCAGGGAGCGCCATAGCTGCTGCCAAGACCAGCATCCGCCATATTTTCATATTTCACTCCTAGAGGCAAATTCTTCAGTAAAGAATGGAACTAAGTTGGTAGAGGATCACGCTTCGAGCAGATGAGGACTGAAAATCTGAATAAAGGCGGTTACTTCCCGCATGAGCGGCTCAGCCTTCCGGCTTTGCCGCAAATACTGTCAGGCCGGTTTCGCCCTCGCTGGCGGCGATTATCGCCGCGCCGCAGGAATCGCTCCAGACATTCACTGTCGTGCGGCCCATATCGAGCACCTGGTCCACGGCCAGGATCAGCCCCACGCCCTCCAACGGCAGCCCGACAGCTTTGAGCACCACGCTCATCATCACCAGTCCGGCCATCGGAATGCCCGCCGCGCCTATCGAGGCCAGCAGCGCGGTGACCACCACGATAGCCTGCTGGGCCGTACTGAGCGCGAAGCCCTGGCCGTGGGAAAAATAATACTGGGCGATAAAGATCACCGCCACGCACTCATACAGCGCCGTGCCGTCCATGTTGACTGTCGCGCCCAGGGGCAGGACAAAGCTGCTGGTTTTGTTCGAGATTCCGGCCCGGTCCTCGGCGCACTCCATGGTCAGCGGCAGAGTGGCCGAGCTCGAGGCGCTTGAGAACGCGGTCATCAGGGCCGGACCCATCGCGCGGACATGCTTGAGCGGATTGATCCCGCCGACCAGGCGAGTGATCAGGGGCAGGGAAATACAGGCATGGATGACCAGGCCCAGGACCACGCAGAAAGCATACTTGCCGAGAGGAATAAAGGCGGCGAACCCGGTGCGGGCCACGATCGAGCCGACCAGTCCGAAAGCGCCGATCGGGATGAGCTGGATGATGAAGCGGGTCATTTTCATCATGACTTCGAAAAGCCCAGCCATAAGGTCCTGAACCGGCTTGCCGAATCTCTGATCCACCCGGGTGATAAACACGCCGAACAGGATGGCGAAAAAAATAATCTGCAGCATGTTGCCTTCGACCGCCGCGCTGACCGGATTTTCAGGCACCATTTTCAAGAATACATCCAAAAGTCCAGGCTGAGAAGTCACAATGCTCCCCGGGCTGGCCTCCAGGCCCAGCTCGGCGCCTACCCCGGGCTTGAGAATGTTGACAATTGCCAGCCCGGTCAGGATCGCCAGCAGCGAAGTGGAGATATAATATAAAAGGGTCTTGGCGCCCATCATGCCCAGCCGGCCGGTGCTGCCGATCCCGGCCACGCCGCTGGCAATGGAGCTGAATACCAGCGGCACGATCACCATCTTGAGCAGGGTCAGGAACACCTTGCCGATGGGCTGGGACACTGGCAGCAGCGAAGGGCCGAATAGCCAGCCGCAAAAGACTCCCAGGGCGATCCCGATGAAGATCCAGGCGGTCAGTCCGATGCGCTTGAAGATTTTTCCCTCCCTGCGGAATGCTGGACTATTTAAGATTTCTTAATACTCAGATATCACAAGGCACTGCCTGGAGCTTCTCGAACCGCATCAGCTGGCGCACTCCGAGCTGATTAAGCAGCACTTTCAGCCGGTCGAAATGACGGCCGACCTCCTCGGGGCGGTGGGCATCACTGCCCGCTGTCAGAGCGATCCCCAGCTCTAGGGCTTTTTTCAATATACCGATTGCCGGGTACTGTTCGCCGCAGGGCTTGTCCCAACCCGAGGTGTTGATCTCCACTGCAATCCCCGAGGAGGCGATCCGCTCCAGCACCTGCTCCACCATAGAGCTGTGGTCCAGGCCCGGCGCGAGGCCCGCAAGAGTGTTGAATTTCTTGACCAGGTCCAGGTGCCCGACCGTGGTGCAGTATCCCGGAGCAACCATTTCCAGAAGTGTCCGGTAATACCTGTCGTACACACCGTCGATGCCGCCGGTAAAGCGCTGGAGATTCTTTTCAAGCAATTCCGGCGTATAGTCCACCGCCACGCCATCGACCAGATGGACGCTTGCCAGGCAGAAATCCAGGCCCAGCCTCCGCGCTTCATCCAACGGATGAAAGGATTGCCCATCGCCCAGATAATCGAATTCCGCGCCGATCCGGACAACGATCCGATCCCGGTAGGCCTCCCGCAAACGGGCCGCCTCGGCCAGATAAACCGGGTGCGATTGCGCCGGTATCACGCAGTTCGGCAGAGTCTCCTCGAATGAAGGGGGGTAGGGGTAATGTCCGCTGAAGCCGATCTCCTCCAGGCCCAACTCGACAGCCCGGAGCACATACTCCTCCATGCTGCCGTAAGCATGGCCGCAGAACAAGGTATGCACGTGATAATCGAACATTCCAGGCGCCTGCTTTATTTTGTTATGCTCCGGCGGGAATAGTCCACACTGATGCACCGGACAGGGAAGGAGATAAGGATTGGAAGCCGAATAAAATTTCCTCTGTATTATCCAATGCGGATCGGATAATCATTCCTTGTAGAGCTCGATAATTTCACGGTCGATTTCCTCGACCTGCTGTGTGAGAAAATTCTTTATCCGGGCCGTGCTGTTGAAAGTCAGCACTTTTTCAGCCAGCGCACGAGCTTCCTTGTAAGAAACGGAGCGGATTATTTTCTTGACTCCCGGTACGGAGGCCGGGCTGGCCGAAAGCTCCACCACTCCCATGCCGACCAGCAGCAGCGCGGAGTACGGGCTCCCCGCCATCTCGCCGCAGACTCCCACCCATTTATTGGCTTTCCTGGCCGCCTTGATTACCGAGTCGATCAGCCGGATGACCGCCGGGTTAAACGGCTGATACAGGTGAGCCACTTTTTCATTTCCACGGTCCACCGCCAGCAGGTACTGGATCAGATCGTTGGTGCCGATGCTGATAAAATCGACATAGGGCAGGAAATCCTCAATCATCAGGGCCGCGCTCGGCACCTCGATCATGCTGCCGATCTCGGTCCGCGGAGCG
Source organism: Candidatus Glassbacteria bacterium RIFCSPLOWO2_12_FULL_58_11 (assembly GCA_001780825.1). GTDB lineage: Bacteria > Gemmatimonadota > Glassbacteria > GWA2-58-10 > GWA2-58-10 > GWA2-58-10. Next base: position 8,667 of record MFIX01000118.1, on the reverse strand, counting down.
ATCAGCGCCCCCTCTCTCTCCAGCTCGCGCCTCACCTTCCGGATAAAAGCGATCGACTTTTTCAGCTCCTCGATAGTGGAAATAAACGGCAGGAGGATTTTCAGGTTCCCGTGCACCGTGGCGCGCAACAGAGCCCGGAGCTGTGTACGGAAAATATCCTTCCGCTTGAGACAAATCCGGATGGCCCGGTTGCCGAGAAACGGGTTGGCGTCGGGAGCGCTCTGCAGTTGCACGGCGAATTTATCCGCTCCGGCGTCCAGCGTGCGGATGATTACCGGCTCCGGCTTGAGGCAGCTGACCACCTTGGCATAGGCCTCGTACTGTTCTTCCTCGGAGGGCAGGTCATTGCGGGTCAGGTAGAGAAATTCCGTGCGGAAAAGTCCGACACCCCGGGCGCCGTGGCTGATAACCGAATCGACTTCCTCGGGAAACTCGATATTCGCCGAAAGCTCCACCAGCATGCCATCGATGGTTTTCGCCGGCAGGGCCTGGAGCTCGGCCAGCTGGTCCTCGATCTGACGGTAGCCTCTGGCCCGGTCGTAAAAAACCTTGACCTTGTCTTGCTCCGGCCTGATCGTCACCGTGCCGTTATAGCCGTCCACGATTATTTCATCACCGGTGACCACCAGCTCGGTGATATTTTCCAGGCCGACAACCGCCGGAATCTCGAGCGAGCGGCTGAGGATCGCGGTGTGGCTGGTGCTTCCGCCGACATCGGTGGCGGCGCCGAGAATCAGCGTGCGGTCGAGCTGAGCGGTCTGAGAGGGTGTAAGGTCGTGGGCGATCAGGATCGCGGGCTCTTTCAGATTGATCCGGTAGTCCGGATCGAAGCCCATCAGGTTGGAGAGCACCCGGCGCTGGACATCCCAGATATCATCCACCCGTTCGCGCAAGTACTGGTCGTTGCCGTGCGAGCCGACCACTTTGGCGATTTTGTCCACAGTGACTGAAAAGGCCTGCTCCGCGCCCATGAATTGTTCACGGATCAGGGAAAGCGTCTGATCGATCAGCAGGGAGTCATCGATCATCATTAGGTGAGCGTCGAAAATCCGGTGGGTTTTATCTTTCAGCTTGATTTTGAGGCTGTCGCGCAGCTCCTCGCACTGCGTGCGGGTTCTGGCCAGCGCCGCGTGGAAGCGCTCGATCTCTCCCCGGACTGCTTCCGGGCGCAGAATGCGGACCGGGACTTTGGGTAGACCGTATTTGATCGCGAAAGCGCGGCCGATTACCAGCCCCGGCGAGGCGGCAAGCCCGGTGACCACCAGCTCGCCGCCCTTCTTACCTTTTTTCGATATATTTTTTTTTTGCACAGGAGCACCAGGCATCTCAGGCGCTTTCCTCCTGATCCTCGTCAAATTTCCTCGCGAACAGCTCCAGCACCGCTCGCAGGGCTTCCTCGGCATCCTCACCGGAAATAGAAAGCTTGAGGAGCGAGCCGAATTCGGCCGCCAGCATCATCACACCCAGTATGCTCTTGGCGTTGACCTCCATGTCATTCTTTTTGATTAAAATTTCACTCTTGAATTTATTGGTGGTCTTAACCAGCATGGCCGCCGGCCTGGCGTGAAGTCCCAGCTTGTTGATAATCTGCACCTCAGCCTGAAGATTCACCATGATCCTGTTGTATTGACTTTGAAGGCAATGTTCACGACCGCGCAGGCAGGCAGTCCGTTTCTTTAACTTAATAATCCTTCACAGGTTAGTTCTCTATTCAGACAACTCGTCAATATAATCGCCCCGATTCATTTGTTCAAGTAATATGCGGTTGAATTCCCGCGCCGAATGGTAGCCCTTGAGCTTCAGCAGATGATTTGTGGCAATCACTTCGCTGATCACCGTGATGTTCTTGCCCGGAACCAGCGGGACCTGGACCAGCGGGATATTGACTCCGAGAATCTCGGTGGTCTGTTCAGTCAGCCCGGTACGGTCCGCCGAGGCCTGGTCCTGCCAGTGCACCAGCTTGACCACCACTTCGATACTCTTGCGTGCGCGCACGGCCCGGATACCGAAAAGGCGAAAGATATCGATAATCCCCAGGCCGCGAATTTCCATGTGGTGGCCGAATTTCTCGTTCGCCAGGCCCACCAGAGTATTGTCCCCGACCCGGACAATATGCACGACATCATCGCAGACCAGACGGTGGCCTCTTTCCACCAGATCGAGAACACACTCGCTTTTCCCGATGCCGCTCGGTCCGATATAAAGCAGTCCGACTCCATACACATCAGCCAGGGAGCCGTGCATAAAAGTGTGCGGAGCAAAATGCTGTTCCAGATATTGAGTCAGCTTGCGGAACAAAACCTGCGTACCGAGAGTGGTGCCAAGGATCGGCAACGCGCGGCGGTTAGCCACCTCGATCATCAGTCTGGGCGGTCGGAGTCCTTTGGAAACCAGCATACAGGGGATGTCGAAGGAGCAGAGGATTTCGAGATATTCCCCGAGATTTTTGCGGGGCAGGCTTTTCAGGTACACGATCTCCGTCTCGCCGAAAATCAGCGTGCGGTCATGGGCGAATCGTTCGGTGAATCCGCAGAGGATAAGTCCCGGACGGCTGACTTCCTGGTTGATGATCGAGCTTTCGAGAGTACTCTTGCGGGTGAACAGATGAAGCTGGAGATGCTCGCGCTGGTATTCTAAAAATTGGGCGACTTTCAGCGTTTTTTCCATCCGGACCTGCCTTTGGTGGCGGACTTAAGCAAAGCCGCGGCTTCCCCTTCAGGCCCGGGAAGACGCGGCTTTTTTCGAAAACAATTTCACTCTTTTTAAGAAAGGCTCAGGTTCCCGTCTTTTCCTCGGGTTCGTCTTCATCCTGATCGAATGTCAAAACCGGTTCCAGCGGCTCCACGCTTCCCTGTTCCTCCACTTCATCGACCGGCCTGGGAGTGATAAGCTTGCCGCTGAGGGCCGCCTCTTCGGAAGTCAGCGCCTTACGCTGGATCTTCCCTTTGAGCTTTCTCAGCTGTTTATCGATCTTGATCACGCAGGTATCGAAAGCGGCCCTTAAATTCGTGCTTTCATGCTTGGAAAATATCGAATGGCCTGAAACACGCAGGGTAATTTCAACTACCTGATTGTTACCTTCATTATCCATCACTACATGCGCGTCGATGATTTTCCCATAATGCTTTATCAGTATTGAAAGCTTGCTCTCGACGTATTCTTTCAAGCTTTCACTCACGTTGGCATTTTTCCTCGTGATGGTAATCTGCATCACATGCCTCCTTGTAGTTCAAAAGGCAGAGATTTAGAAATTGCCCTGTCCCTACAGCGTTGGAACAACCAATATACTCATTATGGACTGCGTAACCGGCTCGACGGGGTATTGCGCTGTCGCTGCCTCCTCCTGGAGTTGACGTTGTCCGCAATCGTGGAAGCTAACCTGCTGGAATGGCGGCACTGGATTCCCCGCCCCTGGAGCGGCTTCGGCTCCAATCTCGCCCGGGTTGGGCTGGGGCGCTGGACCGCCGGATCGGAAGCTAAACCCGCTTCCGCATCCTGGCCGGCAGAATGCCCATCTGGTCCCTGTACTTAGCCACGGTCCGGCGGGCAATCTGGAGACCATCCACCTTGAGACGGGCCACGATTTCCTGATCGGTGAGCGGCTTGGAGGGTTCCTCGGCTTCGATCATTTTGGAGATTTTGTCCTTGATGCCCCGGGCCGACACATCCTCGCCGGTATCGCTGGCCAGGCCGACACTGAAGAAAAACTTCAACTGAAAGACCCCGCGCGGGGTCTGGCAGTACTTGTCGTTGGTCACCCGGCTGATCGTGGACTCGTGCATATTGATCGCTTCGGAAACCTCGCGGAGGGTAAGCGGTTTGAGGTGGCTGATTCCGTGCTCCAGAAAGTCATGCTGCTTATCGACGATGTAGCGCATCACCTTGAGCATGGTCTGCTTACGCTGTTCGATCGCCTGAATGAGCCAGTTCGCGCTGTTGAGTTTATTGTAAATAAAATCCTTGGCTTCGCCGGTAAAACTCTTGCGGTTACGGGCAATATCCTGGTAAGCGCGGCTCAAGCGTAATCTTGGCAGGTTGGAATCGTTGATATACACCCCATACTCACCCTCGACCTTTTCAACGATCAGATCCGGAATTACGTAGTTATCTTCCTTGCTGCTGTTATAGAGCCTGCCGGGTTTCGGTTCAAGGTGGGCAATCTGATCTGCGGCATTCTGGATCTCCTTCAGGCTGAGTCCCGTCTCCCTGGCGATCTCCTGCCAGTGACGCTTTGACAACTGCTCGAAGTACTCATCCACCAGCTTATAGACCAACCCGTCTTCCTCGGCTGTGTCGCGGAGCTGAATCAGGAGGCACTCTTTTAGATCGCGCGCTCCGACACCCAGCGGATCGAGTGTCTGGATCAATTTCAGGACCTCCTCGACCGCGGTCTCCTCTTCCCGCAGGCGGAAAGCGATTTCAGAGACGGAGCTGGTCAGGTAGCCGTCATCGCTTATATCCCCGATGATCTCCTCGCCGATACGGAGCTGCCGGTCGTCCAGCTTGAGCAAGACCAGTTGTTCGGTAAGATATTCGTACAGAGAACGGCCGTTGATCGGAGCGCGCTCGTAGAACTCACGGTCCTCCACTTCCTGGGCAAAATTATCGTAATCGAATTCCCCCTCGTTGAGGATCTTGTCCCAGTCGATATCATCCTGTGTCTTGGTGGTCAGGTCTCCATCTTCGGGCGCCTCATCCAATGTTGCCTCTTCCGCCGAGCCGCCCTGAATGTCCTCGGATTCGACTGGCTCCGGCTCGACCTCCTCGGCCCGGGGCTCCTCTTCTTCCAGGGGCAACTCCACGGCCTCCTCGCCGGCGACCTCATCCGCCTCCGTCTGTTCCTCCTCGGCGGTTTCGAGATTTTCCTCCGCTTCCTCGGCCAGCTCCAGGAAGGGGTTGATCAGCAGCTCCTGCTTGAGATGCATCTGCAGGTCCAGCAGGGGCATCTGCAGCAAATCCATGGCCTGGTACAGCCGCGGGTTGATTGTCAGCTCCTGGCGGTACTGGAGCTCCATCCGGTTATGCAGTGCCATGGCAACCTTCGGAATGCTGGTTAATCATCTTTGAATCTCCGGTTCATCTAGTCCGACCTCCCGGTTTACATCCGGAAGTCATTGCCGAGATACAGCTTTTTCGCGGTGGGATCGTTAATCAGGGTATTCGCATCGCCGCTCAGGTGGATCCGGCCTTCGAACATGATATAAGCCCGGTCGGTGATCTGTAAAGTTTCCCGGACATTGTGATCGGTAATCAGAATCCCGATCCCGCGCGCCCTGAGCCTGGATATAATCGACTGTATGTCATCCACCGCGATCGGATCGACGCCGGCGAACGGTTCATCGAGAAGTATGAACTGAGGCTCGCTGATAAGCGCCCGCGTAATCTCGAGTCTTCTGCGCTCCCCTCCGGAGAGTGAATAGGCTTTGCGCCTGCGCAATCCCTCCAGCCCCAGCTCCTCCAACAGGCTGTCGCAACGCTTGCGTCTTTCACTTCTGGAATAGCTGCGCGTTTCCAAAATGGCGAGCAGATTTTCTTCGACTGTCAATTTCCGGAAAACCGAAGGCTCCTGAGGCAGGTACCCGATCCCCAGCCCGGCCCGTCGATACATCGGCAGGCCGGTAATTTTTTTCCCCGTCAGCTGAATCTCGCCCGCCTCGGGCCTGATCAAACCGACAATCATGTAGAATGTAGTGGTTTTTCCCGCACCGTTAGGCCCCAGAAGGCCTACCACTTCCCCCTTGCCAACCTCCAGGTTAACTTCGTCAACCACCCTGCGTTTCTTGTAAACTTTCACCAATCCATGCGTATATATGCGCGGTTCACTCAGCAGGTCGATCTCCACCAGAGGTAAGGTTGTCAAATTCACCATAGCCAATACATAGCGTGGTAATCTTCGGTAGCCGGAGCTTTTCCACCTCTATAACAATTTTCATGCCAGCTTTATTTAATTTAAGCTCCGCACAGGGCCAAAGTCAATGGATTAGTCATTTCTTGAGGCTGTCACCCGAGGCCTTAAATCCGGCAGAATCAGGAATTACAGTAATTTCGGCTGAGCTGTCCGCCGGAAGATACAAACCTCTCCCGCCCCGAACGACCTCTACCAGCTCGAGGGCTCCGGCTTTCCAGACCAGGAGAATCCTGGCGCCCTGAAGATAATTTACGCCGGCCTCCGCGCTTTCCCGGAAATAGCTTCGCGCCTGGCCCGAGGCCGCGATACTGTCCAGCGTCCCTTTCGCGAAAAACAACTTCAGCGTGTCGCCCTCGATCCAGCTGCCGACCACCGGCACGCTGTCGGCGAGGACATTCTTCAACTCTTTCGCTCCTTTTTCGAGATAAAACTCACCCCGCGCCCCGGGAAAGGCCTCGATCCGCTCCAGCGCGCGGCCGCTGGAAGAAATATCGATATTCCCGCCGGTCAGACTGTAATGCGGGTCTTCGACACGCGGTGGGCCGCCGCGGAAATAGCTCCGGCCTCCGGCCCGGTCGTGGAACAGGCTGTCGGCGGTGATACTGAGGCTGTCATCCTGGAGGCGGACCCGGCCGGCGGCACAGAGGCTGTCATTGGCATAGCTTTTCAGCAGGTCCCCGGTCAGATGATAGGCTTTGCGCTTGAGCGAATCCGCGGAGCCGAAATAGGTCACTTTCGGCCGGCCCGTTAAAGTGGAGAGACGGCTGGCGCGCCTGTAAACAGCGCCGGAAGCCTCCGCCCGGGAGCCGGTTTTAAGCTCCAGCAGCTCGACCCGGCCCCTGGCCCGCAGGGTTTCGGTGGTAAAATCGTACTCCAGGGTGTCCGCCCGGATCTCGTGCAGGCTGTCTCCAGCCACAGCCTCGCCGGTCACCCGCAGCTCTTCCCGGTTGCGGTAATAATCCCCCCGGCAGCCGCTGCCGCTGAATTCCGCGGTGGACCAGCGAACGTTTCCCAGGGCGCGGTACTCGGCCTGTGAGACAAAATAGAGGAGCGAATCCGAGCTCAGATTCCGGTCCCTGTCGCTGGCCCGGACCGAATCCAGGCAGAGGACGTAATCCAGCTCCGGGAAATAGGTCAGGCTGGCGCACTCGATCCTCGATCCGCGGCGCGAGACTTTCACCGCGCCCTGCAAAAAATAGCGGTCGGCGCCCGAGGAATCCCGGCGCTGGAAATAGTGATCGGCGTGCTCGATGGTAAATGGAATGTTTTCGCTTCCCGGGACGGGAGCGCTCCGCTCCGCCTCCTGTGGGAGGGACAGCGGCGCGGAAAGCAGCAGAGGTAGGAATACGGCAAACGGAATAAACGCTCTAGAACTTTTCCCCGAGGACATTTATGTCTCCGGTCGGATTTTTCACTTCCAGGTTTTCGAACCCGGCATCCGCCTTTATGCCATCTCCGTAAACCACGCCGCGGGGGCTGTGGATCACTACTGCGGAATCGCCGAGGATCAGGTTCTCCTCTTTTTTCCAGATCAGGCGCCCGGTGGTCAGCGTCTTGCTGCTGTCCTGGGAAAGAACCACCACCGAATCGATCGCCTCCATGTCCCCCGAATCGGTATGGATCAAGCCCTTGAGCGAGGTCATTACCGATTTGACCTCGCCGTTCGAAGTATAAAACACCACTTTAAGGTTGCTGGCTTTGAAAAGATTCAACTGGGTGTATTTCTCCGCCCGGTCCGCGGTGACCCAGCCCTTCTTGATCCCGTTATCGGTCACTGTCATCTCGAAACCGTCGAACACCTGGTCCGGTGGCGCACCTTGTTCCGTGCCCTCGGCCGCCGGAGCAGGCTCCAGGTCGCGGTTGGAGCAGCCCGGAATAACGAGCCAACAGACCATGAAAAACGCCCCGGCGATAATTCCGGCGAGGCGGCTTGAGAACATTCCCGGCATCAGCGTGCTCCTGCTGTAAGCAAAGCCCTTATCAGATGACTTTTGCCCGCATCAGATCGTGAAGGTGCACCATCCCGGCAATCCTTTCCTGGCGGCCGATCACCGGCATGGAGATAATCGCGTGCTGCTCCATCAGCTCGACCGCAGTCACGCAGAGCTCATCCCGATGGATACACTTGGGGCCGGCATTCATCACTTCGGTCGCCCGCAGCTCCATGAAATCGGTGGTTTTCTGCAGCAGGCGCTTGAAATCGCCGTCGGTGATTACCCCCAGGACCCGGCGGTCTTTCCCGATGATCGCGCAGATACCCCGTTTGGCCACCAGTTCCAAGAGGACCTCCCGCATCGTCGCTCCGCTGCCGACAATGCCGATATCCTTGCCGCCGACCATCACCTCTTCGACCCGCAACAGGAGCTGTCGGCCGAGGGCGCCGGCCGGATGCAGCCTGGCAAAATCTTCCGGGCGGAAGTTACGCCGGATCAACAGAGCTACCGCCAGGGCGTCTCCCATGACCATGGCCGCGGTCGAGCTGGCGGTGGGGGCCAGATCGTGAGGGCAGGCTTCCTGGGGGACTCCACAATCCAGGGCCACATCGGCCAGACGGGCCAGGGAGCTGTTGATCTGGCCGGTCAGCGCGATAACTTTCACTCCCAGCCGCTTGAACAGGTGGAGCATCCGTTCCACCTCGCTGGTCTCGCCGCTTTTCGAGACCGCCATGAACACATCCTCGCGCGTGGCCAGGCCCATATCGCCGTGCATGAAATCCACCGGATGCATAAACACCGCCGGTGTGCCGGTGCTGGTCAGGG
>MFIX01000117.1 GCA_001780825.1 Candidatus Glassbacteria bacterium RIFCSPLOWO2_12_FULL_58_11 | reverse complement strand
CCCTACACGTTTGTCATTCGCTCTTGCCTCAAAACCCCTCAAACCCGCCCTTGTCGCGCACCATTCTTAACATGTTCTCGTGATGGATCGGGTCCTCCATCTCTTTCACGTGGCAGACCGCGCAGGACTTGTCGGCCCCGATCGCGAAAGGCTTCCCGCAGTACTGCATGGGCTGAAGCACATCGCGGAATTTTTCCACGGGGTTGAGCGCGGGATAGATTGCATGGCTGGAGCCGTGGCAGCCGGTGCAGCGGATCAGGGCGTTGTCCCGGTACGAGCGGTAAAGCTCCTCGGGCGACTGGTTCCAGTGGTTGAAAGCCGTGGCTCCTTCCGCGGGCTGCTGGAAATCCACGTGGCAGGCGAAACAGTCCGGGTTTTCCAGCCAGGGCGTGCGGGGAGCGATATCCCCGATGGACTTGGCCATCCGCGGCTGAATGTTTTTCATAATGGCCGGGGCTGAGGGCTTATCGCTCTCCCGGTTCAGCAGGGATATCGAGAGGTCCTCGAAAGTCCCGTGACAGTTGCTGCAGTTTAAGTTAGCGCCTGGGCTGCCATGGACTCCGCGCAGGCCGCCGCCCGCTCCGGCAGCCAGTGGATGGCAGTACTGGCAGGCCTCATCTCCCAGGCCGGACATGTAGTTGGCATGCCAGCCGTGCATGGCCGCTGAGAGATTGAGCACCTCGGGCTTGCCGCCGTCCTCCTGGGAGGGGTCGGCGTGGCAGCTCTGGCAGAGCTGCGGCCTGCCTGCGATGGCCTCTTTGTACAGCGAGGTTTTTTCGTTACGGTCGTGCGCCTGGAGAATAGCGGCCGCGGTCTCTTTCGAGATTCCCGCTCCGGCCTGGCGGGGTTCCCCGCCGTGGCAGCGGTAACAGTCCATCTGAGTGGACACCGGAGCCGCTACTTTAGTGCTGGCGAGAAGCTTGCCGTTTCCGCTCTCCCGCGCCTCGACTGTCACCAGCGGATAAGCGTTGAAAGTCCCATCCTCGCGGTAGGGCAGCAGCGGGACCCCCTTGGCGCGGTAGATCTCTTTCTCCGCATCCCAGTCGAAAACGCCCTCGACTCCCTTGCCCTCCAGCCCCTTGCCGGCTTCGATCTTCCTGCCGTACAGCGCCTCGGAGAACTCCCAGAAACTGTCATGTCCGGCGGGGTTAGCATGCTGGTCCTCCACCTTGTAGCTCAGCTCCACGCCCTCGGAGATCAGCACAGGCTGCGGCCCGCGCTTGAGCAATTGCGCCTCGACAGTATTGCCCGGCGGCAGGTAGGAGAACAGCTCATCGCAGTCGCTGACCTCCTGCATGCCGGCAGAGTTCCAGGCCAGAAGCACGTATTCATCCTTTTTCGGATCGAACGGCGGGATTTGAGTTTCCTCGAGTGCGCCGCCGCTCGCCGGGCTGCCAGGCGGCTCGGCAACCTCACGGTGCAGGAGCTCGCTGGTGATATAGGCGGCCAGGGCGGCTTTCTCCTCCTCGGTCCCGACAAAGGGCGGCATGTAGCGGCGGATCTTGCCCATGCCGGTAAGCTGGGCCAGCAGGCCGCGGTAGGGGAATTTTCCGGCCAGCGGCAGGATGTCGTTGCGGATACCGCCGACAGTGTGGCAGGCCAGGCATTCCAGGTTGAAAATCTCGCGGCCCGCCTCGAGCCGGTTTTCCGCGGTGACCTTATCGATGGCAGACCACTTGGCGTGTTTGAGAACGCCATCCCGGTTCAGCAGCTCCACCTCCGCGACCGGGATCGAGTTGGAGTACATGAAATTGGCGATGACATAGGGCTTGCGGGCGATCTCGCGGGTGTACTCGAAGCCGCCCATCCAGAACAGCCCGACCGGGATCAGCAGGAAAGCTGCGGCTTTCTGTACGCCCCGGCCGGAGGCCACGCTAAGCACGATACCCAGCAGGAAGATCAGCGCGGTCATGCCCGGCAGGAGATGCAGGAAGGGGGGCAGGTCCCGGTTCATTCCGAAAGCCACCTCGCGGAAGCTCAGCGGCACTGCGTAATAATACCAGAGGGCCGAGGGAATGAGGCCCAGCATGGGCAGCAGGAGCCACTTAGTGCAGTACCTGAGCATGCGCCGGCGGAATTTCTCTTCTTCCAGAAATACCGTGGTCAGATAGCCGAAAAGCCCCGCGAAAGTAAAGGCGATAAACGTGCGGAAAAACAGCGAGGGCCAGTAAGTGGGGTTGAAAAATCCATCCCAGAAATTCTGGGTTTCGATCCACTTGCCGGAAGTAAGCATAAAATCGATAATGCCGTTGATTATAAACAGGCTGAGCCAGGCGAAAACAGCATAGAGGAAGGCAATCCTGAGCCGGGTTTTCCGGTCCATCCGGTCGAAATAGTAATAATAAATCAACAGCGCGGCGATCTCGCCGAAAAAGAAGACCCACTCGATGGCCCAGCCGAAAACGAAGTTGTGGATCAGGATAGTCGTGGCCGCCGGGTTGACCAGGGCGATAATGAACCAGATGCCCACCCCGCTCACCGCGCCGAAAACCATGGTCAGCAACAGGAAGAACGAGATGTGTTTCTTCAGATAGCCGTGGATTTCCGGGCTGTTTTCCCGGAAGCCCTTGATATCGGTGAGCCAGAGGAACACTCCGCCGCCTACCGCCAGGTGGGCGATATAAACATGGGTAACCGCGATCAGGGCGATCAGCGAGGGGCCGCCGATATAAGTGAGTTCCCAGATTGGATAGTTCATGCCGCCGCCTTTCTGTTGCCCGCGGCAACCGCCCATTTAAGCATGAAACCCAGGATAACCAGGCCGGCGACAAATACCACCAGAAAGACCGCGAGGACATCGTACTGGGGTATCAGCCCCAGCGACTCGAGCCGGAAATAGGGATTGAGATAGGCCGTGCGCAGAAACGTGCGCAGCAGGAGCATCACCGCGACCGTACCCAGCAGCACCAGCAGGGTCGGATAGAGCCAGCCGAGCACCGCGGTCATTATCGCCGACAGGGCGAGCACGATCCCCAGGAACAGGAACAGGGTATAGGTCATGTTCTGCCCCATGAACTGCATCATCACCGGCTTGGGCAGGGCGATCAGGAGCCAGAAGCCGAGCACGATCTGGATCATTGTGGCCACCGCGAATATCCGCAGTCCCGACCGGATTTTCCCGTCCGCGCCATCCGCGCCCTTGCGCCGACGCAGGCTCCAGATAAGCGCGCTGAACAGCGCGGCCACCGCTACCGAGGCGGTGATAAAATGCAGGTAGCGCGGCCAGAGTACCGGATCGTCCAGGCTTAGGATGGTCCCGGAGCGGTTATTGAAATAGGCGGTCCATTTCTCCGGCTGCAACATCAGCGAGATGTTGTTCTGGAACGCGAAAGCCACGTAAAGCAGCACCAGGCAGGTAACTGTCAGCGCAGCGGTGGCCAGCATGCTGGACTTACCGTACTTGCGGGCGTTGATATAGGCCCCGTAATAGCCGATAATCACCAGCGGGATGATCAGAATCCAGAACACGGCCATCAGCACCGAGCTGGTGTAGAAGAAATGGTGGTAGAGGACCTGGAAGAACAGCAGCGGGGCGACACCCAGGGTAATTCCCACTGCGAACGAGGTAGGGATTTTTGTGGCGAACAGCCCTGAGAGAGTGGCCTCCGGCGGAGCATCGGCGCTTTTCAGCCGGCTGAAAAGCGAGATCAGGCTGCCGCCCAGGGCGATATTGATCACCAGCAGGTGCAGCATCAGGGTCAGCACTCCCAGGAAATCCAGCAGCCACCAGGGCGCCGGGAGAGCCTCCGCCACAGGGATTAGCTTGGAGGGATCCATAGGTTTTCTCCTCAGGCTGGAAAAGTAATAGAAGCATTTATCGGGAGGAATCTGGTATCAAGCGGATTCGGCGGATTGATAGATCAATCTCAGCCGCACTTTCAAAGTAGCATAGCTAGAAAGCGTTGTCAAAAGATAAATGTTACAGAGTTCGGGCGCTTTGCACGGGGGGAATAACCAGCCGGGAGAGCTTGAATCGGGAACGGGGCGGCCTGATTGGAGCAGGCAGTCACTACTCAGATCATTAAATTGATGTTATCGAAGTAAAAAGAACATTTTTAATCTACTTTTGATGGCAAAAATAGCAAAACCAGTTCTTTCATAACTAAAAGAACCAAAGGTTATTGTCGGCTTTTGAATTTTCTACTCCGCTTCGCCAAGCTCGCCTGCGCGCAAAATCGCGCAAAGGCCTGCCGGGCTTTGTACACATAACATGACCAGCATGGAAATTACTTGCCTTCTACACGCTTCGCTGAGAGAATCTCTAACATTCAAAGCTTTTACAACTCCTGATAAAACAATTGCAAAATTTCTATGCTGTATCTTTTGCACAGCATCAATGCGATCTATTTTTGCTTCCCTTAGCAACCCGTCTCACTACTCTTTCGCCGACTCATCCTGGGCGGTCATCTTGCGCTCGAAAATCGAGTAAACCACCGGGACAAAGACCAGGGTGATCAGGGTCGAGCTGAGCAGCCCGCCGATCACGGTCCGCGCCAGGGGCACCTGGGTCTCCGAGCCTTCGCCGATACCGAAAGCCAGCGGCACCAGGCCCAGGATAGTGGTCAGGGCGGTCATCAGGATCGGCCTGAGCCGTCTGCGGCCCGCCTCCTCGATCGCCTCGCGCAGCGGCATCCCATCCCGGCGGCGCAGCAGGTTGGTGTGGTCCACCAGCAGGATCGCATTATTGACCACGATCCCGCCCAGCATGATGCAGCCGATAAAGGACTGGACGTTGAACGTTGTGTGGGTCAGGAAGAGCAGCAGGATCACGCCGATCGCGGCCAGCGGCACGGAAAACATCACCACGAACGGGTCTCGCAGCGATTCGTACTGGCAGGCCATCACCATATATACCAGAATGAGCGCCAGGACAATACTGAGCATCAGCTCCAGGAAGGCTTTCTGCTGCTCCTCGTAATCCCCGCTGAAAACGATACTGAAATCCCGGGGTACGGGCACCGCTTTTAGGCCCTCCCGGATATCCGAGATTATCGAGCCCATGTCCCGGCCGCTGATATTGGCGGAAATCTGCACGATCCGCTCCTGGTCCTTGCGCTCGATCAGCACCGGGCCGGTGCGCGGCTTGATCTGGACCACGTTGCGCAGCACCACCGGGTTGCCGTCGGAATTGGTCAGGGTCAGGTCGAGGATCTCATTCAGGTCCAGTTTTTCGGATTCCTTGACCTTGACCAGGATGCGGTACTCTTTCCCGCTCTCGTGGTAAAAGCCGGCCGGAGTGCCGGAGAGCACGGTCTGCAGGCTGTTGGCGATCTGAGAGACATTCAGTTTCATGTCGGCAGCTTTCTGACGGTCGACCAGGACCAGCTCCTCGGGCACTCCCAGCTCGCGACTGATCTTGGCGTCGGTCACCCCGCGAATTCCCTCGACCACTTTGAGCACCCGCTGGGCCAGCGCGTCGGAAATTTCCAGGTTGTGGCCCCGCACATCGATCTGCACCTGCTCGGTGCCGCCGCTTACTATTCGGAATATGAACAAGCCCTGGCCCTCACGGACCCGGTTGGTGACCCCGGGCATATTTTCCACCTTGCCGCGCAGGGCTGCGGCGATCTGTTCGCTGGTGCGGCGGCGCTGATGCTCCGGGACAAGGGAAATCCGTATATCCCCTGTATGCCCGCCCACGACCCGCCAGCCGGTTCCGCCGATACTGGTGACCGTATTGCGGAGCTCCGGCACTTCATGACGCACGACCCGCTCGATCTGCTGGAATTTCTCATCCAGGACCTCGACCCGGGTGCCGACATCCATTTCCGCATTGACCCGTACCTCGCCCTCATCGGCCTTGGGCATAAACTCGACGCCGATCAGGGGAATCAGCGCCAGGCATAGCAGAAACAGGACGCTGGTGGCGACAACCACCCGCAGGCGGTGCTCCAGGGCGTAG
>MFIX01000116.1:7703-22565 GCA_001780825.1 Candidatus Glassbacteria bacterium RIFCSPLOWO2_12_FULL_58_11 | reverse complement strand
TTGATACATTATTTATAGCGAAACCGGTGCTCGACTGTAACCGGAGATCCACGATTTAAGTTGATTTCTCAACGCCTTCTATTCTGTCTTAGTTTTCCTGACCACCACGGCCGCTCTGCCGATAATCCGGGCTCCGGCGTGGGCTTTGTCGTGGCAGGCCCGGCAAAGCGCCAGCAGGTTATTGCTTTCAGGCCGGCCTCCGGCCGCCAGCGGCCTGATCCAGTGGAGCTCGAGTTTGTCCTGAAGGCCGCAGGCATGGCAAGCGGAGATACTTCGGCCCGCGCCATACAGGGTCCTCAGCAGGGTCTGCCGGCTGTAAGCGAAAACCGGCTTTTCGCCGCTCCGGCAGGTTTTACAGACCGGCCAGCAGTCTCCAGCGGTGGGAGTCTCACGCAGCTGGCCCGGGTCGAGCGGCAGGCCGCATTTAGAGCACTTCAAAATCAGTTTCCCACCGGTTCGAGCGCTGTGCCATCCAGCGGACAGGCCGGCACTCCGCTCGCGGAAAAGTTGAAGGTCCGGCCGCAGGACGGGCAACGGAACATCCGCTCTCCATCGGCCCGGCTGCTATCGCCCGCCGCCTGGACCGTACCGGTATCCGCCACGGCTGGAGCGGACTTCACCAGGCCGGAGACCAACATGTCGGCCGCCTGCTCGAATTCCTCCCGGTCGGGGACTTTCCCGAGCTTTTCACCCCAGTGACGGAGCAGCCAGAAACGAAATTCCCGCAAATCGAGAGGATAGTCCAGCGCCGTGGTGGCCGAGGAGTCGGCAAGCAGACTGAGCTTGTCCTGCTCGTGGCACTCGATGCAGCCATCCGGCCAGTTGAAAGGCACGCTGGAAAATCTCAGCGGCGAGCGGTCGGCATGGCAGACTCCGCAGGAGCGCAGCGCCATCCGGCCCGGCCGGAAAGACCGGCCGAAAGAGTCGGAATCGTGCGCCGGTCCGAATTCCAGGGCCTCCGGCGAGCCGCGATGGCAGATCGTACAGCCGAACTCGCGCGGCGGATGCCGGAGCATTTCCTCCGGATAGCTTTTCTCCTCCCCTTCCGGATAGAGCAGCACCCGCCGGCTGTCCTCGGACAGGAGATGACAGCTCGTACAGGCTTCCCGGACCGGCACCCTGGAGGGCCGGATCAGATGTATCTCCGGAATGGCCGAGGCCGTGCTTTCACCAGCGGAGGCCAGCCGTTCCACCGCCTCCAGGCTTTCGCTCAGCGAATCGGCCTCGACAGAAAGCTGTCCGGTTTCCTGGCCCAGGCGCGTCAGGTCCCGGACCGCCGAAAAATAGCCGACCCGTAATCTTTCACTCCCGCCCCCAGTGCCGTACCTGACTGTTTCCCTGGCGGAAAAAAGCAGGCCGCGATACTCGTCCAGCTCCAGGATCAGGGCCTGCAACGAATCGGAAAGCCGGTCCACCCGGACGGCCAGCGCCCCGCCCGCGATCAGCTTGAAAAGCTCCTCCAGCTTCTCCGGCTCGATTTTTCCCCTGGCCGCCTTCCCCTCCGGCAGGGTAATTCCGGAGCCGAGCTGATCGGCGGTCCGGCGGTATCCGCGCTCGTAGGAGCGCCAATCCTCATGGGGCAGCCACAACAGAACGGCAAGAAAAGCAGCCACCGCGATAAAGCTGATTATTTCCCTGACCATCTATTCTCCCGCCGAACAAAATTGATTTTCTGGTTTATCAGAAGAAATATTAATATTACATTTATAAACGGACAAGAACGATGAAAGACACATCACTTTGTTAGTGGACAGCTTGGCGCAGTTCATCTTCAATCCGAATGCCGGAGGCTTCGCGCCAAGCTGAGACTCAGACTTAAATTCACCGGGCTGGCCTGGTTAATATCACTCAGGAGGAATAAAATGGCTGTCAGCCAATGTGGGATCGCAGGAAAACGCCTTAGGAGGATACTATTGTCAATTTATCTGCTGGCCGGTCTTTTCTGGATTACCGGTGAAATTCAAGCTCAGGCTACGGTCAAATACAAAGAGGATATCAACGGAGACGGGTCGGTCAACAGCACGGATGTCATTGCCCTGCTCACACTGGGACGACAGTACCCGGACAGTACTGCGGCGGATTTCAACGGGGATGGCAAATGGACGATAACCGATGCGGTAAAGCTCCTGGTCAATATCGTGGGCGACCATCTCACCCCGCTCGAGCCGCCGCCTCCGCCGCCCCCGGCCAATGTCACCTGGACAGTCACGATGAGTAACTTTAAGTTTGTTCCCAGCACCCTGACCATTGCGGTAGGCGATACTGTCAAGTGGGTCGCAGAAAGTGCGGGTCATACGACAACTAGCGGCACCAACGGGGTTAAGGATGGGAAGTGGGACTCCGGCACGGTGGCCACCGGGAATACTTACAGCTTTGTATTCACTCAGGCGGGAACTTATCCCTATTACTGTACACCCCACTGGGCTCTCGGCATGACCGGAACGATAACAGTCAAGTAAGGCTGCTTCACTTGTTCTTGCGCCGGCATTCTCTCCCGTGTCTTTAGCAGAAAGGGAGTGCCGTCCTTTCAAATTTGACGGTGGTGAAAGCAGAAAAAACTTTGAGCGAAAAACATGTCCTATTAGATTAGAACGATCCACCGCCATATTTCAGGAGCCAGGCCGACTTGCTTACCCACCGGAATAAAGCCGCATTGATCCACGAAGCCATCCGGCGCAGAGCCTTTCCCTATATGATCCGCTGCCTGGTGCTGCTTACCCTTCTCCCGCCGGCAACTTTCGCCCGTCCGGATAAAACCGAGCAGGGAATGAAAGGTTTTGACGCCCAGATTGTGCGCGGGGAGCAGGCCGGAAGGGCGCTGCGGCGCGGCAAGTCCTACCTGAAAGACAAAGCCTGGGTGCTGGCCCGGAGCGAATTCAATCAAGCCCTGGAACTGAATACCGACCTGATCGAAGCCCGTTTTTGCCTGGGTCTGGTCGAGAGGGGGGAAGGCAGCCACAAGCTGGCCCTCCAGCAATTCGAGGCGGTTTACACTAAAGACCCCGATTTTAAGGATATCTGCCTGGAATTGGCCCGCAGCCAGCTTGAGGCGGGAAATTGCGAGGCGGCGGAAATCTGGCTCAAAAGACACCTGGAAAAGAACCGCGGCTCGAAAGAGACACTGAAACTGGAACGGAAGATAAAGCGATGTACGAGCAAGCGGAGGTAAGCAGTTGAGTAAGGCCGGCGGTTGGAACCTGGAAAGATATGGCTGGATCTCCCTCTATATCGGGATAATCACCATACCGTTTTTCCCTCCCTATTCACTTATCCTGCTGATCTTCGGCGGCATAATCACCACGATCTACCATTCCCGTCACCGCTAGACCATCCGTTTCTCTCAAACTAATATAAAGATACTCGCCGCTCAATCTTTCAGCTCAGCTCTCCCGCCCTTCCTGCGTCTCGACCGGTGAGGATTTTCTCGGCCTGGCCGAACCGACCCGGTGCTCCGCCGGAGGCCTTTCGCCGGCGCCGGATAACAATTCCTCCCGGTGTTCCTTGATAAAGTAGGTGATCTCTCTCAGGTGGTTGTCGATCCGGTCGAGATAAAAAGCCATGCGGGTGAGCTTTTTGGCAAAACTCTGGATGAGAAAAAAGGTAAAAATAATAGCCACCGCCAGGATTACCGGCATGATCTGACCGAAATAATCCAGCAGATAAAGCAGTTCCAAAAGATGATCCTCGATCCAGTCCATTTATAGTCCCGGGCAAAATTCAAGCGGATTTAAGAGCGTGACGATTCGACATTTGCTCTTACCTGATTCAGGCAAGTTGTTTTTGTGGAATCAACGTAACATTATAAATAATAAGCAATTGAAGGGGCGGTTCGCGAACCGCCCCTTCAGCGGCCGGGAAATCACCAGCCGCTTGGGAAATATTTCAACACGTTCTCAAATTGCCTCAGCTTATCCGGACCAGCCTCAGGGGCTGCCATCCTTGGGCGGCTCCGGATTGCCGGGTGCAGCGTTCTGCTGGGCGGTCGAATCCGGGGGAGCAGGCTCGTCGCTATTTGCCCCTCCCCTGTTCCTGCCGTGGCCGCGGCCTGTCCCGGCCCATGGAGGCCTGTCGTCGGCAGCCTGGGACTTTCCCGCTCCAGGTTTCAGCGAATCCACGGGAGTTTTCGAAGCAGCCTGTGATGAATCCGCAGAGGCGGCGGCCGCTCCGGCCTGAGCGGCAACTACCGCGCCTTTCTTGAGAGAATCCGCGGCAGAGGCGGCTTTCCCGGCTTTAGCGGCGGCTCGCAAAGAATCGGCGCGCAGCGAATCTGTTTTCAGCTTCAGCTCTGCAACCAACTTAATCGAATCCGCCACCACCCTGGACCGTTCCAGCGAATCGGTGTAGGCTTTTATCGAATCCGCCTGCGCCTTGGCTATCGAGTCGATCCTGGCCAGCCGGGCCACCTCCCTGTCCGTGAGCACCTTGGCAAAGAGCGGCACATCCACCGGGTCCGCCATAGTCTGCATCTCCCAGCCGACCGCATCCCGGTAATGTTTCTGCACCATGACATCGAGGATATATCCGGTAAACCGGTTGGTCGTATCAATCTCGGTTTTCGGGGCCTGGACAGGCGTACGAGAAGCGCGGGCCGCTTTGCGCTGTTTTTCCAACTGGTCAAGGGCTCTGGCTCTCCGGGCATCCAGGAATTCATGCAGCATGTCCTTCAAAGTATCCGGCAGCGGCACTTCCAGCCAGGCGCCGTCCGACACGCCGTAATCGAATTTATCGCCGATGTTCGCCGTGAATAACATATCCGAATCCACATCTTTTTCCAGATAGATATACGTGTTGTTGGTCGTCACGAACACTGAATCGAATTGTGAGTATTTTTTCGTATCGTCCTGTTTCTGCCTGCGGCGGTAGTTATCTACCAGATCAGCCCGGCGCTCGTTCTGCTCGATCTGCTTGATATACTGGGTCTTGGTGGCGTACCAGTCATCGAGTGAATCCGCGGGCAGCTTGCCCCAGTGCTTGACATCCTGGAACTTGAGCTTGACCGCGGTCATCGTATCCGGCAGCAGGGCCCAGAAATTGGACTGTATGAAATCGGCATCCACCGGCTTGGTATCGCGGACCTGGAGGTTTTCGGCCACCTTGATTTTAAGCTGTTTCCTGCCGTAGCGCAGCTCCAGGCGGTGAAACCGGCGCTCGATGGGATAGTAATTGATACTGCGCAGGCCGCGGAAAATATTTTTTACGTGAAAATTTTCGGTGGGGAACAGGCGGGTATGGATAATCAGGCCCTTATCGGGATTCACTTCCTGATTTATCAGGCGCAGCTCGACAATCGGCTGGTGATCGCCATCATAGCCCACATACACGCAGCTCCGGTCGAATTCCGCCTGCTGCGGCTCGACTACACTCGGTTTGCCGCCGTGGCTGATAAACGGGATACTGAAACAACCCGGCAGCAATATCAGCATGAGAGCGGGCAGGGCCGCTCTGAAAAACAATTTTAACCTGCCGCTCATAGTCAGCTTTCACCAGGCTCGAGCCAGGACAAGTGTTCTTGGAATGCCCGGGCCGGATCAGGGTCCGATAATCAAATAACTCTTTCAACTATTTCAAGTTAACGTTATACCCGGTAAAATTCAAGAACACTGCCGATAGAGATAGAGCGTCTATTTAAGCAGGATCATTTTCCGAGTGTCGGAATAAGCGCCCGCGGACAGGCGATAAAAATAAACTCCGCTGGCGGCCCGGCGGCCATGCTCATCCGTTCCATCCCAGAGCTGGCTGTAGGTTCCGCTCTGCCGCTGTCCCTCGAAAAGGCTGCGCACCAGGCGTCCGGTCAGGTCGTAAATTTTCAGGGACACCTTGTCGCTGAAGCCCTGCGGCAGGGTGTATTCGACCGTGGTGGAGGGATTGAAAGGATTGGGATAGTTCTGGGCCAGCGCGAAAGCTTTCGGCAACGCCAGACGCTTGTCCGCGCCTCCTCCAGGCGAGGCCAGCAGGGCTGCGGCTGTCCCGCCATCCGCCTGAAGCTCGGCGATAGTCCGGCTGCCGGGCCTGAACTCGAGAGTCGAGCGGTCCGGGAAAGTGACCCGGTAAGTACTGTCGAATGAGAAATCCAGTCCCTCGTAGTTGCCGCTGATAAATCTTCCGGCTGAGGCCAGGGCGCTCGAGCTTCCTCCTCCGCCGAGAAGCTTGAGCAGGGCCAGCAGGTCGAAAATATCGGTCTTGCCGTTACGGTCCACATCGGCCAGGGCGGAGCTGGAGGAGCCGCCGAGCACTTTGAGCAGTTCTAGAAGATCGAAGATGTCGATTTTATTATTGCCGTCCAGGTCCCCGGCCAGCACCTTGGCCACTACCTGAGAGCTGCCCGAATTGCGCAGGTCTTTCCTGAACTTGGGCCAGGGACTGTCCGCCAGGCCCTGACCGGTCCCGGTATCCAGGGCGTAGATAAACCCGTCGTTCGAGCCGAAATAAAGTACGCCCTCATTGGTGATTGTCGGCGAGCTGGTGATCCAGTCTCCGGTCTTGTAAGTCCAGCGCTGGCTGCCGTCGGAGTTGAGAGCATAGAAAGTGCTGTCCCAGGAGCCGAAATAAACCGCACCGTCGGCGCCCACAGCGGGCGAGCTGTCGATGACATCTCCGGCCTTGAATTTCCAGACCAGGTTGCCCTGCCGGTCCAGGGCATAGAGATAATTGTCCCAGGAGCCGAAATAGATCGTGCCATCCGGACCGATTGAAGGCGAGCTGGAGACTACAGATCCGGTTTTGAATTTCCATTTAAGGGCGGGTTCCGGGGTGAGCGCGTACAGATATCCATCCCAGGAGCCGAAATAAATCGTGCTGTCGCTGTCGATAGCCGGCGAGTCGGTAATATTCGCGCCGGTGGGGAAGCTCCATTTCAGGCTCCCATCCTCCGGGTCCAGGGCATAGAAGGTGTGATCGTTCGAGCCAAAATACACCGTGCCGTCATAGCTAACCGCGGGCGAGCCCTGGATCACATCACCGGTCTTAAAGCTCCAATTCAGGAACCCATCGGGCTGGATCGAGTAGAGGTTATTGTCCCCGAAGCCGATATATATCGTGCCATCCCCGGCCACCGCGGCGGAGCCGGAGATGAGAGAGCCATTGGTGACCAGCCACTTCAGGTCGCCGGAATCGGGCAGGATGGCGTAGAAGAAGCCGGCGATATCACCGAAATAGATGGTGGAAAAGGCATCCAGAGCCGGGGTGCCGAGAACAATGCCGGTAATCGCGTACCACTTGTACGACCCGTCGGGCTTGAGCGCGAAGAACCACGATACGCCTTCGTTGACCCGATCGGTCTCTGAACCGATATAAATAGTTCCCTGGTCATCGACCGCCGGCGAGCTGGAAACCGCGGCCCCGACCTCGAAGCGCCAGAGAAATTCGCCGCGCGCCAGCAGCCTTGTGGCAGTAAACAGCGGGAAGGTGACTGAGAGCGTAATCCACAGCGGCAGAAGCTTGATAAAGCGCATCCGTCTCTCCGGTTTTTGGCGCTCATGGCCCCGGGTATATTAGAAAGACCGGGCAGACCGGGCATTCTTACAATAACACCTGCCCCGGCCCGAACTCAAGCGCAGTCCAGCGCACATGTGGTCCCATGTGCTAGAGGGATACCCCGCTGAATAAATTTTGTCTCACCCGGCAGGTTTTTCTCGACTGTCGGAAAATAAAAAGGTATCCCCGCCCTGGCGAAGATACCTTTCAGCAATCAGCTTTTTTCAGGCGGCCTCTGTCTTTCAGATTCCCGTAAATTACGGATCAGGGAGACGGCTCGCTTTCAGACTCATCAAATTCGCCGCTGCCGGAAGGCACAGTCTCCGGGACCGGAACTTTTCCTGGCGACGGCGGGTAGCCGGCCATTATCTCCGGGAAGCCGTGTCCGGGCTTGATCCAGGGATAGCATTCCTCGTGGGGCACCACGCACTCGATCAGGCAAGGGCCCTCATGGTCCAGGGCGCGCATCAGAGCGCCTTGGAAGTCTTTCTTCAGGGTCACCCTTTCGGCCCGCACGCCATAAGATTCGGCATTGCGCACATAATCCATCCTCGGGGCCTCGCCAATCTGCTCGATAACCCCCACATTGTTGCCGCCGAACATGCTGTCGGTCCACTGGTGGACGATGCACTGGCCGCCGTTGTTAACCAGCAGCACTTTGATCGGTATCTGGTAGCGGACCGCGGTGCGCAGCTCCATATTGCAGAAAAAGGAGCTCTCATCGCCCTGGATATCGAGCACCAGACGGCCGGGGTTGGCAAGCTGCACTCCCAGCGCCTGGGAAATGCCCGAGCCCATGGTCCCCAGGCCGGCCGAGGTGAAATAGGAGTTGGGGCCGGTAATCTTGAGCCGCTGGGCGGACCACATCTGGTGGTTACCGACATCGGTGACCAGCAGCTTGTCCGGAATGTCCGCGGTGAGCCGGTTTACCTGCTCCAGCAGGTAGATGATATCCATCTCCTCCCCGCCGGCGAAGCGGCTCGGCGGCGCGGGGTTCTCAGCCTTGATCTTTTCCAGCCGCTTGAGCCAGGGCTCGATTTTGAGCCTTTTGGGATCCAGGTTATCCAGCAGGTAGCGCACGACATCTCCGGAATCTCCATGCACGCAGAGCTTGTGCGCCAGGAGGTCCCGGGACTTGCCGAACTGTATCTTTTCGACATCCACGTGCACGAGAGCTCCCCGCTGGCGGGCGGCCGGAGCGAACACCTCGGGGTTGCCGACCGCGCGGTCATCATAACGGCCGCCGAGGGAGAGCACGAAATCGGAAAGGTAGATCGCCGCGCTGCCCGAATAGAGCCCATGCATGCCGAGCATTCCCATGCTGTAACGGTAGGCGGAGCTGACCGCGGCCTTGCCCGGCAGGGTATGGATTACCGGCAGGCTGGTCCGGGCCAGCAGCTCGTGGAACTCAGCGTACACATTCCCCAGGACCAGGCCGTAACCGGCCAGGATCGCCGGGCTCTCCGAGCGGTAGAGCAGCTCGATCGCCCGGTCCAGGCTCTCGGTATCCAGCTCGGGCTTTTCCACGTATTGTTCGTAACCCTCGATCCGCGCGGCCAGCTCCCGGAGGTTGTCGATATGGGTGAACTGGACATCCTTGGGCAGATCCCAGAACACGCTCCCCGGCTTGCCGCTGATCGACAGACCCAGGTCGCGCGGTATACTGCCGAGGAGCATCTCGAGGCTTTCGATAAAGCGCGCGGACTTGGTAATCGGCCGGACGACCTCGATTATATCGACGCCCTGGAAAGCATCGGTGCCCATGGCGGAGATCGGCACCTGGCCTGAAAGCATGCCGATCGGGACGCAGTCCCGCGTGGCATCGGCCAGCGGCGTAATCGTGTTCAAGCCGCCCGGACCCGAGGTAACCACTCCCACCGCAGGACGGCGCGAGCTTTTGGCCATGCCCAGCAGGGCGAACCCTAGCCCGGCCTCGCTCTTGAAAAATACCTGTTTCAGCCCGGAGCGGCCCACCCGGTCCATGGTGGGCATGATCTGGCCGCCCTGGAGCGAGGGCACCACCTCCTGGCCCTGGCCGGCCAGCAGCAGCGGGACCAGGCAGGCGCCGATTACCGGCGTGGCATCCTGGGCGGAAATAAACCTTTCGGTTATCTGTTGCACTCTTTTTTTTCTATCCGGAACCATTCCGCTTACTCCTTTATTTTTCTCTGTATAATTTGCTTATCGCCGCTCAAGGAATAATACAGAATCAATTATCATTCTCAGATTCTTTTCCTGAATCGTCAAAGCGGCACGGCGGCTTGAGAAAATCCATGCCGGAATCATGGTATGCCGTCCGCTTCGAAATTCGGACGCATTATTATAATAAGCATTGCCGGCGGAATCAATTATTCCGGCCGGAAGAGAGCCTGCGTTTTGAGACTGCCGGATCGCCGCGGCGGAAACCGATGCTGCGGCCCCGGGCGAGTACCGGAAGCTCTCCTTCCCCTCCCCATTCGGAAAATTATTCTCAAAATTTAGCACCGAATTTACGGATTTGAGAAAATGCTTTCCTGACGCTGCCGAGCTGACTTTTAAATTTCAATTATTTATTACCTTCTTTCAAATTGGCATCCTTTTTGATCTGGTATCCGCCTGTTTTCGATAGCCGGTTCCACCTCGACTAGTTATAATTCAATCCTGAACTGTCCGGTTCGCCTCCCTGCGCCGTTTTACATTTACCCGGAGAACATGATGCCCCGTTTCAGCCTTCCGTCCCTGCTTCTGGTCCTGTTCTCGTTCATGGCCTGTTCCACCCCTCCGGCCGTGACAAATAATACCCAGGTACTGGACGATTTCGAAAGCGATTCCTCGCTCCAGCTCTGGAGTGGACCGGTATCCATTTCCACAAGTTACGTGGCCCATGGGAAAAGCGGGCTGCGGCTGGATTTGTCTGACCGCAGGTCGCGCGGGTTGGTCAGCGACAAGCTGCCCGGCGACTGGAGCGCTTACGATCTGCTGAAATTCGATATCTACAATCCGAGCGGCACGGTGCAAAACGCCAATATCCAGATCAATGACGAGCTGGGGTCGGATGAACAGGCGGAAATCCAGGGCCAGTCCTATCGCGGAGGCAAAATTTTCATGAACCGGGGCTGGAACCACTATGAGCTTCAGCTCAAGAAAGCCATGGTCGAGGATGGCGACCGGCACCTGGCGCTGGACCGGATCAGAAGGTTCAGCCTCGATTTCGGCCGTCAGGGCGGAGAGCTGTTTATTGACAATCTGCGGCTGGTGGCTGGCGCAGAAGGCCAGTCAACCGCCTCGGCCGCCGACCCGCGGGACTGCCGGGTGGTGATCGAGGACCGCTATGTCTTCCCCTCTCTATATGGGCCGCAGGACAAGATCGTACCCAGCGTGGATATGAAACAACTTCGCGCGCGGGCCGATCAGGCCGAGGCAACGCTTCGCCGGGAGGTGGCCGCAGCCGAGCTCCAGGGCTACCAGAGCTTCTACTGGCGCATTCCCCTGCTGACCGCGGAGGTCGGCCGGGAGGTCAGAGGCAAGCTGGTCTGGTTCCAGAGCGAAGAGGAGGAGAGGAAAATCCTGGAGTATGTCATTTCCTCCTGCGGGGAAAGCATCGAGGCGCTGCGCAAGGTGCTCGGAGCGCAGGACCCCGGCAGGGTCGAGCTGCCCGAGGATGAGGTCAATCCTCAGCCGCTCTATGTCCCGCCCTATCCGGTACTGCACGGACTGCCGCAAAAAGACGGCTTTTTCCGCGACAAGCTGGGCAACCCGGTGATCGTCCTGTCGATGCTGATCGTGAACGAGGGGCCGCTGATGGATTATTTCGCGCCGTTCAACCACCGCCTGGAAAGCTACACCGTGGGCGGAGGCTCGCGCTACGATATCGAGAGTTCCCCGGTGTACGAAACCTTCCACAAGTACCCCGGCACTCACCGCGTGGGCTGGGACGGCTGGTGCGGGCACCTGGTCAAGGACCGCTGGTCGATGGGCGGGAGGAAAGAGAACGTGGTGGTCTGCCTGGAAAGCCCGCATATTCGCGAGGCGGTTTTCGAATACACCAAACAGCGCTACGAGGAATGGAAAAACAACCCGAACCTGCTGTATAATATCATGGCCTACGAGCTGATGTATATCTGCTACTGCGAGACCAGCCAGCAGATGTTCCGCGACTGGCTCAAGGCCAAATACGGCACCGTGGAAAAGCTCAACCGTCTCTGGAACACCAGCTACAGCTCTTTCGCCGGGATAACCGCTCCGGAGACCCGCAATGCGGCCCCCCTGCCGGATGTCAACCGCGCCGCCTGGTATGACTGGGCGGTTTTCAACACCCGCCGTTTCACCGACTATCTCAAGTTCGCCAAGTCTCAGATCAGGAAGCTGGACCCGGACATTCCAATCACCGCCGGCGGCACCTCGAGCATGCTCTCCTCGGCCAACGGCACCTCGGGTATCGATGAGGAGATGATAATCAACGAGGTTGATGACGTGATCCTGAACGAGTCCGGCGGCTCCTACATATTCTCCGACCTGTTCCTCAGCCTGAGCGAGAAGAAAAAAGCGATGGTTGAGCCGGAGATGGGCGGCGACGCCCACGGGATCCTGCTGCAGTTTCTCCACGGCAAATCCTCAATTGCCAAGTGGTGGTGGGCCCGCACACCCAGCGTTGAGTACCACGGGATGAACGAGTCCTCATTGCCGCATAGTTGGGACATCCCGCTTTCGGATGTGGCTGAGGTGCTGCGCCTGGGCCTGGATGTCCGCCGCCTGTCGAACGAGATCGCCGAATTTCTGAAGCCGGAGCCTGAGGTGGCGCTTCTCTATTCTAAGACCAGCATCGTGCAGGTCCCGCCCGAGCTGCATCGCGCGGGCCGCACGCCCTATCTCCAGGCGCTGGGAAATGTCTGGCAGGGCTCGCGGTTCCTGGGCTGCCGGATCGGATTTGTCAGCGAGAAACAGGTCCTTGAGGGTAAGCTTGCCGGTCTCAAGCTGCTGATCCTGCCCGCGGTCAAGTACTGCCCGCCCGAGGTGGCCGCCGCGGTGCTGAAATATGTTTCCGAGGGCGGAACTGTAGTTATAGTGCCGGAATCATTCCTCTTCGACCAGTACGCTAATCCCGCGGACCGTATCCCGGAGCTGGGGCTCAAGGTGACCGATGTCACCCTGCCGGAGGTTCTGGGCAAGGGCGAGCGGGTCCAGAACTACGACCAGAGTATCAGCCAAACCATGGTTTTCGGGGAGGTGAACCGGGAAATCCAGACCGGCGAGGAGGATATATTCAGCGGACGGAAGCCCGCGGTGCTGCATTCCGAGGGCCTGGTGCAGAAACTGGAGGCCGGGGGCAACAAGGTGCTGGCGACTTTCACCGATGGCGCGCCGGCGCTGGTCCTGATCGAAAAAGGCAAAGGACGGATTTACTACCTGGCCGCCCCGCTGAAAGCTGAGGATTATATGGCGATCCTGGAGCCGCTGGCCGAACGCCTCGAGCTTACCCGGCCACTGCTGGCGATCGACAGCCAGGGAGACCCGGTAACCGGCGCCGAGGTCCGCTCGGTCGAGCGCAAAAACGACTACCTGATCTATGCCAGCAACCTGGGCCCCGCGGCGCTCGAGTTCGAGATCAAGGGGCAAAGCGATATCGGGCAAATGATCGACCTGCGCAGCCTGAGCAAGATTACCGGCAACCACGTGAGGCTGGAGCCCTGGCAGGAGACCATTTTCCGGGTCGAGAAAGCCGGAGGGCCGCGGGTAAGCGCACGGTGAATGAGCCTGGTACGATTAATAAAATTCACGAGTATGCGGGTTTGTGAATAATCCGGGTGAAAATTTATATCTTGCGTAGGGGCAATTCATGAATTGCCCCTACATTTTTTTAATTTTATTTCATCTAGTATTAAGCAGCACTGACTGTTAAATACCGCCGGCATTCCTTGACTTTAAATCCCGCCCCGGCCGCTATTTGATAATTATTTCAATCTCGCTATTCTTCTTCAGCTCGACATTCTTTTTCAACCGGTCCACCTTGACTGTGTAAGGCGCGGAATCCATCCGCTTTTGCCCATCCAGCGTGTATTCGAGCAGCTCCGCGCTGAACTCTCCGTTCTGGTCGGTTTTGCCATCAGCGGCCAAATTGCCTTCGCGGTCGAGCACCTGAATTTCCTTTCCGGCTGCCGCCTTGACCAACCTGCCGACCAATTTGACCCTGAGCGTCCAGTAAACCGAATAGCCGTGGTTTTGCCCGGTCGCTTCGACCGCGAAATCCGTGCCCTGGATGATATTTGAATGGAATTCGATATCCCGGGCCAGGCAGTCCTCCCTTTCTGAAAAGCCCATCCGGATGGGCTTGAAATCTGACGGTGCATTCGCCGATTTGCCAATCGTGTTATTGCGCAGCACCGCTCCCGCGGCCCCGCCATACGGATTGCCGATCCACGCGGCAGGAACATTGGTAGTGATCCGGTTATCGTAGAACTGCCCGCCGATACTGCCTCCGCCGATATAGATGGCCGAGGCCTCGGCCTTGGTACCCAGGTCTCGCTGCTCCACAGTTATGTCGTTATCGTAAACATAATTTTCCCCGCCGCTGGTGCTGTAGAAAAAAGCCCAGGCCATCGGTTTATAGTCCGGGACCCGCGGGAAATCCCGCCCCGTGATCTGCATCTTGTTCCGGTAGATCCGGTTGCCAGCGCAGCCGTCCGGCGCGCCGGGCCGGGCATTGTAGTCGGCGATCCGGATCGCGGTAGTGCTGTACTCCTCGTGTCCGTACTCGCAGGTCGGAGGCGAGGCCTCGATAATGAACGTGTTGTCGAAAACCTCGATATAATTGTGGCGGAAAATCTCCAGCCCGCTGCCGATCTCCGGCTCGAAGCGGTTGCGGTACACTCTGGAGCTGTCGCCGCGGGCCATGACACAGTAGTGATTGGTTACCATCTGGCGGTTCACAAACAGGTTATCGTGGATCAGGCTGTGCGGCCCCATGAAATTGAGGCAGCCCTGGCCGCCGAGGAATTCGCAGTCGTGAACCTCGGAGGCTTTGACCCGGCGCAGGACCACGGCGTGTTCACTGATATGCCGGTTGATGATAAAGGGCGTGTCGATCTCAAAGCGGCAATTGCTGATTTCTCCAAACGGTATGTCAACCGCATTGGTATTGATCCCGGCGGAGCTTATCAGCAGGTTGTCCAGGACCATTCTCACCTCGCCGGCAGTGGATTGGATGCCCCAGGATAAAATGCCCCGGGCGGCGCTTTTGATCTTGCCGTTGCGGATCGTCACTGTCCCCGGACCCGAAACCCGGGGTATCGAGGGCAGCGGCTCGCTTGCCGATCCTTTTATTGTATAGTCGTAAAAGGCGCAGTAGTTACCGGCATACAGGTTATCGGTGTGGGCCCAGGGAAAAGTATTTTCCACCACCGCGATCCCTGT
>MFIX01000116.1:1534-7614 GCA_001780825.1 Candidatus Glassbacteria bacterium RIFCSPLOWO2_12_FULL_58_11 | reverse complement strand
ACAGGTGGGCTGTGACAAATCCGCCGCCCAGGCGCACGCCGCGCCGCTCCACCGGACAGCTTACCCGGCTGCTGTCGCCGTAATCCTGTACGCAGCGCACGCTCCGGCCTTCCCCATTCTCGACATAGAGGCTCACGCGCATCTCGGTCATGGTGACCCCGCACATCGCGAAATAGGAGCGCTCCGCCAGCGGCAGCTCGACCCAGCCCGAGACAATCTCATCCCCAGCGGCCAGGCTCAGGATTTTCTCGCCGATAAACACATGTACGGTCTCGGTGTCCTCCACTTTCGCGCCCGGCGCTTTGGAGACATCCCAGCCCTCGAGACCCTCCTCGAATCCATAGTTCGGCACGTGCGAGTATTGGCCGTCCGCAAAGGTGATCGTGTAGCCGTTGAGGTCGAGAGTGACATCCTTTCCCAGGAAAACCGCGCTGCCTTTAGCGGCGATATCCCGGGTCAGCATATATGTCTTACCCGGCTCCGCGTAACAGCCGGGGCCCTCCACGGCAATCTCACTCCCGGCGAGCAGCCGGTGCGGGCTTTCGGTATAGACCGCCAAAAGCCGGTCCGACAAGCCTGCGGCCGAACACAGGACAAAGATTAAAAGAAAAAATCTCATCAGGCGGTCCATATCCAGAGTCCATGCTAGAATGTTTGTCCGGGTAAACCGGAGCTCAGACCAGCTCGAATTGCAAATTAAAATTACAAATCTTATGCTCGCTGCCGAGCGCAACGAGTACAAAAAAACGCCTCACGAAAAGGATTTTCAGAAGAAAAGGGAGTAGGGGCGCAGCATGCTGAGCCCCTACAGCGGACATTTCCTGAATATTCATGCTTGGCGAATCTATCATTTCTTGAAACTTTACCTGCCTATTTCTTTCGCCACCTTTTCCGCCGCGCGCCAGACCCGCAGGAAGTTGCCGCCCCAGATTTTCGCCAGATCCGGCTCGCTGTAGCCGCGGCGCAAAAGTTCGGCGGTCAGGTTCACCGCCTGCGAAGCATCCTTGAAATCCTTGACTCCACCACCTCCGCCGAAATCCGTGCCGACACCCACGTGGTCCACTCCTACCAGCTTGACCAGGTAATCGATATGGTCGGCCACATCCCGCACATCCGGCTGGGGATAACGCTGATATACCTGTTTTATGCCTTCGGAGCAGCGCGTCATCAGGCTGTCATAGTCAGCGCGGTTCTCACGGTACAAGCGCAGGAAGCCCTCATAGCTCATTTTGGAGGTTCCGGTCCGCTCAAAAAGCTCTTGCAGGTCTTGACGAGCTTCCTGGGGGAACTTGACATAGCCCGCCAGGGCATTGACCTGGACGCATCCGCCTGTATCCCGGATTAGCATAAGTTCCGGGTCATCCAGGTTGCGGCCGATCCGGCAGAGCGCCCGGCTGTTCGAATGCGAAGCGATCACCGGAGCCCGGGAGGCCGCTATCGCTCCGCGCACCGAGCTTGCAGAGATGTGCGATACATCCACCAGCATCCCCAGGCGGTTCATCCGGGCCACCACCTGCCTGCCGAACTCGCTCAATCCGCCGTGCTCCGGCGGAGCCTCCTGCTCGACATATATCGTCTCCAGGCCGGCAAGCAGCCCGAAAATATGATTGCCGCGCTCATCCAGGCCCTCACCGCTCTCATCCGGGTGGCCGATCAGACGGTTGGCGGAATCGCAGATATCGTTGTGGCCGATATGGCAAAGGGTCAGGTAACGGGCCCCCAGAGCATAACAGGTATCGAGCAGCGAGATATCCCGGCCGATAGCATAGCCATTCTCGATCCCGATCACCGCCGCTTTTTTCCCGGAAGCCACGATTCGTTCGGTCTCCTCCGGCGAGAGGGCCAGACCGATCCGGTCCGGGTACATCTTCTCGCAGAGACGGCGGATAGAGGCTATCGAGTGTTTGACCTTGGCGAAGGCCGCTTCATAGCCCTTTTCATCCCGGGGACCCTGGCCGACATAAGCGATAAAGACAGCCACATCCAGCCCGCCCTCGGCCATCTTGACCAGATCCACCTGGAGCTTGTCATTGCGGATACCGGGGTCCATTTTCTCGGTGGCGAAATCCGCCGGTATGTCCACGTGGGAATCCAGGTTAAGGATCCGGGCATTGATCTCCCGCGCCGGGGTAAGGAAATCATTTTCCATCTGAGCGGCGGCCTTTCCCGTAAAAATGTGCAAGGCTGAAAAGAACAGAACCGGATAAATGCTGGAGCGGTAATTCATTTTCCCTCGCACGGCGGCGTGGAACAGCCCTCATCAGGCGAATCGACTGCGTCGGCAACACTGAATGAACTGTTATCGGCTCCGGCCTATTTGTGGGGTGGAGCCAGGTAATCCTGGATATCCAGCCAATGCTCGCGCATGATCTTCGCCTTCTTTTTCAACTGGTTGATCAGGTCGGGGCCCAGCAGGAAGGTGTCCTCATAGCGCGGGTCTTTGGCGCAGGCCACCAGTTTCATTCCGCCGTTCTCCAGCATCTCGATCAGCTCATTGGTGTTGTCCAGCTCATCGCGCATGATCTCGTTCCATTCCAGGTTGCCCGGATCCCCCTCCCAGGTGCCGACCTTGGCAGGGATTCGTTTCGGTCCGGCCAGGATTTCCGCGTTTTTGTCGCGGATAAGCTGGGCATGGAAGAAATTGTTGATCGAGCGCACCTCACCGGCCCACATCCTGAGGGCGAGACCGATGTCTTTCAGGAACGGTCCTTCGGGCGCATCCTCCAGCCTTTCGAGGGTCCGCGCCGCGCCCGTCGCCATGCCGAGCGCCCTTCTCAAACCTCCGTCGTTCCAGCTCGCGGTGCCTGCTCTCCGGCCCCCGTGAAGGTCGGTATAATCCATCCGCGCCTCGTTCTCCCGGATATTGAAGACATGGGGCAGGAAGTACGACTCCTCCTCGGGAGTGAGCAGCTCGGGCTTTATCAACAGCGGCCGGGTAAGGTGGCGCATCGAGACTCCGCAGTAAAAATTACTGTAGTCCGGAGCCACCGAATTTTTCAGGGAAAATGCCTCGTGCATGTTGTAGAAAGCCTCGAACACTCTTTCCTTATTCTTTTCCCCGCCCCAGAGAGCGGCGACCTTGCGGAGTTTCTCCAGACGCTCGAACAGTGAACCACCCGGCTCCTCCATACACTGCTCGACCAGATCGAGCAGTTTGGCCACGGTCCCGGGACGGTCCTCGTAGCGGTCGTACATCGCCGAATAGCCGACAGAGACAATCTTCGTGCCCGGCCGGCCGTAGCGCTCCATGGACTGGATGACCGCGAGAGGATCGATAATGCCGGTAAACGGGTAGTTGTCGTTGATCAGCGTGCCCACACCCATCCTCGAGCGGTCGCGGCTGTCGATAAAGGCATTTTCGGGCAGCAGGGGCAGGACCACATCCATCTCGTTGCGCCAGAAATTAACATTCGACCAGCGGAAGACTATGTCCCCGCCGCCTTTCCGAGCGCTCTCCTGGACCGCGAGCACCAGGTCGCGGACCCGCTCGCCGGCGGTGCGGCCCTGGCAGTGCGCGGGCCCATTGGGACCCGGATACTGCGCCTCGGCCCAGCAGAGGCCCGAGCCGGCATCATTAGTGCCCGACATGAAGGTTTTTATCTCCGGCACGTTGCGCAGCAGCTCAGCCATGGTCCACTCGATAATTTCCCGAGTTTCGGGCAGGTCGACACACCAGGAGAACTCCTCCCGGGTGCTGCGCCGGGGATGGTCCACCCGCGGCCCGCGAAGCTCTGGATATTTCTGGAAAAAGGCCTCGGGCAGCATTTCCGAATTCTTGCCGCTGAAAATCATCTCCAGTCCCAGCTCGCGGGCGATAGCCGCCTTGGCCAGCAGGAACCTGCGGTTGGCGGCTACCCAGTCCGCGGGCACGAAGGGAGCGATCTTGGGGTGCGGAAAAAACATCCAGGGCGCGGGCATGTAACAGGCGTACTCGTGCCACGGGCTGCCGCCCTCCGGGTAGATGAACCAGGCCTTGTCGGCCAGGGAGCTGATCGCGATCTGCACCCGGCCGTGAGCTTTCATCCGGGCGGCCAGCTCGGCATAAGTACGGAATTCGTTTAAGTCGCGGATGCCGCGCGCGGGAAACATAAAAACTTTATCCTGGTCGGCGGCAGCCGGCCGCCACAGCACGGCATTTAGAGCAAGAGCCAGGATCAGGCCGGTAAGCCGGCCTGCAAATTTACAGCGCTTATTCCCGGATGCGGGATTAATGGCCGGAGCGAAATGCAAAATCTCACCTCCTGATAACAGTGTAAAAGGTTCGCCAAAGAAAAAATTTCAATTCGGGCAGCAGCGAAACTCGTTCGCGGCCGCGCGAACTATTTCAGCGCCGGCGGGGCACCCATTGAGTGGCCTCATCCACACCCTTCGGGCGCGGCCCATAGTGCGGGGTTTCCTGGCCCAGCTCGTAGGCTCCCAGGTCCGGGGCCTTGCCGGTAAAATTATCGTTCACTCCCGGAATGACCACGCCCGCATCCACGGCCGGGGAGCCGGGCCGGAGCCGAAGGTCGGCGGGCTGGCGCTCGGGGTATACCGGATCGGGGAAGGCCAGGCCCTCCTTGAAGGTATTCAGGTCCACTTTGACCGAGTGGCTCCCGCCGGTCAAAGTGCGCAGACCGGCCAGGTCGGCGAACTTCCGGTTGCCGATCATCCCGGAGAAAGGCATCTTCCAGGAGCCCACGCCGTTGTAGTCGAAGACACAGGTATTGTTGAAGCCGGGGAGGAATACCGCCATCCCGGTGCCGTTGGAATAGCGCCCCTGCCTCCCGCCGCCGGTCCCGCCGAGGCATAGGTTGTTCTCGAAAACCGTGCGGAAATAGGAACCCTGGCCATGCTGCTCGGAAAAACCATCCCCGGCTTTGACCGCGGTGTTGTGCAGGAAGATGTTGCCCACGCTGTAGCGCTCGAGCTTGAAAGCGCTCATGGCGATATTGTACATCACGTTGCGGATGAAATAGGTCGGCCCACCGAGTCCCGGCTGGGAGCTCAGGCCCATCCCGCAATTGGTGATCCGGTTACGCATGATCCGGCAGTTGTTCATGGCAAAATCGGCCTCAATCCCGTCATCCGGCCCCACCGCGATATCGTTGTTGTAGAAGTCGATACAGATCTGGTCGTAAACCCAGAGGTCCTCCATGAAAGACATACAGTCGCGGTAGCCAGAGACCCGGTTGAAACAGACTACATTGCCCGGCCCGGTGATCTCGACTCCCTCGCCCACATTAGCCGCCCCGCCCCAGATGCTGCCTGAGCCTATACTTGCATTGACCCAGGGAATTGTGGAAGTAATCGTGTTGTCCGCGATATAACAGTTTTTGCAGCCCGGTGATTCTTTGGCAATTATCCCATAACGGGCATTGACTTTGCAATGGCGCACTGCCACGTCCTCCGCGAAACGCAGGTTCACGGAACCGTTAACCGTCACCCCTTCGAGGATCACATGCTTGCGCTGCTGAAGGGACACCTCGTCGAAAGTGCTGTTGATCACCGGGTGGGAGCCATCGGCGCGTATCACTATCGGACGGCCCGGCTCGCCATCCCGCAGCAGGCTGAAATCCCCGTAGTAACCGGGAGTGAGCAGGAGGATATCGCCCGGCCGCGCGGTCAGTACAGAATCTTCGAAAGTGTTCGGGTTGACTTTCTTTACCGGCGCATCCACCGCCGGCCGCGGTACCGGGCGGGTCCTGGCGCGGACAATTTTCTCCCCCTTTCCGCCGTCGGGATCTGAGAGCTGCAGCCGGATTTCGTACTCCGTGTTGGGCCGCAGGTCCAGGATCGAGCCGGAAAGCTTGTTGTCCCAGCGAAAAGTCGGATGGGTGAATTGGCCGGTGTCATCCGATGGCACCCGGATCAGCGGCATGCCCTTGAGCCATTTTTCCGCCCCAGCCATGCGGTAATCCAAGTTAACCACGCAATTGAGATTGTCGTCCCCTGCAATCACCCACTCGACCGCCAGGTTAGTGATTGTCGGGTAGGGAGTGGTCACCTCGCCTGGTGTCGCGGCGTTATCGGCCCACCCGGCAGAGGCCACCCCTGCCAGCAACGACAGCAGGGCCATGACCGGTAATGCAGCCATTCTG
>MFIX01000116.1:0-1510 GCA_001780825.1 Candidatus Glassbacteria bacterium RIFCSPLOWO2_12_FULL_58_11 | reverse complement strand
ACGGAATTGTGTTTATTTCCCGTTGTCCCGCCAGGCCGTTCCCTCATCGACTCCGGCCGGGCGCGGACCATAGTGCGGGAGCTCCCCGTCGAGCTCATATGCTCCCAAATCGGGAGCCTTTCCGGAAAAATTGTCGGTGACACCGGGGATGAAAACCCCGGCATCCACCGCCGCGCAGCCCGGCCGCAGCCTGAGATCAGCGGGCTCGCGCTCCGGTATCGCCGGGTTCGGGAACTCCACCCCCGGATTGAAAACATTCAAGTCCACCAGCACCGCATGCTTTTCGCCGGTGGCCTTCCTGAACTCAGCGAAGCTGTCGAATATTTTCCCGCCCACATTGGCCTTGAACGGCGCTCCGTAAGTGCCCACTCCATCATAGTCCATGTCGCAGGTCGAATCCGCCCGGACAAAATCAACCGCCAGCGGGTCCCCGCTGCCGTAAACTCCGAAGTTCCCCGCGCCCTCGCCACCGATAGCGAGATTATTCCGGAAAAAGACCAGGGAGGGGTTATGCACCACCCGGAACCCACCGCCTACCTTGACTACCGTATTGTTCAGGACCACATCCCCCAAGCTGCCACGGGCCAGCTTGAACGGCGAATGGGTCAGGTTGTACATCACGTTGCGGATGAAATAGGTCGGCCCGCCCAATCCCGGCTGGGAGCTGAGGGCGATAAAGCAGTTGGTAATCCGGTTGCGCATGATCCGGCAGTTGCCCTGGGCGAAATCCGCCTCGATCGCATCGTCGGCTCCCACGTAGATATCGTTGTTGTAGATATCATTGCAGATCTGGTCGAATGTGTCCAGGTCCTCCATGAACGAGATGCAGTCGCGGTAGCCTTTGACCCGGTTGTAGCAGATCACGTTGCCCGGCCCGGTAATCTGGATCCCCTCGCCGACACAGGCCGCGCCGCCGTACTCCAGGCCGGAGCCCATACCGAGCCTGTCCCAGGGCATGACATAGGTCACCACGTTATCCGCGATATAGCAGTTCCGGCAGCCCGGGGACTGCGCGGCGATGATCCCGAACTTGGCGTTGACTGTGCAGTAGCGTACCGCACAGTCCGAGGCGCGCAACAGGTCCACGCTCCCGTTGACCGTCACTCCCTCCAGGATCACGTTACTGCAGCCGCCGAAATTAAAGCTGTCGAAGGTGCTGTTGATCACCGGGTGTGAGCGGTCCGAGCGGATGACGATTGGACGGCCCGGCTCTCCGCTGCGCTGCATGGTGAAATCATCGTAGTAGCCGGGCGACAGAAGCAGGATGTCTCCGGGTTGGGCGGTCATCGCCGAATCCGGGAATGTGCGGGTCGTGACCTTTTTGACCACCGCATCGGCGGCCGGAGAGGGCACACCGCGGGTAGCGGCGCGAACTATTTTTTCCGCCTGGCCGCCGTCGGGGTCTTTCAACCGGAGACGAATCTCGTACTTGGTAGCCGGCTTAAGGTCGAAGAGGCTGCCTGAGTGACGGTTTTCCCAGTAAAAAGTGGGCCGGGTGCCCCGGCTTTTG
>MFIX01000115.1 GCA_001780825.1 Candidatus Glassbacteria bacterium RIFCSPLOWO2_12_FULL_58_11 | reverse complement strand
GCCCGGTCGTGGCGGTCTCATTGACCCGGAGCCCCTCCAGGTGGAGAGTGACACAGGTCATGCCCGAGCCATATTCCAGCACGAGGCCTTCCAGGTCATAGGCCGCAGGAGAGGCCGCTGCGTTTTCCCCACCGGCTGTCTCGGACCGCGTCCTGACCTGGACCTTCCAGCGGTCGCCCGGGTGGATCGGGTTGGGGTACTGGGTGAACTCGGTCCGCGCCTCGTTCCATTCACCGAACGCCGTCGTCAGGGTCATCACCGTGCCATCTCCAGGCAGGCTCAGGCCGCCCTCGCGGAAAAAATTCCAGTGCTGGCCGTCAAGATAAAGGAAGAATTCCTCCCGGCTGTCCGCGGGAAGGTACTCAGCCAGCAGGGTGGACCTTCTCTCCCGGGGAAGGCCGAGCTTTTCATCGCCGGTCCAGGCGATACCCAATTCGCCGTTGTAGTTCTCGGGTTTGCACCCCGGTGGCTCAAACCCCCAGCCGTCATCATCGATATACCGGCTGAAAGGCACATTCCTGCCGCGCGTGAAGTCGTTCACTTCCAGCGTGACCTTGCCGCCGCGGGTCCGCCAGGTGAGCGTGAACCGGCCATCCCGGGCCAGGCCGTGCCAGGTGCTGTTGCCGCTGAACGGCGTGGCGCTCTTCGAGTAGGAAAAGGTCCCGCTCATGAAAGAGACTTCGGCCCCGGAGTAGCCGCCGGTCTCGAACTGGGTATTGAAAGTGCCGGTGCGCTTGTCATCGAAGACTCCCTTGATGCGGCAGGTTTCATTCCCCGCCGGGTCTTTGAGGACAAAGCCCGCGTTGTCCATTTGCCTTTTCCCGCCGCCGCGCACCTGAACCGGGAAAGGTGCCTCGGCCAGCGGCCGGCCAGCCGAATCGGTCACGGTGACCGATCTCTGGCCGGCGCGCACACCGATTGGGCTCATTCCAGCGCAGAGAAAGTAAAAAGTCGAATCCCGGCCCAGTCCGCGGCCCAGAGGGGTGAGTTCGAAATGCGCTTTCGGTTGCAGAAACTCCGGCGCGGCGACGATCTTTCCGCTGCCGTCCCCGGCCAGCTTGACGAAAGGCTGCTCGACCGGCGCCCTGGAACCCGGCGCAAGATAGGTGACTGTGACCTGTCCGGCAGGCAGCGGCCTGGCGGCTCCATACGGTCCGCCGGCCTGGTCCGCCGCCGTGGGCTGATCCGCGGCGGCGGCCGGGACGGTCATCCGGCAGAGCAAAATGCAGGCCGGTACGCTAAGCCAAATTAGAATACGCCGCTTCGATTTTCCGTTCTTCGCCATCTCTCCTCCTTAAGCTCATCCCGATTCCTTAAAAACGTTCGGAAAAGTGCAGTAGGGGCGACCCCGATTTTATCGGGGTCGCCCCTACGATGCCTGGAAATAATAAACTGCATGGAAAATTTCATCACCCTTGTTGAACCCTCAACGGTACTCGGCGGTAAGGCCCAGGTAGAAAAACGTGCCGGTGTCCCGCTGCCCGTCGGTGGCGCCGGAAAGCGCCGGATTGGCGTTAAAGATATTGTTAACCCCGCCATAGAGCTCGAAAGCTCCGAATATTTTTTTTGCGGCGTACAGGTTCCAATAGGTGAAACCGCCTATTGTCTGGGTCCGGGTGAATTTCTGGTTCCCGAGGCTCATCGCCCGCAGATTGGCCTTTACCCCGAGGCCGGAATTGCGGTAGGAGAGTTTCGCCACGTTCAGCCAGTCGGGACGGTTGAAGAGCCTCTGGCTGGTGGCTTTATCCTCGGTGTCCATCAGAGTGGCTTCCTCGGACAGGGAAAAGCCCAGGGGTAGCCGTATCTCGGCGCTGAGCTCCACGCCCTGGGTCATTGCCCGGTCGATATTACGATACTCGAAGATCGGTCTGGTCTGGGCCGCCTGGCCTCCGCCACCACCACCGCCGCCACCTCCACCGGCGGCCAGGGCAGCGGCCTTGATCGTATCCACGCCGACCTGAACGGTATTTATCATATCTTTAAGGTCATTCTTGAACACGGTCACTTTGCCGAAAACGCCCCGGTACTGGCCCTCCGCCCCCAGCTCGTAAGCCCGGGCCGTCTCGGAACCGAGCCTGGCATTGGCATGCACCAGGTTCTTGGGAGTGTCCTTGTTGACATAAAGCTCGAAGATGTTGGGAGCGCGGAACCCGCCGCCATAAGAACCTTTGATCCGGAAGCTGTCTTTCAGGGAATAGGTGAAGCCGGCCTTGGGGTTGAGTACCGACCCGAATTCCGAGTGATGGTCGAACCTGGCACCCAGAACGAGCATCAGCGCTTGGCCGATCTTGAGCTCATCCTGAAGAAAAGCGGCGGCGTTGTTGACATCTTTGTCGACGGTGTTGTCCCGGGCCTTCTCCTGACGGAAATCCGCTCCGCCGGTCAGCAGGTGCCGCTCGAGGAGATTGCCGCTCAGACGGCTTTCAATCTGGTAGAGGTCCTGGTCCAGGCGATAGGTGTCCTGGTTGGCGGCAATAGCGGTCTGGCCTTCGCCGGTGGCGACCGAGCTTACCAGGATGTTTGTCTGGTAATGCGACTGGTAACCCCGCAGCAGGAGATTCATGCGGTTCAGGGGCTCGGCGTTGTATTCGAGGAAGGCGGTCCGGCGCTTGGAGTCTTGCGTACGGATCCCATCGCCCGAGGACTGGGTCCGCTTACCCTCCCGGTCCACCTCGGAGTAATCCAGCCCGGCTTGAAGGCGCTGGTTGTCCGCCAGATCGAGCGAAAGCTGGCCGG
Organism: Candidatus Glassbacteria bacterium RIFCSPLOWO2_12_FULL_58_11; assembly: GCA_001780825.1. GTDB lineage: Bacteria > Gemmatimonadota > Glassbacteria > GWA2-58-10 > GWA2-58-10 > GWA2-58-10. The sequence continues at coordinate 3,179 of MFIX01000115.1, read as the reverse complement.
TCCCCTGGCCCTGGCGGGTCAGGTCGCCATCGGTGAAAAACGTACTCTTGTCCCGGTCGTAATCATCCTTCCGGTTGGCGCCCCCGGCGATCGAATAGCCCACCCGGCCTTTCTTCCCGGACAGATCGCCCTGAATGAAAGGCGTCCGGGCCTCGCCGTAACGGCTTTGCCCGAAACGCAAGGAGACGGCACCGGCAGTACGCTCCGAGGGCTGCCGGGTGATCAGGTTGATCACCCCGCCGACCGCCTCGCTGCCGTAGAGCGCTGAGTTCGGCCCACGGACGATCTCGATCCGCTCCAGCGAGGAGAGGGGAAAGTCCGCCAAGTCGATGTCGTTCTGAAAGCCGGCCGCCAGCCTCCGGCCATCCACCAGCACCAGGCTCTGGTTGGCGTTCAGTCCCCGGATATTCACCAGCTCAGACCGGCCGCTGCCGATCTGCATCGAGAGGCCCTGGGACTCGCGCAGCACATCCGCCGCGGTTTCCGCCCCCATCTCCTCGATCTCCTGGCGGGTAATCACCTCCACCGCATTGGGGATATCCTCGATATCCTTTTCAGTCAGGGTCGCGGTCACCACGATCCGCTGCATCTCGACCACCTTCTCCACAAGCTCGAAATCCACCTGTGTGAGCTTCCCGGCGCTTACCGTCACCTGGATGACCGTCTCCTTATAAAAAGCGAACTTGACCACTGCGTCATAGCTGCCCGCGGGAATCTCCGCAATCCGGAACCGGCCGTCTTTACCGGCCTTGGCTTTCATACCGGTGCCCTTGAGCACCACTTCCGTGCCTTGAAGGGCCTTGCCGGTGGCCGCATCGGTCACCCAACCTTCCAGCGTGCCTGTGGCCTGAGCCAGAGCGGCCTGGGGCGTCAGTACCAGCACATAAAACAGAATTAGAGAGAGAAAGGAAATCTGCCGCAATAAAATCTTGCCGGAACCGCCTGGCTTCCGGCGGGTGACTGGTAAAAATGACTGGAAATTGGGAGAGAACATGAAAAACCTGCCTTTGAATAGTGAATTGATCCATTATACCGCTCTTGCTTGAGCCGCCCCAGCCTGAAAGCGGGCCGACTTAAAACCAGATCAAATCTCAAGCTAGTAATTAAGTATCCGCGTATATACTTTCTTTACGAAGAAAAAAAATATTTCCTCACAAGCCACTAAGTATCTGCGTGCATACTTTAATACTCTAATAAAAAAAATGCTCTTTCTGCCATCCGTATTTAATAATGACAATACTCTATCACATCTGTCAAGATTATTTTTGCGAAGCGGATTTCAATTATTGCCTGAAAAATTTTTATATTCCCGGCCTACTGCCGATCTGGAGCAACCATTGCATATGGCTGAGGCTTTGGAGGCTTCAGGCATTCAGGGCAGGCTGAAAGCCACGAAGCTGTCGCCGCTATGGGTTCCCAGTTTGCCGCCTCCGCCCGCGGCGATAACCACGTACTGCTTCCCATCCACTTCGTAAGTCGAGGGAGTAGCGTAACCTCCCGCCTCGAGCTGATACTCCCAGAGGATTTTGCCGCTCTCTTTGTCGAAAGCCCGGAACTTTTCATCTTTGGTCGCGCCGATAAAGACGAGGCCGCCCGCGGTGACAATCGTACCGCCGAAATTCTCGGTCCCGGTGGGCGGCAGCCCGCGTTCCGTGAGCTCTGGGAACTCGCCCAGGGTGACCTGCCAGAGGATTGTTCCACGATTCAGGTCAATCGCGTTCAGCCGGCCCCAGGGCGGCTTGATCGCCGGGTAGCCCTCCTGATCCAGGAAACGGTGATAACCGGTGTGGTCGTAAGGAAAACCGGCTCCCGGTGGGGCGTCGATCATGGTCAGCAGCCAGGGCAGCTCGTTGGAGTTGACATAGAGGATCCCGGTCAGCGGATCGACTGAGGCACCGCTCCAGTTCGCGCCGCCGTGGAAGCCCGGAAATACTAGCGTCCCTTTTTTGCTCGGCGGCATGAAGATTTTCCCGGCCCGTGAGGCGCGGAAAATATTCAGGGCATAGTCATGGGCTTCCGGCGAGATATCGGTCAGGAGGTCCTCGGTGAAATCCTGGCGGGCGAAAGGCGGCGGGGCGAGCGGAAAGGGCTGGGTCGGCCAGGGCTGTTCGCCCTCCAGGTCCGACTCCGGCGCCGAGCCCTCCTCCACTCCGAAAACCGGCTCCCCGTTCTGACGGTCCAGCACGTACACCATCCCGGTCTTGGTCACCTGGGCGACCGCATCGATCTTTATGCCCTCGCGCTCGATGGTTACCAGGTTCGGCGCACAGGGCAGGTCGTTGTCCCAGAGGTCATGATGCAGGGTCTGGAAATGCCAAACCCGTTTGCCAGTTAGCGCATCCAGAGCCAGAACCGTGTTGCCGAACAGGTTCTGCCCCACCCGGTCCCCGCCGTAGAAATCGAAAGCCGGCGAGCCGGTAGCCAGGAAAACCATTCCCCGCTCGCGGTCCAGGGTCATGCCGCCCCAGTTGTTGGCCCCGCCGGCGGTTTCCCAGGAATCGCCGCCCCAGGTCTCATGCCCGAATTCGCCGGGGTGTGGGATGGTGTGGAAGATCCACTCCCTTCTCCCCGTGCGCACATCATAGGCGCGGATATGGCCCGGAGCCGAGTGGCCGGGTCCCTCGTTGACATAGCTGCCCAGGATCAGGAGGTTTTTATACACCACGCCGGGAGTGGTCGCACCCACGAGCTGGCCGGCCACCTCGCGGTCCAGGTCCCGGTGAAGGTCCACCCGGCCCGCATTGCCAAAACTTTTTATGGGCGTTCCGGTTGCCGCATCCAAAGCGTAAAGAAGCGAGTCGGAAACGAATAGGATGCGCTTGTCCATCCCCTCGCTCCAGTAGGTTACACCCCGGTTGATCCCGTGCGCCTCGCCCTCGGGGAACGGGTTGAAAGTCCAGATCACCTTGCCGGTGGCGGCCTCCAGGGCGCAGGCCCGGATCAGCGCCGTGGTGACATACATTACCCCATCCACTACGACCGGGTTGCACTCGATGGTCGAAGGCGGGTCATCCCGCTTGTCCCCGGAGTGCCAGGTCCAGGCCACCTGAAGCTGCCGCGCGTTGCCGCGGTTGATCTGGTCCAGCGGGGAATAGCGCGTTCCAGCGAGATCTCCGCCATAGACCGGCCACTCGGCCGGCGGACGAGCTCGCTTTTGAGCGCAGCCTATGGATAAAGCG
>MFIX01000114.1:7847-13330 GCA_001780825.1 Candidatus Glassbacteria bacterium RIFCSPLOWO2_12_FULL_58_11 | reverse complement strand
GCCTGCCAGATACGGCCAAGGTGTATCAGTGGAAACAGGCCCGCGCAGATGATAGCGAAAATTGTCATGGTTTCGGCCGCCCGGTTCACCGAGGTTCTCCATTTCTCGCGGAACAGGAACAGGATAGCGGAAATCAGTGTGCCGGCATGCCCGATACCCACCCAGAAGACGAAATTCGTTATGTCGAAACCCCAGCCTACGGTCTTGTTCAGTCCCCACACCCCGATACCCTCAATAAACGTATATAAGACCGCCACGACGCCGAGCAGCAACAATGAGGAAGAAAGAGCGAATGCCAGCCACCAGCCTTTACCGGCCTTGCGGTTCAGAATCGAGGTGATCTCATCGCTGACTTGACCGCAGCCGCGTTCACCCTTTATCAGGGGTTCTCTCAGTACTGACAGGGTTGTTTCACTCAAGGTATCGACCAATCGAAGTTCAGAAAGATTCAGGCTTTGTTCCGCACCTTGCTCAGATAGGCGACCGCCGGCTCGATGTTGAGCTCGGTCAAGAGCCGGAAATGCCGGCTATCTTTAAAGAGTCGTGAAATCCGGCTTTCCGGGTCTTTCAAATCCCCGAAAACGATCGCTCCGGCCGGACAGCTTTGGGCGCAGGCGGGCCTGATCTCGCCATCAGCCACCGGGCGGCGTTCGTTGCGGGCCAGGATTTTTTTCTCCTGGATACGCTGCACGCAAAAAGTGCATTTTTCCATGACTCCGCGGCTTCGCACCGTGACATCCGGGTTCAGGACCAGGTTCTCGAACTCGCGGGTTTTGTTGTAATTGAACCAGTTGAACCGCCTGACTTTGAACGGGCAGTTGTTTTCACAATAGCGGGTGCCGATACAGCGGTTATAGACCTGCATGTTGAGCCCGTCGCTGGAGTGCACCGCGGCGAGCGTCGGGCAGACCGTTTCGCACGGGGCATTATCGCACTGGGAGCACATTATCGGCTGGAAGAGAACCGAAGGCTCTTCTTCCGGTCCGGTGTAATAGCGGTCGATGCGGAGCCAGTGCATCTCTCTGCGGCGCTGTACCTCCTGCCGGCCCACCGTGGGAATGTTGTTTTCGGCCTGGCAGGCGATCACGCAGGCCGCGCAGCCGGTGCAGAGGTTCAGGTCCAACCCCATCGCCCAGCGGTGCTCCTTGTGCTCGTGAGCTTCCCACAGAGTGATCTTCTGATGAACCTTGTCGCGTTGCTGTCCGGCGTGATGCTCCAGGTAGCTGTTTAACGAGAGATCCCAAACCAGCGGACGGTTTTCCAGGCGGTCGTGAGTCTGGGTTCTGGCCAGCTCCACTCTTCCGCCGGCAGGCTCCAGGAGCACCCGAGCGCCGCTGTAGCGGAAAGTTCCCTGATCGAGCTCGACCAGGCGATAGGCATTAACGCCGACTACGCTGCCTGCGCGGCCTGCGCGGGTGCGTCCATAGCCCAGCGCTATCGATACCACCCGCTCGTGCTGGCCCGGCTGGAGAGCCACCGGCAACTCGATCTGTACCGTTCCCCGGCTTACCCTGACAATATCTCCATCCCTCAGGCCAAGCCCGGAGGCGGTCGACGGGGCAAGCAAGGCTACATTGTCCCAGGTCACTTTGGAGATCGGGTCAGGCAGCTCCTGCAGCCAGGGGATGTTCGCGCAGGAGCCGTCCTGCATGGAAACCGGCTGATAAAGGTCGAGCTGAATCCCGGAGTCGGCTTCCGTGGCAGAAATGCCGCTGTCGAGACAGCTTTGGAGCGCCTGGCTGAATGCTTCCCTACTGAACCCGGCAGGCGCGATCCCCGCGGCAGTCTCTCCGGATACCCGGCAGACTCCGTTGCGCAGGACGGATTCCCAGAACTTTTCAAAATCCGGAAATTCGGACTGTTTCGGAAAAACCTGCTCGCGCCAGAAATCCCGCAGGTAATCATAAGCCTCGACTTTTCTTCCGGTCCAGGCCAGCAGGCTTTCCACGGCGTGGCGCGTGTCAAAAAGCGGCCGGATAGCGGGTTGACGCAGCGTATAGCAGCCCGGGCTGGGCTCCGAATCCCCCCAGGCCTCCAAGTAATGGTGATCCGGGCAGAGGCAATCGGCCAGTTCGGCAGTCTCATCCTTCCAGCCATTGAGCGAAACCGTGAGCTCCACCCGTTTCATCGCATCGGTGAATAACTCTACCTCGGGATAGGAGTAGGCCGGGTTGACTCCCCAAACGATCAACGCTCCCACTTTGCCCGCATTCATGTCTTCGATAAAACCGGCCAGGCCGGCCTCATCGCCCTGCCGGCAGGCCGATGGGCGCTCCAGGTCCAGGGTGTTTCCCTCACCGCCAAGCAGGTGGTTTATATAAGCGGCTAGTAGCTGCACCCGGGTTTCGTTCGAGCCGCAGGCCACCAGGCTCTTTCCGCGAGCGGCCCAGAGCTGCCCGGCCAGTTCAGCCAGCGTGCCGCGCAGTCTGTCATCGGCAGGCCCCGCCTCATCCGGAAAGAGTTGACTATCCGATTCCGCTCCGGCCAGGCGGGCGAGCTGTCCGGCCAGCCGGAGAAGAGCGGGGAACTGATCCGAGGTAGCGATACAAATCCGCTGGTCGGCGTTCGCGCCGGTCAGCGAAAGCCGCGACTCGAGCTGCACGTGGCGGGACATAGCCGTATTACCATCTCCGAGCCTTCGCCCGGAGGTGTACTGATGGGTGAACTCTACTGGAGAAAGCCAAGTCCCGAGAAAATCGGCATCGAATGAGACTATCAGAGCGGCCCGGTCGAAACGGTATGAGGGCAGCATGGCCCGGCCGTGGGTAATGCGGTAAGCCTCGCGGATCGCCGAGGCTGAAACCGGGTCATAGCTCACATGCCTGGCCTTGGAAAAGCTCGACAGGAAAGTCTCCACGGCCCGGCTCGCAGCCGGGCTCACGATCGTCCCGGTCAGCAGGCGGATTTCCTTGCCGGCTCGGTCCAGCTCGAGCAGTTTTTCCCAGATCAACTTGTCCGCCTCGTCCCAGCTAACCGCCTTGCCGCCTGCCACCGGGCCTTTCAGGCGCTCTGAGTCGTAAAGCGACCAGACCGTGGCCTGGCCGACCGCGCACAACCCGCCGCCCGTGCGCGTATCCAGGTCGTTGCCCTCCAGCTTGACCGGCCGGCCCTCGCGGGTCCGGGCCAGGATGCCGCAACTTGCCGGACAGCCCCCACAGGTCGAGGCGTACCAGTTAGCCACGCCGGGGACTATCTCTTCCGGCTGAATAAGATAGGGGATGGCTTTTTCAAACGGTTTCTGGCAGCCGGACAAGGCCGCCGCAGCCAGAGACAAACCGCCTGCCTGAAGGAACGAACGGCGGCCCAGCGCACCGGCGGCAGTCCTTTCCACGGGATGCTCTTTTCCATCTTCCTGCAATTTTTTGCCTGAGGTCGGACTTTTAAAATCTTTTCGCATAGTCATCTGATATTCGGAGCCGGTCTTTTGTTCACGAAATATGGTTCAAGGGCTGGAATCCTTCTTCGCCCAGGCCATTAAAGTTGGATCTCGACTTTTTTAACTTTCACTACCAGCGCTCCCCGCGCCCATGGATATTTCTTTTTTATTTCTCCGGCGAATTTCCCCCTTGTCTGGACCGCGCCCTTGCCGTAGATCAAGCATCCCTGGCCGATACTCCCATCAGGACGTTTCACTTTGCGGCTGACGGCGAACAACTGCATCTCGGGATTACTTTTGAGGTTTATCGCGGTCCGGTGGTAACCGCCGGCGGGTATGAGAAGGGTTTTATCATCGTACACGGTTACATACTGCCCCCAGGTAGCCACCAGATGAGGTGCGCCGCGGTCGATGGTTACTATCGAGGCCCACTCCGCCCCGGCCAGCACTTCCTTGCACATTGCGTTGATCTCTTTTGCGGTTTCCATGGGAAAGTCTCCTGATCCCGATTGAGCCTTATCGGTTCATTTGCAATAAAAATAAACCCAACGATCATTCTTTCTTTTTTATAAACGCCGCCCTGACAAACAAACCAAAAGTTAATAATAAGCCGGCCACCGACATCGCCGCCGCAGGAATGGCAAGCAGATGGAGCGAATCATGCGCCAGTTGCGTGCTGCCCAGCCCGGGCGCTTTCAAACCGGCGAACAGCCAGAAGGTGGAGTAGCCAAGCGCACCCAATCCCAGGCAAACCGCAGCAGAATCTTTCGCCTTGCCATCAGGACAGAAAAGAATCATCATGAAAATTAAGGCAAGAGACGATATGCCAAGGCCGTTGGCGTGGATATGCGCCATCTTGATTAAACCACCGGACATGTTGAGGATGCTTCTCATTTTATCAATATCATTATTATAAACCGTAACCAGCACGGCTTCAGCCTTAGCTTTCAGGACATTGCGGAGAATCGTGTCGAAACCTCCAAATACGATACCGACAGAAAAACCGAACATAATTGACATAACAGCCAGTAAAATACCGATCCTAACCGGAAGGGTCGTTTTCCCGATCAAGTCTTTCATTCCTGTTCCCGAAGGTTGAATTTTAATTGCAGCTCCACAGCTCAGCTTTCTTTAGCTGCCGGACTTTCAAGCTCTTATTCCGTTGGCTAAAACTTTTAACTGACGCTCTCATTCAAACAACCTTACCCCTCAGGATAATCATTAAATTCAATAGTGGCAGGCAGAACAATCGGTCGAAGCCGCCACCGGCTGCACTTTCAATTCCGGCGGAGAGTTACGGTTGTATTGCCGGTGGCAGTTGACACACCAGCCCATCTCCAGCGAGCTGAACTGGCTGACCCGCTCCATGGTCTCCACCGGGCCGTGGCAGGTCTGGCACAGCACCCCGGCATCCACGTGAGCACTGTGGTTAAAGCGCACGAAATCCGGCAAATGGTGAATGCGAACCCAGGCGACAGGCCGGGAATCATGAATCGCAGTAACAATCTTCTGCACCTCGGGCGAATCAGTCTTGATCTGCGTGTGGCAGTTCATACAGACATTGGCCGGCGGGATACCCGCCGCTGCGGATTTTTCCGCGGCGAAATGGCAGTAAAGGCAGGGGATCTGGTTGTCGCCGGCATGCAGCTTGTGGGAATAATTAACCGGCTGCACGGGGCTGTAACCCTGCTGGTTGTCGATAATGTGGAAAGCCGCCGGATTGAAAAGAATACAAAAAGCCAGGACCGAGACTGTCCCGCTGATCACGGCCGCGGTCTGCAGGTCAACCGGGGCTTTGTGCGGGGTTTCATTCCTGGCTTCCGCCGTCCTGCTCCCGGCCAGGATCAGCGCGAGAGATAATCCGACCAGGGAGAGGATGACAAATATCCAGAACCCGTTGGCGTAACCGGCCTGTCCCTGGCGGCTGACAATGGCTCCCAGGGCAGGAGGAATGACAAAGCCCCCGAACGCTCCCACGCCGCCGACCCACCCTGCCGCTCCTCCCACCGCGTCGGCGACCGCCTGGGGCACCAGCTTGAACACCGCGGCGTTGCCGACTCCCATCCCGAGGGCCAGAAGTACGGTCCCGGCCAGGGCCGGAGCGATC
>MFIX01000114.1:0-7818 GCA_001780825.1 Candidatus Glassbacteria bacterium RIFCSPLOWO2_12_FULL_58_11 | reverse complement strand
GCAGAGAATCACCGAGAGCGCGCCGATCAGGGTTTTCTCCCCGCCCAGGCGATCCGAAATGCGCCCGCCCGAAACCCGGAACAGCGAGGCCAGGATGGAGAACGTGCCAGCCAGCAGCCCGGCGGTCGAAATACTCATCTGCCGGGATTCATGCCAGTAAGTGGGGAACCAGCCGGTAAGAGCCAGAAAGCCACCGAAAGTGACGAAGTAAATCCCTACCAGCGCCCAGGTCTTCCAGACCTTGGCCGCTTTCACGATCCCCTGCCAGGTCCGCCAAGCCGGGAAAATCCTCTGCCCGTAGTCGCAGGCACGCTGAAGGGCCTCCTCTTTCGTGAGGCCCTGCCTGCGCAACTGGAAAAAAGGCGCCGGCTCGGCGAGCAGATAGTAGAGTAGAGCGCCGATCAGCACGATCCCGAACCATGCGCCGTAGGTCCAGGTAAGGCCCAGGCTGAGCATGGCCAATGGAAGGATCCAACTGAACAGACCCGGCGCCAAGTTTCCCAGCCCCGCATAGGTCCCCAGTGCGGTTCCCTGACGTTCCTGAGTGAACCAGTAAGAGACCTGGCCGACTCCCACCGAGAAAGTGGCGATCCCACAGCCGCTGAACATCCCGGCCAGTAGCAGCAGCGGGTACTGCGCGCGGGTCAGCCCGCCGTCGTGATAGTAAGCGGTTATCCCGAACAACAGGGCCAGACCGGTGGCAGTTAGGGCAAATAGAATCAGAAATGGTTTCCGCGCACCGTTGGAATCAACCCAGGCCCCGAAAGGAATGCGCAGCAGGGAACCGGTCAAGTTGGGAATAGCCACGAGCAGGCCCACCAGGAACGGCGTCAGGCCCATGGAATGCTTGAAAGCACCGACAGTGATTCCAAACAGAGCCACCCCGGCGAAACCGAAAAAGAAACCGAGGGTGCACCCGATCAGAGTCCGAACCGGCGTTCCGCGGACCATGAGTTTTTCTGAAGAAAGATCAATCATTCCCTTATCCATCCTGCGATTTCAAAGCTCCGCCGCTCAAGCTTTCTGCGACCTGCGCCGGTCCCAGTTCCAGACCACTTTCTGATAGGGCCGCCAGAGATAGTGCAGCGGCAGCACCAGCAGATGCACCAGCCTGGTGAAGGGAAATATCGCAACCAGCGTAAAGGCCCCAATTACATGGAGTTTAATCGTCAGCGGCCAGACCGCGACCTGAGTGATATCCGGATGCAGCAGGACCAGGGAACGCAGGTAGGGTACGGCGGAGACTGCGTACCAGGAGGACCCCCAGCGATAAAATATCGCGGTTTCGACTCCCAAGCCGACCTGGAGCAGAAGAAGGGCCAGCAGGATCAGGTCCATCGGTGAGGTTACCGCCCGGATGCGCGCATTGCCGAGACGGCGGACAATCAGGTTGAGCAGGCCCACCAGGGCGAACAGAGCCAGTGTCAAGCCCGTGAGCTCGAGCGCGTAAAGCCGCCAGGGAACCCGGTTAAACTCCAGCAGGCTGCCCGGAATAAAAAACACCACCAGGTGGCCGGTCAGGACCGCGATAATTCCATAGTGCCAGGGTACGGAGCCGTAAAACAAATTTCGGTTTTCCAGGAACTGCGAAGACAGGCTGGAATAGCTGAACCCCCGTCCGACGTAACGCATGAAAGAGATCACCACGGCCAGGATAAAGGCAACGTACGGGTAGTAAATGAAAAGCAAAGTATCATGCATATCGGCAGCCTCGTCTGAATTATTTGATAGCTTCGTAATAAGTTCATCTGCAGCGTTGGGCGGCAGCTCTCATCACTGCGGCGTACCTTTAAGTACGCCTCATTCCTCGATCTTTGCCCGCCTCGCAACTGGAGCTTTTTACTTTGCTATCCGAAATCGGACTTTTTATGAAACCATCAATAATTTGATTATGAAAAATTCCGGCCATGGCCGCTTACAGCTCATTCGCCGGGGCAGTGCCCGTCCAGGGGACAACCCGGCGGCCCGGATTCCCTGTCCGAGCCCCCATCCGGGCAGCCCTGCGAGGTGAACCGCTCTCCGAAAAAGGATAAATCAGCTTGCGTGACAGTTGCCTCCGGTTCCTCAATATCATGGTCCTGACGGATGACCAGATCAACCGCCCGGATTACCTCGGCATAGGGATTGTCGCCGCCCTCGAAAGCCTTTTTCATCCGCGCCAGGGCCGGCACGAGTATCAACTCGACCAGCGCACTTCTGTCCTCGCCGGATTCAATCCGGGCCAGTAGCCTGAGAACCACGGTCAGGTGGTCCGGCAACTCGGTGCCGGCTTCCAGGCCATGCTCGCGCAAGCTACGCTGAAGGCCGGCGAGGAAAGCCCCGCGTTTGTAACTTTCACCGAACACGTGGTAACCCACATCCAGCGTGCAGACCGGATTCAGATCGAAAGTCACGGTATAAAGCTCCCTGAGACTATCCAGCTCGGTCGAAATGATATATTTTTCAAAACTTTCAAGCCTTGAATTGGCTTCCCGGTACTGGTCACGGAGCAAATTCAGGCAGGCCGTCACCTTTCCGGAGATATCGGCTTGCGGGTATCCCATTACCGCGGCAAGACTCTCGTATGCTTTCATGATCGATAATCCCGGTATGTATTGTTCCCAAGATTTATGGCTGGCAGATCAGCTTACTCCCCGCGCACCGGTTTTTCCCGGAACCCGAACCCGGCCATGCCTTTGGCGCCCCAGGTGTCCGGCTGCAGCATTTCGATGGCCTGCTCGCGATGCGAGGGCGGGAAAACGTAACGCTCGGTCTCGGAAGGCAGCGAGGTCAGGCGATAGATCTCCTCGGCCTCCTCGGGCGTGCAGCCGGCTTCGTCAAGCATCCGGCGGACCTGCTCGGGGTCCAGGTCATTTACGGATTCACTCCGCTTGTATTGCCTGACTACAAACTGTTTTTTCAGCGATTCCAGCACTTTCCCCTCGTTGCCCGCGGAAAAAATGCTTGCCAGGTATTTGATCGGCACCCGGGCTTTTTCAACAGCCGTGAAAAATTCCTCGTCGGCAGTTTCGTAAGTCTGGCCCTTGAGCGCTCCCATAATCGGCAGCATGGGCGGAACGTAGAAGAGCATCGGAAAGGTTCTGAATTCCGAATGCAGCGGGAGAGCCAGCTTCCAGAGCTTGACGTACTTGTAGACCGGTGAGTTCTGGGCGGCCCTGATCACGTTATCTTCCATGCCGTTGAGCCGGGCGCCGGCGATCACCTGCTCGTCAAAGGGGTCGAGGATTATGCCGCGCTGGGCTTCCACCAGGTCCAAGTCATCAGCCTGGAGGGATTCCACCAGTCTGTCGGCATCGTAGAACAAACAGCCCAGGTAGCGGATTCGGCCCACGCAGGAATGGAAACAGGCCGGAGCCTGCCCGGTTTCGAGCCGCGGAAAGCAGAGTATGCATTTTTCCGATTTGCCGGTTTTCCAGTTGTAGTAAACTTTCTTGTATGGGCAGGCTGATATACAGTACCGCCAGCCCCGGCAAACTTGCTGATTTACTAATACGATACCATCTTCGCCCCGCTTGTAGAGCGCCCCTGAGGGGCAGGAGGCCACGCAGGCCGGGTTCAGGCAGTGGTTGCAGATACGGGGGATGTAGAAAAATACCAGCCGCTCCAGCTCGAAAAGCTGCTGCTTCTCCTCCTCGGTAATGTCCTTGAAATTCGGGTCGTTGGCCGCGTATACCGGCGAGCCCCCCAGGTCATCATCCCAGTTCGGGCCGGCCTCGATGTCCATGGGCCTGCCGGTGATCATCGAGATCGGCCGGGCCGTGGGCTGGTCGGCGCCCTCGGGCGAATCGAACAGGTCCTTGTAGCGGTAGCTGAACGGCTCGTAGTAATCGTCAATGGTCGGCAGGTGCGGCTGGTGGAAAATATTGAGCAGCCCCTTGACCTTACTAGTAGCTTTCAGTTTCAGCTTTCCATTGCCCTTTTCCCAGCCGCCCCGGTACTTGTCCTGGTTCTCCCAGAGGGTCGGATATCCGGTACCGGGTTTGGTTTCCACGTTGTTCCACCACATGTATTCGGTGCCTTCCCGGTCTGTCCAGACGTTCTTGCAGGCGATCGAGCAGGTGTGGCAGCCGATGCACTTGTCCAGGTGAAACACCATTGACATCTGAAGTCGCACGTCCATCACTCTCTATCCTCTTCAGAGGGTAAGTCCCGTAAACGCACTGTCCGCCCCGCTTACCAGCGGATTTCTTTTTTCTCCAGCTTCCGGACCAGTATATGGGTGTCCCGGTTCACGCCGGTCGGGCCCCAGTAATTGAAATGGAAAGTCATCTGGGCGTAACCACCAAGCATCAGGGACGGCTTCAGCCTAACCCGGGTGAGGCTGTTGTGACCGCCGGCCCGGCGGAAATTCCGCAGGGGAGATTTCGGCACCGAAATAGTCCGCTCGGGTGAATGATAGAGAATGCACACTCCGGGCGGTATCCGGGCGCTGACCGCGGCCCGGGTTACCACCACGCCATTGTCGTTGGAAACTTCAACCCAATCGTTATCCACTATCCCGATCTCCGCTGCATCTCGGTCATTGATCCAGAACGGCTCGATACCCCGGGAAAGTGTGAGCATGCGATGGTTGTCGAAATAAGTGCTGTGGATATGCCATTTCCCGTGCGGCGTTAGATAGTTGAGCATTTTCATGTTATTTTCGAGCTTGCTTTTATTCAGATCGCCGAACTGTTCCGGCGAGGGCTGCGGCTTGAAAGTCGGCAGGTGCTCGCCGAACAGGATAAAGCCCTCGTGGTCCAGGTAGAAATGCTGACGGCCGGTCAGGGTGCGCCAGGGAACCTTGCGGTCGTAGTTGTAGGTGAACCCGGAGTAGGCGCGGCCCTTGTTGATCAAACCGGACCAGATCGGGCTGTTGATGAATCTCTTGGGCTGGGCCTGCAGGTCCTTGTAGGTATAGAGCGTGCCGCGGTTTTCCTGGGCCAGGTCCGCCAGGGGCAGGCCGACTTTTTTCTCCATGTTTTGATAAGCCTGCCAGGCCAGCTCGCCATTTGAAAGAGTAGAAAAATAAAGGATCACATTCGCCGCACTCTCAGCTTCCCGGAGAGATGGGTATCGCTTTCCGTTCCAGCTTTCCGAGGGCCGGGCCGGGGACTCCAGGAAGCGGTCGTAGATATCTCTGATCTCATATTGCACGCCGTGCGCTCCGAGACCGTTCTCACGCGCCAGCGGGCCGAAAGAGATGAATTTCCGATAGATGTCCGGATAAGAGCGCTCGACCGACGACAAATGCATCATGGTCTTGCCGGGTACCGGTTCGCATTCTCCCTTGCCCCAATCCCGGATCGAGCTCTGAGCGCACTCATCCGGAGTGTCGTGGCTTAAGGGCCGAGTAACCAGGTCGGGCACCGGATCCGGCAGGTGTTTGACGGCCAGCTCACTGAACTTTTCAGCGAGCCCGCGGAAAATATCCCAGTCGCTGCGGGACTCCCAGGAGGGCGGCACAGCCGCCGAAAGCGGATGGATGAAGGAATGCAAGTCGGTGGAGTTCAGATCGGCCTTCTCGTACCAGGTCGCCGCCGGCAGAACTATGTCCGAATAGAGGGCCGAGGTGTCCATGCGGAAATTGAGGTCCACCACCAGGTCCAACTTCCCTTCCGGCGCTTTCTCGTGCCACTTTACATCCCGCACCACATCTCTAGCCGTTTGCTCATCCGAAATGCAGTTGTGATGAGTTCCGAGGTAATGTTTGAGGAAATACTCGTGCCCCTTGGCGCTGGACATGAGCGCATTCCCGCGCCAGATGAACCAGACTCTGGGCCAGTTCTCCTCGGCGTCCGGGTCGTGTACCGCCAGCTCAAGCTCCCCGGACTTTATTTTCTCTACCACGTGGCGCACCACCTCTTCCTCACTCCCGGCGCCATTGGCTCTGGCCTCCCGGACTAAGTCATGGTTGTTCCGGTTGAACTGGGGATAAAAGGGGAGCCAGCCGCAACGGACCGCCCGGGTTTGCATGTCGATAGCATGGCCGGAGGTAAAATCGTTTGCGGGTACCGGGTTGTAAGCCTTAAACTCGCCCTCGTAGCGCCACTGGTCGCTGTGGACATAGTGCCAGGAGGGGGCGTTCTGAAGGCGGGGGGTTTTTATCCAGTCCCGGCCGAAAGCGATGGTGTTCCAGGAATCCACCGGCCCCAGTTTTTCCTGGCCCACGTAATGATTCAACCCGCCTCCGTTTTTGCCCACACAGCCGCAGAGCATCAGCGCGGTTATCGCTGAACGGTAGATCAGGTCGTTGTGGTACCAGTGGTTTATCCCGGCCCCGATAATCACCATGCACTTGCCTTCGGTTCTCAGCGCGGTGCCGGCCCACTCACGGGCGAACTTGCAGACCGTGTTGCGGCCTACTCCGGTCCACTTTTCCTGCCAGGCCGGGGTATAGGGGGCGCTCTCAGCGTCGTAATCCTCCGGATATTCGCCGGGCAAGCCGCGCCCCACACCAAATTGCGCCATGAGCACGTCGAAATTCGTGGCCACCGCCACGCGTCCTTCCACGGTTTCCACGTACCTGACCGGCACGCCGCGGGCCATGGTCCGGCCGGCGCTGAAATCGGAGAAATTCACGTTAAGGATTTCATCAGCAGTCCCCATAAAGGACAATGCGGGGTCCACCGGCGAGCCATCCGTGGGGTCCTTGAGCTCCAAATTCCACTGGCCGGGTTGTGACTGCCAGCGGTGGCCGATCGTGCCGCCCAGCATCCTGGGACGGTTTGAGAGGGTATCCCAGACCAGGAACTTCCAGTCGCCGCGCTCCTCTTTGCGGTATGGCTCGAGTCGGTTGACCCGCAGGAAGCGGCCGGTTTCCCATCCTGAGTCTTTTTTCAGGATCTCGACCAGGAAAGGTGAGTCGGTGTACTGTTTAATATAGCCGGTGAAATAGGGCACCTGGCGGTCGAGGTAGAACTCCTTGAGTATGACGTGGTTGACCGCCATCCAGAAAGCGCCGTCCTGGCCGGCATGTACCGGCACCCACTGGTCGCTGTACTTGGCCACCTGGCTGAAATCCGGCGAAAAAACCACCAGTTTCGTACCGTTGTGCCGGGCTTCGGCAGCAAAATGCGTATCCGGAGTCCGGGTCATGTTCAGATTCGAACCCATCACCGCGATAAATTTGGAGTTGAACCAGTCGGCGCTCTCACAGACATCAGTCTGTTCCCCCCAAACCTCGGGAGAGGCCGGAGGAAGATCGCTGTACCAGTCGTAGAAACTCAGGTTCACCCCGCCCAAGAGCTGCAGGAAGCGGGAACCGGCGGCGTAGCTCAAGAATGACATGGCCGGGATGGGAGAAAATCCGTATATCCTGTCCGCGCCATATTTTTTTATCGTATGGATCAGAGAGGCGCTGATGATCTCCAGAACCTCCTCCCAGGAGGCCCGGCGGAATCCTCCTTTGCCGCGGGCGCGCTGATATCTGGCCCTGGACTCTTTATCCTCCACAATTGATTTCCAGGCTTCGACCGGGTCGCTGTACTGTTTTCTGGCCTGGCGCCATAAATCCATCAAGGCGCCGCGCAGGTAGGGATATTTGACCCGGATCGGGCTGTAGAGATACCAGGAAAAGGAGATTCCCCGCTGGCAGCCGCGGGGTTCATATGGAGGGAGCCCATCCTCGAGCAGGGGATAGTCCAGAGCCTGCAATTCCCAGGTAACGATCCCATCCTTGACGTAAATATCCCAGCTGCATCCGCCCGTGCAGTTGACTCCGTGGGTACTTCTCACTTTTTTGTCATACTGCCAGCGGTTGCGGTAAAACTCCTCCCAGGAACGCATTTTCGGATCGATTATGTCTTTGATCCAGCTCAACTCGACCTCCCGCCTGAA
>MFIX01000113.1:11105-12540 GCA_001780825.1 Candidatus Glassbacteria bacterium RIFCSPLOWO2_12_FULL_58_11 | reverse complement strand
ACATGCGGGCCGCTATCCAATTTATCCAGTTGAGCGAAAACCCGGTCGAAATAGGCGGTATGCGGGTCCACTGGATTTTTACGCACCACCCTGGAGCGACCCTGGGTTTCAAGATCGAAATGCATCATAAGACTGTGGGCTACATCAGCGACAACGAGTTCCTGATGGGCTATCTCGGCGATCCGGCGCGGGCCATGAAAGACAATACCTTGATCACGCCGTTTATCAAGATCGTTGAATTCCTGAGCGGCGTGGACCTTTTTATCGGTGAGGCTCAGTACACCAATGAGGAGTACCGGAGCAAGATCGGCTGGGGGCACTCCTCGGTCTCCAATGCCTCAGTGCTGGCCGGGCTGGCGGGGATCCGCAAGTGGATTGTCGCGCATCACGACCCGATGCACGATGATGATTTCCTGATGGGCAAGCTCAGCCTGCACCGCCAGATTCTGGAATCCCTGAGTTTCAAGGTGGACTTGTCGAACGCTTTCGATGGGCTGAAGATACACTGTTGAGGCTGAACTTGCCTGAGTAGCGGATTACTTCATCAATGCTTTTTAAAACCATAGCATAAATTTTTGGAAGGCTATGCATCAATTATCATTTTTTCGAATCATAGTACAGAAATTACAGCTCCTCAGTGGGTACGAAGGGTTCCAAGAGGGCGACTAAAGCGGGAAGGTCATCCTGCATGGTTCGCCAAAGGATATCAAGATTGATGTCAAAGTAGGCATGCACGAGACGGTGACGTATACCGATAATGTCTTCCACGGTACGCCCTCCAGTTGGTCTCGTACATTTTCCAGGATTTGGCAGGCCGCTTCGCCAATGATCTCGATATCCTTGACCAGCGATAATACCAACATGCGGTCGATATCCAAATCTTTACGGGTCCGGCCATGCGTGAATGACATGGCCTCGTGTGCCGCGTCCAGAATATGCCGCAGGCGAATAACGTCATTTCTGTGCATACAGCACCTCGGCTTCATTTAGAACGCTGTCGCGGAAATAGCGGCTCAAATCCTCCGGTGTGCGCAAGTCAATTTTGTGTCCTTCGAACAAGCGAGTCAATTCCCGCTCCATCCGCGCAATGCTGAAAAGGCCGGGAGCGGCCCCCGGTTCGAATTCCACCAGCACATCCACGTCGCTGCCGGGGCCGAAATCCTCGCGCAGCACCGAACCGTAAAACGCAAAACTCCGAATACGATATCTTTTGCAGAATGCCGCAACTTCCTTTTTCTCTACCTTTATCCGGCCCATCATTCCACTTCCTGTTCTTAAAAGACTCCAAATTCTCTTGCCGGCGATAATATTTACTTTATCTTGTTGCGATTACCTTGGTTACTAAAGTCTATCCGCTTTACTTCAACCCATACTCATCGATTTTCCTGTAAAGAGTCCTCTCGCCGATATTGAGGATTCTCGCGGCCTTGCGCCG
>MFIX01000113.1:0-11097 GCA_001780825.1 Candidatus Glassbacteria bacterium RIFCSPLOWO2_12_FULL_58_11 | reverse complement strand
CCACCCCGGCCAGCACCCGGGCGATTGCGTTGCGCTCGATCTCCTGCATGGTCTGGGCCTTCCGCGCCGGCTCCTCGCTGTCCGCGAACTGCACCTCGCCGTATTCCGAGATATCATTGGCCGGGTAGGCCGGACGAGGGGTAGCGCGGGCCCGCACGATCTCAGGGCCCCGGCCGCTTTCCGCGCCCGCGGGATAAGCCGCCGGAGAGGGAAAATTGCGCGTGTCGGACAAAAGCTGCCGGATCTCGTGCACCTCCTTCTGGAGGTTAAACATCATCTGGTACAGCAGGCCGATCCCCGCGGAATCCTCGACAGTCCTTTCCTGTCCCGCGGCATGGGGCAGGGGGATCGGCAGAAGGCGCTCCGGGCTGCCCCGGCGATAGATCTGGTCCGGGATGTCCCTGGCCCGGATGCGGCTGCCCAGGCTGAGCACTACCATTGACTCGGCCAGGTTGCGCAGCTCGCGCACATTGCCCGGCCAGTCGTAGTTCTTCAGGATTTCCAGGGCCTCGGGGTC
Source organism: Candidatus Glassbacteria bacterium RIFCSPLOWO2_12_FULL_58_11 (assembly GCA_001780825.1). Taxonomy (GTDB): domain Bacteria; phylum Gemmatimonadota; class Glassbacteria; order GWA2-58-10; family GWA2-58-10; genus GWA2-58-10. The sequence goes on along the minus strand of MFIX01000113.1, from coordinate 10,580 downwards.
GATCCCGGCGAAAGTCTTGTTGTTTTCGCGGCAGAACTGCTCGATAAAGTAATTCATCAGGAGCGGAATGTCCTCCCGCCGCTCCCGCAGGGGAGGAATGTAGATCGAAAGCACCTTGAGGCGGTAATAGAGGTCCCTCCGGAAATTGCCGCGCTCGACCTCGAATTCGAGGTCCTTGTTTGTCGCCGCCAGCATGCGCACATCGACCCGGATCTTGTTGCTCCCGCCGACCCGCATGAATTCTTTTTCCTCGAGTACCCGCAGCAGCTTGACCTGCAGAGCCAACGGCATCTCGCCGACTTCATCCAGGAATATCGTGCCGCCCTCGGCGATCTCGAAATGCCCCTTGCGCAGGGCGGTGGCCCCGGTGAACGAGCCCTTTTCGTGGCCGAACAGCTCGCTCTCCAGCACGCCCTCGGCGATCGCCCCGCAGTTGACCGCGATAAAAATCTTATGGCGCCTGGCGCTGAGCCGGTGGATGGCCTGAGCCACCAGCTCCTTGCCGGTGCCGCTTTCGCCGTAGATCAGCACAGTCGATTGGACCTGCGAGTACTGGGCCACCCGTTCGATCATCTCGCGCATCGGCGGGGTGCGGCCGATAATCTTTACGCTGTCGATCAGGCGGTTGCGCTCCAGCAGGCGGGCCACCGCCTGGGCCACCTCATCGCCCTCCACCGGTTTCTCGAAAACCTCATCCACCCCCAGTGAATCGAAATAATTAAGCTTCCCCGGCTCGGTCGGCTCGACCAGGCAGATTACGCCCAGGCTGGCCGGCGCTTGCTTGATCCCCTCCAGGAAGCGCAGGGTGCTGTTCTCGTGCACCCCCCCGGTGATAATCACCAGCGTCACAATCTCGCTGTCCGAGATAATGCCGGCGATTCGCGGCGGATGCACGGTTATTTCGGCCAGCATTCCCCTGGCGCTCAAGCTGCCGAGCACCCGCGAGGCGGCCTCGGCGTCGTTATCGGTGACATATATCCGGTAGTCCGGCTTCGGCATACGAAAAAATTCCAGCGAATAATTTAGAGTTATGACAATTTGGCAGACCCCTTAAATTTAGTTTTTGACCTGACGCTTGTCAACAGCGGCCCTCAAATGCCCGGCCCTGGCTGTCAGAATGAACTAGAGCGGCGGATTTTGCGGCATAAGGAACCACCCAGCTTACGGATATTCTCCGGGGGATTGAGCACAGGAGTGATTTGAGCCACTCGGCTTTATCCGGGCTTCTTTTAATGACCCGAATTTGAAAGTAGAAGCTAAATTATGTGGAGCCTAACTTTTTAAATTATATGATAAAATACAGGCTGATTTAAAGTAATAGTTTAAAATAATTTATCGTTCATATGAATTACGAAAATCAAGCTGAATCTTAGACTCCGGCCGCGAGTGCCTTAAGGCTTTGCCGGATTGAATTAAGCGGGTTGTCCACAAGGAATTTGGCGCGGTATTGACATTGCCTGCGTGTGACGGTATTATACAAGGAATTAATCTGGATACTATTGAATTGCTTATTCCTGTTCAGAACGACAATTCGTAGCGCCTGCCCGTAATTGGAAGCCGATATATTTCTAATGATCGCTGCGCGGAGCGGGCATGCTTAATCCAAGCCCTGGAGAATGTAATGGATGTAGATAGCTCCGCCAGAGAACTGGGCCGTCTGATCGCTCAGACCCCGGAATACAAATATTACAGCCAGTGCGCCAAGGATGTGGATCAGGATGAGGAAACCTCCCGTCTGCTGCAGAACCTGAAAGCCTGCGAGCAGGAGGTCATGGAGGCGCAGAAACAGGGCCGCGATATCAGCGAGGAAATGAAAGCCGCCTATACGCGACAACTGCAGGAAGTGCAGGGAAAGTCGATGATCAAAGCGCTGATCGCCAGCCAGGAGAATTACCTCAAGCTGATGGACAAGGTCAATCAGAGGATCTCGGAAGGAATCCGCGACGGCGCTCAGAGCCGCATCATTACCAATTTCTGAGCCGGGCCAGATGAACCGATCCGCAGCCTCACCCGCCTGTCTCTATATTGTCGGCACCCCGCTGGGCAACTTGGAGGACATTACGTTCCGGGCGGTGGAGCTCCTCAGACGGGTCCCGGTGATTGCCTGCGAGGATACCCGCCACAGCGCCCGGCTGCTGGCCCGCTATGGAATTAAAGCCCGCCTGATCAGCTGCCACGAACACAACGAACAAGCCGCCGCGGCCCAGGTCGCCTCGCTGCTGCATTCCGGCCTGGAGGTCGCGCTGATATCCGATGCAGGTACGCCCGGGATTTCCGACCCGGGATATCGGGTGGTCAGCCTGGCCCTGGAGCAGGGCCTGCAGGTAGTGCCGGTACCCGGCCCCTCAGCCCTGACCGCCTCCCTTTGCGCAGCCGGACTGCCCACCGACAGCTTTTACTTCGCCGGCTTTGTCCCCGCGCGCCAGAAAGCCCTCGAAAATCTTCTTCGGGAGTTGTCCACGCTTAAAGGCTCGCTGGTGTTTTATTGTCCGGCGCGCCGGATCAAGGCGGTCCTGCCGGTCATCCGGGGCTGTCTGGGCCAGCGCCGCGCGGCGATCTGCCGCGAGCTTACCAAGATCCACGAGGAATTTATCCGGGGCACGCTCACCGAGATCGAGCGCGGGCTTGAGACGCGCGAAACGCTGAAAGGCGAGATCGTGCTGATTGTCGAAGGCCGGGGCAAGAGTACCGTGGAAAGCGAGAACGCAGGGGCCGATCTGGCCGGACGCCTGGAAAAATTCCTGGACGGTGTGACGGAGGCCCGCGCGCGCGGAGCGAGAAGCTTGACCGTGCTGGCGGCCGAAGAACTGGGGGAGAAGCGCAACCGGATTTATCCTCTGGTCTGCGCCTGGCTCAATCGACTGCGCTGAAGGGATAGAATCAGTTGGCAAACTGAAGGGCAATGCGGCCGGGCTGATAAGGGTTCTTGACCTGCCAGTTGATGACACCGCCCGGGCTCAGATTCGTTATTTCGCCTGTCGTGCCGGTGACATAGAGGGTGCTGTTGCGGTTATCGTAGATCAAACGATGCGGTTTGCCGAGGCCGGTAACCTGAGCGGTTATTTTACCGTGCCGGTCTATTTCGAAAAGTTTGTCGGCGTCCGGATCGGTGACCCAGCAGAAATCCCCGTTGATATCGACCGCAATATCCGATGGATTGCTGAAGCCGCCCAGTTTCCAGGCCACTCCGCTGTTGTCCACCTGAAATACCTTTCGCGCGCCGGAATCCAGGATATAAGCCAGAGTTGAATTCTGCCCTACTACAACTACCTGCGGGCTGACAAATTCCGGATCGGTAAACTGGACGATATTTCCGACAATCGGATCGAACCGGGCCACGGCCTGGCTGGACGATCCTACCCAGATTTGTCCCCGAAGGTATTCCAGGGCTAGCCAGGTGACCGGAAGGTTAGTGTTGAACGAAGAAAGGAGCTCGCCGCTGGAGGAAAAATGATAGACAATCCCATTGTCCCCATCCACAGCCACCCAGGCTGTAAAATCCTGCTGGTTGAAGCGAAAGGCTCTGACCGAGTTCAAGATGGCACCCTCGTCCAGCGCCTCGCCGTTCAAGCTGTAACGGTTGATCTGGCCCGATGAGCCGTCCAGGACCCAGACCGCAGGTCCGACCTGGATATCGATGATACCCGGGAAGGAAACATTCAGGCTGGTGATTTCATCTCTGAAATCCGGAGTCATCAGCACTACCTCGCCGTAATCGACCAGCTCCAGCCAGCCGAACACCTCTCCAGGAGTGGCCAGGTCCGGCTTGCTTTTCGGCCGCTCGGAGCTGCCGTTGAGCATGAACTGCAAGTTGTAGGAATAGGTGGTGCCGTTCTCGGCGCTGTTATCGAGGAAAAATGTCGATTTAGCGGAAAGCGAGCTGTCGGTCAAAGTCAATGTGTCGCCGCTGCCCTCGACGGCCCGCTGCACGCGGATTCCCCGGAGGTCCTCGAAAGTAAGCTGATCCCAGTGCAGAAGAACCTGTTCATTGCCGGCCAGAGCATTGAATCCGGCATTGGCATTATTGCTATCCGTATTCTGCGGGTCCAGGGGGTTGGACCGCGGGCGGTCCGAGCAGGCGAGCAGGGTTATAAAAAGCGCCAGCGCGGGCAGTGCGGGATTGAAGCCTGAAAATAGCTGAGAGTGACGAATCAACAGCGGTATCCTTTCAAGCAGACAGATACAAGGCTCAAAACTTAAAGGCCAGCCCCGCCCGGTGACCGGAGATTTTCAAAGATAGTCCGCTGCTTTCTCCGGTCGAGTTATGGCGCTCGGGCAGGACGAAGCGGCGGATCAGGATATAACCGAAATAGCCGAACGAGATGTCGCCGGTGATAATAGTCACCTTGGAAAGTCGGTCATTGCGGCGCATCTTTGAATAGGCGTCTTCCCTGGCCCGGGTGCCTAGCAGTCTCAGGTACCGGTCGTAATGGCGGTCCGCTTCCTTGTTAAAATGGACGCCGCTGGCTACCAGGGCGATGCCGGCCGTAAAGCTCAGCACCAGCTCCGGGGTCATCAGTTTCCTGATCGGGGACCGGTACTGAAAGACCTGCAGCTCCTCCTCCGGGCCTTCATTTATGATCTGGGGCTCGAGGCTGACAAACAGCTCATTGCCGGACTCTTTCAGACGGTCGAAATGCAGCGGCACAGTCTGGAAACCCGGGGCTCGGACCATTACCGAGTCATCGGTGCCGGTGAGGAGGAAGAATTGGCCGGGAGTCCGTCCCAGATAGCGCCCCCGGTATTGGAGGATGGCGGCATCCGGCTCGGAGCGGATAAGGAGCAGCTCGTTGCGGGTCAGGTCGATGGTCCGGTGTCCGGCGGCGCCGATTTTAAAAGGATAGATGAGGTAGCGGGGAAGCCAGACATCCGCGGTATGAAAGGGGTAGAAATTCAGCACGTGCTCGCCTGGGGTGATCTCGATCTCCAGGGTGTCCTGGACCGCCAGGGTGTCATTATCCAGCAGGATCACACCCGGCATGGTCACCACGCTGAGCCTGGCCGGTTCATCCTCGGCGCGGAGGGGACTGGTGGAGCGCCAGATCAGGAAGAAGGCCAGAAACACAATATATTTTCGGACGACGGATTCATTTAGCGTGAAAAGCATACACCGTGCCTCTATCCGAGCAGTAATACACGAAATCCCGGTAGATCAGCGGCGAAGCGCTGATGCCCTCATCGATCTTCTGGCTCCAGAGCTTCTCTCCGCTGTGACTGTCCCAGGCCGCCAGCTCACCGCTTTTCGTCCCGGTAAAAGCATATTCGCCGGTCAGGCTGGGCGGCGCTACTGTAATTCCCTCCAGCCTGGACTGCCAGAGCACCGAACCATCCTCCGCCGAGAGCTTGATCAGCCAGCCATCCCTGGCGCAGATAAACAGCGAGCTGTCGGAAAATACCGGTCCGGAAAATAAAGGCCGGTCCAGTTTCACGGACCATTCTTTCTTCAGGCTGTCCGGCTCCAGGCAGAAAACCTCGCCATCGGATTTAGAGCAGTAAAGATAGAAGCCATCCGAGCACAGATCACTGAACAGATAGCTGCCCAGGGAGGCCTGGCAGACCTGCAAACCGGTGGTCGAGTCCAGTTTGTAAATTTTCCCGAGGATGGTCGGGATGAAAAGATAAGGGTCCTGATAGACCGGCGCATACTCGATATTTCCCTGGATCTGGCTTTGCCAGTTCCGGAAGCCGATATCGGTATTCATGCTGTAAATTTTGCCGTATTGATTAAACAGGAACATCCGGTCCTGGTCGATAATCGGCGAGACCACCGCCGGGCCGATATTCCGCTCGATGTTCTTGTGTTTGCTGTTGATTTCAGTGCAGTAAACCTTGCCATCCGGGGCCCGGGTGTTGAAATACATCTTCGTGCCCTGGATCAGCACCGAACCGCCGAACCCGCCCTTGTATGTGCGTTTGGCAATTTTGCCGCCGCTGTTGCGCTCCAGGACAATGATCCGCCTGTCACGGGTGGAAACGAAGATAAATTCATCGGCGGCGCTGGGAGTCGAGCCGATCGAGCGGCCGGCGCGGTCCTTCCAGGCCAATTCGAGGGGGACTTTAATCAGGGGGTTGACCGAGGCGGTCCTGGAGTAACCGGCTTTATCGATCAGCCAGGCAGCGTTGATATCGGTGAAGAAGTTGATTTTGGCCTTGGCAAAAAGCTCGCCGGCGGGCAGCACGAGTGCCAGGGCAAATGCGGCCAGCCGGATTTTAGCCTTAAGCGCGCCATTAGAGGGGAAAAAGTAAGCCATTAAACGATAGCCCCTTAGGTTGCCGGAATTTCCAACTTACTGCTTTTATAATACTTGCCGGTAATCTTAAAGTCAAACCAAATGAGGTGTTGACGCGCTTATTCGGCAGGCTTAAATTAATTTTCAATATCCGTGCCGGGCAATACTATTGATTATGTGTATCTACCGGAATCAAACCGAAAAGTTCCCTTTGTCTCCCGGAATATTTCGCCCGGCGCCTTGTGAGACCATCCCGGTAATGTTTTCACTCCGGGGCGGAAGGTGCCTTTTCTCTTTTTTCAGGTGAATTTGAGTTTGACCATACGCATTCTGGCGATCGGTAAGGTTCGCGAGCCTGCCCTGGCGGAGCTTTGCGGAGAGTACGCTGAGCGCGTGAGCCGCTACGGCCATAAGATGATAATCGAAGAGGTCCGGGAAGAGCCTGGCGGCAGGGAACCAGCGCACATCCTGGAAAAGGAAGCCGAAAGACTGCGCGCGCGTTTGACTGAGGCGGCCTATACAGTTGCGCTGGACCGGGAAGGCGATGAGCTCGACTCCCAGGCCCTGGCCGCATTTCTAGGCCGAATACAGGACCAGGGCCTTAAAGAGCTGGCTTTCCTTGTGGGCGGACACCTGGGGTTGAAGCCGGAGCTGGTGAAAAGCTGCCGGCGGGCGATTTCTCTCTCAAAACTTACCTTTACCCATGAAATGGCCCGTTTGATCCTGCTCGAACAGCTCTACCGGGCGAACACGATATTGCGCGGAGAGCCATATCATAAATAAACCTTTAAAAGGGACTTATCTTTTCCGATTCCGCCTGCCCAGGAAGATATTACTGCAGGTCGGCAGGCTAGGCGCATTCACCTTCCCGGCCGGGTATTACCTTTACACCGGCAGCGCCTTGGCCAGCCTGGAGCCACGCCTGCGGAGGCACCTCGAAGGCTGCCCGGAAGGCAAATGCCGATGGCACGTGGATTACCTGTCGCCGCTGGCCGGGGATAAGCAGTTCCGCGTTCTGCTCCTTATGGCGCGGATGGAATGCGAGCTTAACCGGGCGGCGGGCAGTCTGCAGGGCGCCAGGGTGTTGGTCCCGGGATTCGGGTCCTCGGACTGCCGCTGCCGGAGCCACCTGCATTATACCGGCGCTGCGCGATGGCCCGCTTTCCCCGGCCTGACAGCCTGGCCGGTAAGCAGCACGGCAGGCGCTTGAAGGCGGAGAGATTATATCAGTTAAAAAGCATTTTGAAATATATATTCTGTGCGGCTGGTTGTTTTCAGGCACGGTAGGGGCGGGTTTCAAACGCGCCCCTACAAATGCTTGAATATTCAAATGTTACATCGCCGTGTTAAATAGTATGTGTCTCAATCTTTAATTAAATAATGATAATTGAACATTACTTTACGGCACAAGGGAATTGACGGCTCATGGCCTGGTACAAAAAAGCTTTCGGCAGCGCCTATCTGGATGTTTACAGCCATCGGGATGAAAAAGAGGCCGGGAAAGCGCTGAAACTTATCGAGAGAGTTTACCGGCCGCTGCTCGAAGCGTCAGGCGGGCGGCCGCTGCGGGTTCTCGATCTCTGCTGCGGCCAGGGCCGCTACAGCGTGCTGCTGGCTGGACTGGGGCATGAAGTGGCCGGGGTGGATCTGAGCGGGGAATTGCTGGCGCTGGGGGCTGAAAAACTCGCCCGCCGGCCGGAGCTTCCGGGAAGGGTCTGGCTCGTGCGGGCCGACATGCGCGAGGTGCCGTTCCGCGGGGCTTTCGACCTGGCTATCAACATGTTCACCAGCTTCGGTTATTTCCGCGAGGATATAGAAAACCGCCGGACCCTGGAGGCAATCTCCTGCGCTCTGCGGCGCGGCGGCAGGTTCGTGATCGACTATCTCAACCGGAACCATGTAATCCGTGAGCTGGTGGAAGAGGACAGTTTCGAGCAGGATGGACTTGCGGTCACCCAGAGCCGCAGGATCAGCCCGGATGGCCTGCGGGTCGATAAAACCATCCTGGTGGAAGGTCCGCAGGGCCGCGATAGCTGGGTGGAGTCTGTCCGGCTTTATAACCGGGAGGAGCTGGAGTGGATGCTTGCTGAATCGAACCTGGAGGTCGAGAAAGCTTATGGCGATTACGAAGGAGGAGAGTACGGGCCGGATTCTCCCAGGCTTATTTTGACAGGGGCGCGACAGTGACTGATCTCAATCTGAAATTTATCACCGGACGGCTTGAAGGCAACCGCCTGCTGGAGGAATACCTGGCCGCCACACCGGAGGCCTGCCGGTTTTACGGGGGGCATTTCGCGGCCTCGGACCGGCTGGAAAAACGGGCCGCTGAGGTGGACCGGCGCCTGGACCGTCAGCGCGCGGCCGCCGTGCTGTCTTCCCAGCGCACTTTCGCCCTGGTCAAAAATGGCGGCAGGCGAATCGCTGGCTTCCTCGAAAAGCGGGGCTTCATTACCACTACCGGCCAGCAGCCTGTGTTGTTCGGCGGGCCGCTGTACATCATTTACAAATGCCTGACCGCCATCCGGATGGCGGCCTACGCCGAACAGGCCCTGGGCGTGCCGGTGCTGCCCGTATTCTGGAACGCCAGCGAGGACCACGACCTGGCCGAGGCAGCTTCTCTGAGCCTGCCGAACCTGAACAACGAGCTCGAATCCCTGTCAGTCCCCGCGGAAGCGATAAACAACCGCCCGCTCTGTCAGGTTGAGGTCGGCCCGGAGGTTGAGGCCCTGCTCACCCGCTTTCAGGAAATCTCCCCGGAGACCGAGTTCCGGCCCTGGATTACCGGCCTGTTGGGTACGGCCTATACCAGGGACCGCGACCTGGGCCTGGCCTTTTCCACTTTTATCGCGGCCCTGTTTGCCGATCAGGGCCTGTTTGTGGTGGATGCCTGCCATCCCTCGATCCGCGAAGGCAGCCGGGAGCTTTTCGAGCGGGAGATCTTCCGGGCCGGGGAAAGCCGCCTGGTGATTGAACAGACGAGCGCGGAGCTTGCCCGCTCCGGTTATCCCCTGCAGATCGCTATTCAGCCCGAGGATACCAGCCTGTTCCTGATCCGCGAGGGCCGGAGGGAAAAGCTGCAAACTACCGGAAACGAGAATGAATTCAGGCTTAAAGCCTCAGGCGATTTAATTCAGGCCGGGGAATTGCGCCGGATATTGGAAAACCATCCGGTCTCTTTCAGCCCCGGCGTGATGCTGCGGCCGCTGGTCGAGGCGCACCTTTTCGGCAGCCTCTGCTACGCGGCCGGACCCGGCGAGATCAGTTATTACGCACAGATGGGCGGCCTCTATGAGCTTCACGGCCTCGGGATGCCGCTGATCCGGCCCCGGCTCTCCGGGATACTGCTGGAACATAAGATCGGCCGGATCCTGGAAAAATACGGTCTTGGGGCCGGGGATTTCAGGCAGGGCGCGGATGCCCTGTCCGGCCGTCTGCTGGGCCGGGAGGGGCCGACAGCCCGGCTGATCGCAGAGCTGGGAGAGTTAAGAGGCCAATCCGCGGCGGCCCTCGGGCGCATCCGTGAGCTGGCGCTGAGCGCCGATCCCACGCTCGCCGGGCCGGTCAGCGCGACCAGTGAGGCTCTCGCGAGCAGTTTGAGCCGCCTGGAGAACCGGATCACCGCGGCGGCGAAAAAGCAAAATGAGGTCCTGGTCAGCCAGCTCGGCAAGGCCGCGGTTCACCTGCGGCCCCGAGGGAAACCGCAGGAGAGGGAGCTGGCCGGGATTTACTACCTGGTCCGCTACGGAGCAAAGCTGATCGATTTCCTGTACGAACAGGCCGGAGTGGAGACCGATTGAAACCCTGTCCGAACGTAAGGTGCGGGTAAGGCCGGCTTGCATTTTATCCCGGCCCGCTTTAGTTTAGGGACAGATCGAGCCGGGAGGGGAGAAAGTGACGATTGAAGAGAATCTAGCCGCTCTACGCGAGAGAATATCCGCCGCGGAAAGCAGGGCCGGCGTGGCTCAGGGCACGGTGCGGCTTGTAGGGGTCACCAAGACCAGGACACTTGAGGAGATAGAAACCGCAATCCGGGCCGGGCTGACCGATATCGGCGAGAACCGCCTTCAGGATGCGCAGGCTAAGCTGCCGCAGCTCGTCCTGCCGGTAACCAAGCATTTCATCGGGCACCTTCAGCGCAACAAGGTCCCCGGAGTCCTAGACCTGTTCGACCTGGTGCAGTCGGTCGATTCGGAGCGGCTGGCCCGGGCGGTTGATGAGCGGGCGCAGGCCTTGGGCCGCAAGGCGAGAATCCTGCTGGAAGTCAATGCCAGCGGCGAGGCCTCCAAATTCGGCGTGGAGCCGGAGCGCGCCGGGGAACTGCTGGAGACAATCGCTGACTGCCGGAATATC
>MFIX01000112.1:30192-37700 GCA_001780825.1 Candidatus Glassbacteria bacterium RIFCSPLOWO2_12_FULL_58_11 | reverse complement strand
GCTCGAAGCCAATTTCCATCCGGTCGCCGATCAGCGAGCCGTGGTTGACCGCCACGCGCTGGAGACGGTAGCGCCAGGCGATCAGCTCATCCTCACTTAAAGGGATGGCGTTTCTCTGCTGCGGATCGAGCCGGGACCAGGCCTCGTAAAAGGCGGCCGCGGAATAGCGCGGACCATTGAACGAGCTTATCCCATCCAGCCCGGAGGCGCGCGACTGTTTTTCCATCAGGAGGAAATTGACAAACTCGGCGCCCAGGCTTCGTTGCTCGAGCACGTTGTTCATCCCATCGATCAGGTAGAAATTGAGGTTGCCCTCGGAGAACTCGATCAGGGTGCGCTGCCAGCCGGCCAGCTTGCCGATCAGATCGAGCAGCTCGATAGGCTCGATGATCAGGGTTTTCTGGTAGAGGGGCAAGCGGTTATACAGCTCGAGGAACTGATCCCGGCCCAGGATCACTTTCTCGCGAGCGTAAACCAGCTCGATCAGGTCTTCGATCTCCCGGATTGTCTGCTCATCCAGGGAGGTCTGCTGCTTGCGGGTGCGCACCAGGTCTTCGAGCTGCTGCTGTACGGTCTCGCTCACCGATACCGTGTCCCAGATCTGGCCGGACTCCTGACGGCTGAGGTTATGCCAGGCCAGGTAGCGCCCGATTGCTTTCTCCACATAATTGTAGCGGAACTCAAGGGCCAGCGCCCCGAAAGTCAGCAAAAGGGTTAGCAGGCTGAATACGATCTTCTCCCGCAGTTCCAGCCAGTATGTACGGGATGACATTCGATCTCCAATGATCTACTGCCGGTCAGTGGACCGGTTGAACATACTTTACAGCTAAATCCCCCTCGCTCCCCCTTTTTCAAAGGGGGAGGCGGTTTCCCCCCTTTAGCAAAGGGGGGCCAGGGGGGATTTAACAAGTTACGCCGTAGCTCGCCCTGATTTTTCGGGGCTTGCCTTATGGAAGTTCATTTCTCGAACGTTTCGATTAATGATGCGAGAAGCAGCGCTCGGCGGTAAAGACCATCGCGATGCCGAACTCATTGCAGGCCTCGACTACCTCCCAGTCCCGCAGGCTGCCGCCCGGCTGGATGATCGAGGCGATCCCGGCCCGGGCGCAGATTTCTATCGAGTCCCGGAAGGGGAAGAAGCCATCGGAGCTCAGGGCCGAACCTTTGAGCGATTCCGCGCCGGAATAGTTTACAGCCTTGGCGATAGCCTGCTCCACGGCGCCCACGCGATCCTGCTGGCCTGTGCCGACCGCCAGGCTGCGGCCCTCGCGCGCGATCACCACGCCATTGGAGCGCACGTTGAAATTGACATACCAGGCGAACAGCAGGTCCCGCGCCTGGGCCGGTGTGGGGTTTTTCGAGCATTCGACAGCGGTGCCGTCTTTCCCCTCGGCACGGGCCGGTTTCAGGTCCTGCGGGCCGCGGATCGCGGTCAGGAACGGGTCCGCCACCACCAGCGAGCCATCGCCGAACACCTTGATCTCCCGGACTCCGAAGGTCTCATCGCCTTCGAAGCGGGGCAGCTTGTCCAGATTCGGAATGCGGATCACCCGCAGGTGACGGTTGCGGCCGAATCGCTCGAAATCCTCGAACAGATCTAGCGCCTCAGCCTCGTAAGCCGGGGCGACCACACCCTCGACTATGGTGGACATGATCTCAGCGGCAGTATCCGCGGTGACAATAGTGTTGAAAGCGACAACCGAGCCGAACGCGGCCCTGGAGTCACAGTCACGCGCCTTGCGGTACACCTCCACCTGGGGTTCCTCAGCGAACTGCACCGCGGCCCCGCTGGGGTTCAGGTGTTTCATCACCGCGCAGGCCGGCCGCTCGAAATATTTGACGATACCCAGGGCGTGGTGGATGTCCTCGAGGTTGGTCTGGCTTAAGCCCCCCTTGCCGGTTTTAAGCAGCTCCATCCCGCCGATCACCGCCCCGGCCGGCCCGGAAACAGGCCGGTAGAATGCCGCGCCCTGGGTGGGGTTGGTCCCGTAGCGCAGGTCCTCCACTTTTTCAAAGCGCAAGCCCAGGACCTCGGCTTTCTCCGGGAATACCCGGCCGCCGGAGGTAAAGTACATTTTGGATAATTTTTCAGCCATGATCTGCCTTTGCGTTTAGTTAAGCAATGCAAATAGTTAACCGATACAGAAATGAGCAAAAGTCCGTTGTTTCCGACGCATCTCCGCCTGGACTTAGCCCTTATAGTTCAGAAAAAATTCCCTTCGCTTCTCATGCAGGGGCGTACCCCCGTGTGCGCCCGGCTGCGATCAGAGAATTTTCGGACAATGGGCGGCCACAGAGGGCCGCTCCTACCGGGTTTGCAGAATCTTGCGAATACTCAGTTTCAGAAGCTTATCATTTCAGTAACAGCGCCCAGTCCTGGTCTGAGGGAGTCTCGAAACTCGCTTGCCCGGCTTTCACCATTCCCGCGCCGGTGCGCTCCCCGGTGCGCGGATCGATCCAGACCGCCTCCAAGGACTCTTTTGCGCTCTCCACATCCAGGGTGAAATTTCCGCCCGTCGGCAGGTAGGCCAGGTAAGCCTTGCCTGGAGTGGCCAGGCAGTAACCCCGCGAGACCAGCCGGTTGTCCGGAGCCATATCATCCAGGGGCAGTTTTTCCATCACGGATTTAAGGATCGCGGCGTAGCGCCAGCATTCCTGCCATTGGGCGAAATCCGCGCTCATCGGCTCCAGATCGCGCTTGTTGAATATCTGATAAGTGCCGCCGCCTGTCGCTATTGCCCAGATGCCCTTTCGGGCCTCCCCGGCCTGTTCGGGAGAGAACGGCGTCCACTCGATAATCGAAACCGGCATGGGCCGTCCCGCTGATTCGAGCTGCGCGCGCAGCTTAAGCGCGGTCTTGTTCATGGAATCGGGATCGGTAAAATTGTACTGGGTGGCGGTCAGGTCGAAATCCGGACTGCCGGGGAAGGCAAAAGTGTCGCTGGAGAGCTGGTGTACAGTGACCGGGTGCTGCAGCGGGTCGAGCCGGTGAAGCAGGGCGGCGCGGCTGGCGCACCAGGCGGAATCGAAACACTCCTCGTACTCCTCGGCCAGGTTCCAGACAATACCGGGATACGAGCCGAAACGGGCCACCAGGTAGTGGAAAAGCATTTCCTCCTGGTCCGGGGTGATCGCTTTCGAGATCTCGCAACAGTCATCTAGGTAGAACACCAGGTGCGCCACCATACCGAGACTGTCCATGTGGTCGAGAACGCCATTCAGGCGGTTCATGAAGAGCAGACAGATATCCTCGAAATTCGGCTTGTCAAAGCCCCCGGTCCAGGGGGTGACTTTCATCTCCGGGTCGCCATCCCCGGGGCCGGCATTGACCATGCCCATATAGAGGATATTGCAGCCCGCTCCGGCCAGGTAGTCGAGGGCTTTAAAGCGCTGCTCCTGGGTCAGAAAGCCGTTAGCCAGGAAACATTCCGGGTCGTTGGGTCCGGACTCGAAGAAAATTTCCCCCGAGGCCCAGTGAAGATAGCGCGGACGGTCCGGGGTATAGGTCAGCGGCCCGCGCCTGTCCGATGGTACGCACTCGAATTCGCCCTGCTGGCCGTCGAGCTTTGCGCTGCCGGAGCTGGTGCGCCAGCTCCAGCGCCCGGTTTCGCCGGGCGAGAAACGGATCTTGAACACATCGCCTTTCACCCCGCCCGCCCCATCGCCATCATAAAATCCCTCGACCTGGAATTCATGGCCGGAAGGCGAGGTGAAAATCGCCTCAAGCTTCACCTCCCGGAACGGATTACTCCAGGCTGACTCATGGTACACCAGCTCGAACCTGCCCCAGCGCTCCACTTCCATCTTTTCAGGAGCGGTACAGGCAGCCAGGCCCAGAAATACCGGCAGACAGAACCAGAGCTTTTTCATTTATCCTTTCCCCCAATTTGCGGTTCATAAAAGAGCTTCAAGTATCAAGTACTCGTTTCCGAGTTGAACTTAAGCAAAAGCGCTCTGACAGTCAACTTGGATTATCCCGGACGTGCAGCTGTCGTGAGGGAAGTCTATTATTGTCCTGGCCGCGGAGCAGTGTTAGCTTATGCGGAGCCGGATTAGTAGAGCTGGCTCCGGCAGATGTCGAAAACAGGGAGAATGCCCGCTGAGCAGCTTATTCTTTGTACGGGCTGGAGGCCGGATTGCCGAACGAAAAACCAAAAATGTCGCGCCTGGAGCGAAAGGTGCTCGCGCTGGCGGCAGGCCTGCCTCCGGGAAAACTGCTCGAGCTGGCTCCGGGAAGGGGGGCGCTCTCGGCAGCGCTGGCCGCGCTGGGTCACGAAGTGGATGCCCTGGATATCCACCCGGAGAATTTCCTCGCCTCCCGCGAGCGTGTCCGGCTATTTAGCGGCAACCTGGATGATCCGCTGCCTTTTGATGACGCGGCCTATGATTACCTTGTCTGCTGCGAGGGGATCGAGCACCTGGAGTTCCAGTACGGATTCGCCAGGGAACTGGCCCGGGTACTCAAGCCCGGAGGCAGGCTGATCCTGACCACGCCCAATATCAGCAATGTGGCCAGCCGCCTGCGCTACCTGCTGACCGGTTTTTTCGCCCTGGCTGTCCGCCCTTCGAGCGAGTTCATCCAGGACCGCACGATTGCCCACATTTACCCGCTCACCTGGTGGCAGCTGCGGCATATCCTGCACACCAGCGGCCTGCTGGTCGAAAAAGTGGCCACCGACCACATCCGCCGGAGCTGCCTCCTGCTTGCCCCGCTCTACCCGTTGAGTTACCTGCTGACCCTGAAAACCCTGCTGAGCGAGCCAGAGCCGCGCCAGCGGACCGCCAACCGCGAGATCAACAGTCAGCTCCACTCCGCCGCGCTTTTTTTCGGCCGGACGCAGATTGTCTTGGCCCGCCGCGGCTCCCCGACACTCGATTAGAGCTTAACGCGAAACAATATCAGCGAAATCCCGGAACTTATTTATACCCTCGAGGTTGGGGGCGGCGCGCGCATGTGAAGCCATGCGCGCGGGACCGCCGGCAAAACTCCGGCGGTCCCGCCTGTGCGGCACGCACAGGCGCCGCCCCCAGGGCCTGCGAACCTTCAACTGCCCGTTCCAAAGCCGGTCTTAAATAAAAGAGGGGCGGCAGAAGCCGTCCCTCGATTTGACATAATTTAGCGCCGAACCTTGCCCCTTCTTACTCAGCACTGACCTTGTCCGGCCATTGTTTATAGATGAAAACAGCGCCTACCGCCAGCAGGATGAAGCCCCAATACAAATCCAGGTGCAGCTCCGCGCCTACCACCTGTGGAGGATTATACAGGTTGTAAATCCCGCTGCCGATAATCGCCACTCCGTAAACACAGAGTATCACTCCGCAGAGAAACCAGATGGTGACCCTCGCTCTTTTTCCCGTCATGAACGGGTCCTCCCTTGATTATTACCAGAAGATGATATTCAGGACCAGAAAGATCGCGAAACTGAGCCAGGCCCACATTGCCGGCCGGCGGTACCAGGGGGAGGGCCCCTCGTGCGGGACCGCGCTCACCCCGTAAACCAGCCCCACCAGCTCGGAGTCCGGCTTGGGCCGGGTAAAGAAGGTGATCACGACGGTGGCGATTAGATTAACGGTGAAAGCCCAGGCCGCCTGCCACATGTTGATCGCCATGGTGCTCGGGTTAGCGCTGAAGGCGACAATGCGCGGATCGAGTATCTCAGCCCGCACGCCGAAGAAAATGCCGACCGAGGTGCACATCCCCAGCAGCAGACCCCAAAAGCCTGCCTTGGCCGTGGTCCTTTTCCAGAACATCCCCAGCAGGACAGTGGCGAAAAGCGGCGCGATAAAGAAGCTGAACAGGGCCTGCATGTAGTCCATGATACTGGAGAAGCGTTTGACTATGTAGGTGGTGGCGATAGAGACCAGCACGCCGAGGACAGTCGAGATGCGGCCCAGTTTGAGGTAATGCGAATCCGAGGCGTTTTTATTGATATAGGAGCGGTAGATATCATAGGTCCAGACAGTGGCGAAAGCGCTGACATTGCCGGCCATGCCGCTCATAAACCCGGCGATCAGGGCGATTACCCCAAGGCCGATCATACCCGGCGCGAAATAGCGTTTCATCATCAGCGGCAGTACCGCATTATAGCTCTGTGTGGCGCTGATATCCGGGCTTTCGGGCAACAGGCCGGGGATGACCGCGAAACCGATCAGGCCGGGGAGAATGACAATAAAGGGGATGGCCATCTTGAAAAAGGAGCCGATGATCGGGGCGGTCTTGGCCGAGCGGATGTCCTTGGTGGTCAGCACCCGCTGGACCACCAGATAGTCGGTGGTCCAGTAGCCCATGCTGAGCACGAAACACAGGCCGAACACGATCCCCAGCCAGTGCATGCCCATCGGGTTCGCTTCCGGCGTGGCCATGGTGGACCAGATGTGCATGCGGTCCAGCACCGGCGCGCCGGCGGGGGCCAGCGCCGCGGACTGCCGGTTGACCAGCTCGACCAGCTTGTCCCAGCCGCCTATTTCGATCAAGCCCAGGATCGGGATCAGCAGACAGCCGGCCCAGATTAGGAAGAACTGGACGATCTCGTTGAAAATCGCCGAGGTCAGGCCGGCCATGGTGACATAGGCGGCGACGGTCATCGCGGTGATCCAGATGCTGGTGTCGAAGTCCCAGCCGAAGAAATCCTCCAGCACCAGCCCCATCGAATACATGTTGATCCCGCTGGCCAGTACGGTCATCACCACGAAAGTTACCCCGGCCAGAGCGCGCGAGCCCTCGCCGAAACGCAACTGCAAGTAGCCCGGGACCGAGTGGGTCTTGCTCACGTGGTAAAACGGCATCATGAAAATGCCGAGGAACAGGATCGCCGGTATCGCTCCGATCCAGTACCAGTGCACGGCCAGCATCCCATACTGATAGGTGGCCGAGGACCAGCCCATCAGCTCCAGAGCGCCCATGTTCGCGGCAATGAATGAGATTCCCGCGATCCAGGCGGTCTGGTTCCGGCCGGCCATGAAAAAATCTTCTCCGCTTTTCGTAAAATTTTTGAGGTAGAAACCCACTCCCAGGACGAAAGCGAAGTAGAAGATGATGATGAACAGATCTACGGCGTGCAGTTGAAACATGGGCGCTATGTTCCTCCTTCAAAGCTTGAGGCCTGTGGACCGGCGGGGCGCCGGAGGCTGATTTCCGCCGGTAAGGAGTTTCGGCGGGGTGCGGAGTCGGCAAAACTAATCGGCCGGAGCGATATCTCCGGACTTACGCTTCAGAATTTATCCCAGTGGAGCACCTCTTTGACCGGACGCCTGGCTTTCCGCTCCGGCTGGCCCCCCGCCGGATGGCCCAAGGCGACAAGGCTCACCAGCCTGTATTCCTGGGAGGTGCCCAGCAGCGCGGCGATCCGGCCGGCGTAAGGTTTTTTATCCCCGGCGACCCAGCAGGCGCCCAGCCCCAGGGCGTAGGCCCCACCAGGATGTTCTGGGTCGCCGCCGAGCCATCTTCCAGGAAATATTTGCACTCCCGGCAGAGGACCGCGCTACAGCACGGCGCCTGAGCGATAAAC
>MFIX01000112.1:19144-30147 GCA_001780825.1 Candidatus Glassbacteria bacterium RIFCSPLOWO2_12_FULL_58_11 | reverse complement strand
TAAACCTGCCGTAGTCGCAGATCCCGGCCAGCTCCCGCCGGACGGCCGGATCAGTCACCACCACGAACTCACAGGATTCCTCCCCCCGTCCAGTGGCCGCCAGCCTGCCCGCATCGATCAGGTCCTCGATCTCCCGGCGTGTCAGCTCCTTCGGGTCGTAGCTGCGGATGCTTCTTCTGCCCCGGATTGCCTCGAGGGCCTCCATCGGAATTCTCCCGGCTTTAAAGGCTTTCGAGAAATAATAGAGCGATCTGTCAGCGTCGCACAATACGGCCCAATTGATTCGATTCCCGGAAAAACAGCTACAAAATGAAACGATTGGTCAAGATATGCAAGGGAACCGGTGCTTCCGGCCGGCATTTTTATGATCGATACAGTTTGAAAATAAGGGAAACAAACTGCAGGCGGAGGGAGTTAAATATGTCACATGGAAAGTCTTAAAAACAAAATCTTTGACTTAACTTTAAAAATGTATTATCAAATATCCCCAAAGTACGGTAAAAAAGCCGGATTTTAGCCTGCCTTTAAGAATAACCTGCCAAATCAGGAGATCGCCGGATGCATTTCAGCGCCCAGGAGGAATACGGACTGCGGTGTGTCTTACAGCTCGCCAAAAATTTTGGCGGAGAGGCAGTCACCGCCAGACAGATCAGCGAAAGCGAGCTGATCAGCTTGGATTACGTCCATAAGCTTCTCGGGATCCTCAAGCGCAAAGGACTCATCGAAAGCACCCGTGGCATCAAAGGCGGATTCCGCCTTAAAGGGGAGCCGCAGAAGATAACGGTGTGCGATGTTCTGCAGATGCTTTCCAGCGAGCTCAACTCCGATGGTCATTGCACGAAATTCAGCCGCAAGAAGCTCCAGGCCTGCCGGGGCACGGTCGATTGCGATGTCAAGCTTTTCTGGGACACGGTGTTCCGGTTTTACGAGGAGTTCGGCTCGAAAGTGACCATTCTCGATCTGATCGAGAAAAAAATCCCGTCAATCCACGTCTCTTATTAGCTCCGTTCTTTCGCCCGCCCGCTCAGCTTAAAACCCGCGTCGACTGCCCTGGCTTTTGCCAATCCCGGCCGGCAGCGCATTCCTGTTTACCGTTTTCCGGCTGATGCCGATGCAATAATCCAATCACTCACTGAGCGCATTGGAGTAGGCCCGCAGGACCTCGAGCCCCTCCTGGCGGATGGCGAAGCGCAGGTTCTGGGACCGGTTTAGAATTTTATAGCAGTGTGCCGCAGCCTGGTATTCGAGAGCCGCCTGTTCCAGGGGCAGAACATGGCCCATCGGATCGGAGGTATTCGAGAGCACCAGGGTGCGCGGAGCCAGGGCGGAGGCCAGCAGGGGCAGGTCATACTGCGCCAGGGCCCCCAGGACTGCATTGTCGAGCTGACCGCGGTGGTATTTGGCCTCCACCACCGCTTTCCAACTGGCCAGCCCGCCCTCGATTATCACCGAGGAAATCCGGTTGTCGAGCGCGGCGGCGTGCAGGGCGGGCACCCCGGCGGAACCCTTGGCCAGGACAGTCATTCCGCTCTTCCGGTCTCCGCATAGCTCGGCCAGCGCGTCCAGCGAGCGTACGAGGTCCACCGCGCGCATGCCCACCAATGATTTATTTACGTGGAATGCCATCAACGCTAGCGCCCAGTCCCGGGAGAGCCAATCCTGGAACGGGCCGCTTTTCCCGGAGAGCCGGGCTCCCTCTCCCTTGCCCCGCACATCCGGAGCGAGCACCGGCCGCCCTCCGGCCGCCAGGGCGGCGATATCCCCCGCGGCATCCTCGGACTTGCTCCAATCCGCGGCATAGAGCACTGCAGGCAGCTCCCGGCGGACTGAATCCGGCCGGAAAAACAGCGCGGGCAGGGTGATCCCCGGCTCCGGATCGTAAGTGATCAGCTCAATCGACATCCCGGGCCGCCAAATCGAGCCACGGTTCTGGAGGTTCAGCGGCGTGGTGAACCTTTCAAACCCAGTCAATTTCCGCACCTTCCCGAGAAGCTCCTCGCGCCAGCGCTCTAACGACTCGACTGAATTGGGCAGCCCGGGCGCCGGCATGATCTTTTGCGCATAGGCCGCGTTCAGTGAGGCCACGGTCTGCGCATCCCGGTAGCTGGTCAGGACCTGGCCGGTGGGACTGGCCCAGAGGTTGCGCTCCCATTCGGTGGTGAGCTCCGGCTCTTTCTGCGGTCCATCCAGCCCCAGCATGTACTTGCCGAGCCAGCCCATGCAGGCCTCCCTGCGCGGCCGGCTGTAGCCATGCTGGTCATCCGCCTCGAACTTGGCGAACTTGTCTCCCGCGCCGTACAGCTCGTATATCCGCTTGACTTCCGCATAGGTTTCCCGCGCCCCCAGGATACTGAAAAAGTCCTGGATCGCCAGGTTCATCAGAAAGGGCCGGGGCGCGAAAGCGATCGCAAAGTCGCCGAAATCCAGGCCTGAGCCGATAAAGGGGAGGATGTTCTGTTCAGCATCCTGCGGGCCGATAGTCTCCCAGAGGCGGCGCCAGGCGGTCATGTAGCAGCTCGGGACAGCGGCTGTCAGGCGGTCATCCAGAGCCGCGATATAGGCGGTCTGCGTGCCGCCCCCGGAGTTTCCGGTGACCGCCACCCGCTGGGGATCCACCTCAGGGCGGCTCAGCAGATAGTCCAGGCTGCGGATCATGTCCCAGATAAAATAGGTCGCCTCGCCGGTGCCGGTCAGCATGCACTGGATGCCGGACAGACTGTGGTCTGTCGTAGTGCCCGGGGGCAGCGGCTCGCCCAGGTCCGCGTTCCAGTACATCATGCGCTCACCCTGGCCGGGCGGATCGAAACTGAGCACCACGAAACCCATCTTGGCCAGGGAAATCCAGAGAGTCTGGTAAATCGCCGCGGCCTTGCCGTTGTTCGTGTGGCCGCAGGTGCCGAGCACCGCGGGAAAGGGTTTCTTCCCCGCGGCGGGGATGTACAGGTTGGCCGTGACATAAAAACCGGGCTGGCTCTGATAGACCACGTTTTCCACCGTGTAGCCCTCCCGCTCCAGCCTGCCGGTGACCTGCGCTTTCAGGTCGGTCTTTTTCGGCAGCGGACCGAGCAGGGCCAGAATCCGCTCGCGGATGAGCCGCTTGCGGGCTTCCGCCTGGGCGGGGGTACTTATCGCGGCAATCTCCCTTTCCCGCTGGTCCAGGTAATCCCGGGCGATCCGGGTCAGGTAATCGTAAAGCAACTGTGATTCGGCCTGTGCCTCGGCCTCGCTTTTCAGCACCGCCAGGTCCGACTGCGAGGCCGCCCTTCCGGGCAGAATCAAGGCCGCAAGGATTGCCGTAAGCATCAGTAACCGCCCAATCGATGACCGCATGGTAATTTTCTCCAGCAGAGTTGAAGATTAACTGACACCGCTGATAGCTAATAATGTCTTTCAGACTGAAAGCACCGCCAGCCGGGAAAAAATGAAGGAGACTTTTTCATGATAACATAATACTGGGCTGTCGCAAGGAAAAATGTAGGCCGCGGAAGGGGCGGAGTGCAGGCTTAAAATATATTCTGGGCTCCGGTAATTTCCACATCAAATTTTTCGATGTGCCCGAGGATGGAGATCTGGTGGCTGTTCAGCAGGGTGGGTTCGGAAATGAACTCTATTCCGAAAACGACCGATTCCAGGGAAAAAATAGTGTTTAACCGGGGATCGCTGGAATCCAGCTCGAAAGTGGCGGGGAGGATCTGTTTCTGGGTCAGGATCACCGCGTTGGGGTCGTTATAGATGTCGAGCTGGTTGCCGATCAGCAGCCGGAGGTTGGTGGTGCCGGAGAAATTCTGGCCCTGGAGAGTCATGCGGAACAGGACCGCGGCTTTTTCCAGGTGCAGGGACTGGTAACCGCCCCCGGAGATTTTAACCTCCACCGGGGCGATTCGCGCCGTATAGCTCGTGCCCGTGCCGTTCGGCAGATTCACGCCCAGCGGCAGGGCGTCGGACAGGGTGAATGTCTGGCTATGGTAGTTGACGACTGTGGCATCCAGGAAAGTCAGGATATCAGTGACCGTCTTCTGTTCCTGCTTGCCGCAGCCGGCTGCCAGTATAGTTGCCAGAAGGATCAGCCCCGCCCGGGCCATTTTAAGTTTTTCAGGCATCCCGAAACTCTCTATACCACATAGAGGAGCGTTAAAAACTCTCCATTTACCATAAAAATCAAAACCAGTAAACAGATAACGCAGGATGATCTGGTTTAATCAAAAAGAATTCCCCGTAGCTTGCTGCGAGGTAAACAGTAATCGAGTAAAGGTAAAAGCTTAAATCCCCCCCGCCCCCCTTTGTCAAAGGGGGGAGTAAAAGCGGGCTCAAAAGTCCCCCTTAGAAAAAGGGGGAATCAGGGGGATTTAATCAGATACCTCGCGGCTTGCCGCGGGGTGGTTCATTTATTTGAGATATAAGGAATTATCACAGGGGCGACGCATGCGTTGCCCCTGCAACCCATTTTTAAAACCTTTATGCGTGATTATTTCAACATGCTTATAGAGCATAAGAACCGCCGGGCCGGGCGGATTGCCGGAAGAGCGGCAGGGAAAAAACCGGTCCGCTCTGGATCTAGAAGAGCGGACCGGTTCGGTTTTGCAGCTCTGATGCGGACCTTCGGCGCTCAGGCGGTGACTTTGCGGGTAATTTCGGCCCCGGTTCCATATCGCTCCTGCCAGAAAATGAGCACCGGCGCGGCGATATAGATGGTGGAATAAGTCCCGGCGATTACACCGATAAAGAGAGCCAGGGCAAACGGCCGGATCACCTCGCCGCCGAAAATGAGCAGAACCAGCACTACGAAAAATACGGTCAGGCTGGTGATAATCGTGCGCGAAAGTGTATGGTTGATGCAGTTGTTGATCACCTCCGGCAGCGACAATCTCTTACGCTCCTTGGGGTATTCCTCGCGAATGCGGTCGAAGATGACGATGGTGTCGTTGATCGAGTAGCCGACAATGGTCAGGAGCGCGGCGATAATGGTCAGGTTGATTTCCTTGTCCATAATTGAAAACAAGCCCACGGTCACCATTACATCGTGAATCAGGGCCGCGATCGCCCCTACCGCGTATTTAAAGTTGAATTTAAGACAGATATACCCCACCACTACTATGGAAAATAAGATCAGGGCGATGGTCCATATGTCCGAGTTCAGCACGAATCTCAAACTGCTGGCCGCCAGTACGAGCAGGCCGAATATAAGAGTGATAAGTACGCCGAAGAAGCTTTCCGCCTCAAAGCGAACTGAAATGTAGATGATCATGCCGATCATCGAGAACAGCAGCGCCAGCAGGGCCTTTTCTCTTAATTCGGTGCCGATCTTGGGACCCACCAGGTCGTTCTGGTCGATAACGTATTTATTACCGGCAAACATGGTATCGAGCTGCTGCTGAATCGGCGTGAGATAATTCTGATTCGTTTCGGCCAGCTGGAGTCGCACCAGCACGTGTTTCTGGTCCCCGAAATGAGTCACCTCGTAGGACTGAATACCGGCCTGACGGAGGGCCTGACGGACTTCCTCGGCGCTGATATCTTTCTCGAAGCTGAAAGTGATCGCCGCTCCGCCGGTAAAATCGATCCCGTAGCGCGGCCCGCCCCTGAGGATCATGGACAGGATGCCGAGACCGATCACGATCAGCGAAATTATAATCGCCTTATAGCGCAGAGCGATAAACTGGTAGTTCGGGTTCTTGAATATTTCAATCATGACTTTTTCTCCTGATTCTTTTGCTGAAAGTACAGCGCATCATACATAATCAAGTATCAAAGTGCTATTGATTTCACATTCTTTCTCGAGGTCCAGAGGTCGAAAATAACCCGGGTGACATTGATCGCGGTGTACATGCTGGCCGCCAGGCCGATACTCAGGGTCACCGCGAAGCCCTTGATCGGACCGGTGCCGAATTGGAACAAAACGACTGCCGTGATGAAAGTGGTCAAATTGGAGTCGAGAATGGTGGAGAAGGCCCTGTCGTAGCCGGCATCGATAGCGGCGCGGAGGGTTTTCCCGCTTCGCAGCTCTTCCCGGATGCGCTCGAAAATCAGCACGTTGGCGTCCACCGCCATGCCGATGGTCAGGATCAATCCCGCGATGCCCGGCAGGGTCAGAGTGGCGTTGAACCCGGCCAGCGCCGCCAGGATCAGGATCATGTTAAATACCAGGGCCACATTGGCCACCAGCCCGCCGAATCTATAGTAAATCACCATAAAAATGACTACGATCAAAAAACTGATAGTTGCGGAGAGGCTGCCTTTCCGGATCGAGTCCGCGCCCAGCGAGGGGCCGATTGTGCGGCTTTCGGCAATAGTGAGCGGAGCGGGCAGCGCGCCGGCGCGCAGCACGATCGACAGGTCCCGGGCTTTCTCCATGGTCGGGACGCCTTCGATCTGTGCGTGGCCGCCGGGTATGCGGCTCATGATCCGCGGAGCGAACTTGACGATTTTGTCCAGCACAATCGCCAGGTCCCGCTGGATGAAACGCTCGGTGATCGTCTCGAACGAATCGGCGCCTTCGCCGGTAAGTTGCATCAATACCAGCGGTTTATTCGCCGTTTTGGGGTCGTACCCGCTGCCCAGGGTCGCATTGGCGTCGGCCAGGAAACCGCCGGTCATTTCGGGCTTCTTTTTCATCAGGAAAATCCGCTTGTACTCCACGCCGTTCGGCCCGATAAAATTGGTATCATCATCGCCCCAGAGCACCTCCAGGGTGTCCGCCTCATCGCCCTCATCCGGGCTGTGGTAACGCAGATAATCGACCTGGTTATTTACCTCGGCCAGCGAGACCACCTGCTGCACTTCGGGCATCGCCAGGTACGCGCTGACCAGGGCGATATTATTTACCGGCACCAGCAGCTCGCTTTCGCGGCGCGCTCCGGGTTGATTGAGGCTCTCCTGGAACATGAGACGGCTGAGAGGTTTGCGGTTTTCGCCGGTCATGGCCGATTCTTTGACCGCCGCTGAGGTATCCGCGGCGGTGGAGTCGGCTTTCAGCGAATCGCGCTGGGCCGAATCCTGCGGAACTGCGGTTTTTCCGGAGTCCGGCTTGTTCTCGTTGAAAAGCTCCATCGGGTTGAATTCCTCCCCGCTCTCGCCCTTCTTTTCTTCCGCCGGGGTCGCCGCCTGCTGTTTTTCCTGTTCCAGGAGATAGAGGTCGTTTTCACGGATCACCTCATCCGCCTGGGCCAGTACGTCAAGGAACTCACTCTGCGGCTTGCAGAGCTTGAATTCGAGGTAAGCGCTCTGCTCCACCAGCGCCCGGGCGCGGGCGGTGTCCACCACGCCGGCCAGCTCGACGATGATCCGCTCATCTCCGGCCTTCTGAATCAGCGGCTCGCTCACCCCGAACTGGTCCACCCGGGTCCGGATGATCTCCAGCGCCCGGTCGATCGCATCCGCCCCCTCCTTCTCACCCATCTTGATCTTGGACTGATCGAGCTCGAGGACCAGGTGCATGCCGCCCTGGAGGTCCAGCCCCAGCTTGATGCTGCGCTCCTCCAGGTCTTTCAGCCCCTGTGGATCGGACAAGCGCATCACTTTCAGCTTTTCAGGCGACATCCGGGCCAGATAAAAAGTGGGCCACAGGTAGTAGAGCGAACCAGCGAAAAGGACCGCGATAATTGTTATCTTAAGTTTCATATTCTTGATCATCTGGCTAAGCTCCATTGCTGGTAAACGTTAGCAATTCATTTAATTTTTCCCATCGCCGCGGCCTCCCCGGCCCGGCTTTTTGGGGCTGCCGGAAGAGGGCGGGAATAAACCATAACCGTAGTAAACTATAAAGATAGAAATTGCTTAACTTCTTGTCAATATAAATATTCCGTGTATATTAACCTTGGATTGACCGCCGCTTGCGGATTTGAATGCTTTCCGCACTCAGGTGCAGGTTGCGGGATGGGGGAAGAAAGATTGCCCGAAGTCAGCGTGATAATTCCGACTTACAACCGCGCCGGCATGCTCGCCGAGGCGATAAACAGCGTTCTGGGCCAGAGCTCCCGCGACCTGGAGCTGATTGTAGTGGATGACGGGAGCACGGATGGCACGCCGGCGCTGCTTGGCCGGTGGGCGGGACGCATCGAGGCGCTGCAGACCGGCCGTCACGGCGTCTCGGCGGCCAGGAATGCCGGGGCCGCCCGGGCCCGCGGCCGCTGGCTCGCTTTCCTCGACTCGGATGACCTCTGGCTGCCCGAAAAACTCGAGCTGCAGCTCGCTGCTCACCATGCTGCGCCGGAGCTGCTTTGCAGCCACACCGCTGAAATCTGGGTCCGCCGCGGAGTACGGGTCAATCCCATGCGCAAGCACGCCAGGCAGGGAGGGTGGATCTTCGAACACTGCCTGCCCATGTGCCGGATCAGCCCCTCCTCGGTGCTGATCGACCGCTGGCTGTTTCAGCGCCTGGGCGGGTTCGACCGGCGCTTCCGGGTCTGCGAGGACTACGAGCTCTGGCTCCGTCTGACCGCCTTGTTCCCCGTGCTCTATCTCGACCGCCCGCTCGTAATCAAGCGCGGGGGCCACGCCGACCAGCTTTCCGCCTCCCACTGGGGATTCGACCGCTTCCGGGTCCGGGCGCTCGTGAAAATCCTGGGAACCGATCTGAAACCCACTTTCCGACTGGCGGCCCTGCGGGAACTCTCGCGCAAAGCGCGGATACTTTTTGAGGGCTGCCGCAAGCGCGGCAAAAATATCCAGGCCAGCCGCTACGCGCGGCTGGCTGAATGGGCCGACTCCGAGACCGGGAAGCTCGAATCTCCTGTCGCGGCGCAACAATAAATTATCGCCATGGTGAAAAATAGATGAGCGGCACAGGTATTTTCAATGGCGGACGGCTGGTAGAGCTCGGCCTGGAGGAACTGGACCGCAGCGACCGCACATTCGCGCTGAGCTGGCCCGCCGAGCGGGACCTCGAGCCGCTGGCCCGGTCGATCGACGCTTCAGGGATGCTCCAGCCGTTGTGGGTGGTCGTGGGCGCAGAAGTCGGCTGGTGTCTGGTGGATGGATTCCGCAGGCTGGCCGCAGCCCGCCCTGCCGGACTGGGAAAAGTCCCGGCGCTGGTTCTGGCGCTGAGCCGGGAAAATCCGGCGCTTTTCCGGGCCCGCCTGGCCGCCACCGGGGAGCGCCTGAGCGCAGTCGAAAAGTTCAGGGCAGTGGAAAAAGCACAGACGCTTTTCGGACTGAACCGGGTGCAGCTCGCCGGAACTATTCTGCCCCTGCTGGGACTCGGCAGCTCGAAAAAGATGCTGGATGAGCTTACGCTATTACGGAATCTCGAAGACCCGGTGGCCCGTTTCTGCGCCGACAACGCGGTGGCCCTGCGCGAGGCCGCGCTCTGGGCGGATTTCCCGCGGGAGGGCCAAAGAGCGCTGCTGGTACTGGTCCGCGCGCTGACTCCGGGCCAGAACCTCCTGAGAAATTACCTTCAGCTGGTCAAAGAAATTTCCCTGCGCGAGGCGCAGACCGTCCAGGAAGTCCTTCAGGATGGGGAAATCCGCGCGGTGCTTCTCGACCCGGAGCAAGCCCGCTCCGGGGGCAGGGAAACGGTGCACCGGATCCTGCGCCGGAAAAGATATCCCCTGCTCGATAATATCGAAAAGACCTTCGATACCGCGCGCCGGAAGCTTACCCTGCCCGAGGGCGTGGCGGTCGAGCCGCCGGCCGCTTTCGAGGGCGATACGGTAAGCGTTTCTTTCAAAGCCGGCTCACCGGCCGAACTGCTGGAAAAAGCCCAGGCCCTGGCCGAGGCCGCCAAAAGCGGGAATGCCGGCGCGCTGTTCGAGGCCCTCGGCGCGCCTCCGGATAAGACCGGGGCCGGAGCATGATCCGCGCTTTCGACACGATCTACTGTCACCCGGAGCTCAAGGAGCATCCCCGGGCGAAAGCGCTGCTGGAGAGGATTCCGCACCGTAAGCTGAAAGAGCTCGCCGAGCTGGAAAGTCTTTCCCGGGCGCGGAAAGAGGCCCCGCTGCGCTCGGTGGTGCGCGGGAAGTACAACCTGGCGCTGGCGCCCTATAAGGGCCGCCTGGTCGAAGGCTGCCCGGCGAGCAAGGGCATGCGCTGCTGCCGCTACCGGGTGATAAATCTTGTCTCCGGCTGCCCGATCGACTGTTCCTACTGTATCCTTCAAGGCTACCTGAACCGTCCCACAATCTATCTTTATCCCGAGCTGGAAAAGGTTTTCGCCGAGGTGGACCGGGAACTCGCCGTGCCTGGCGAACTCCCGCTGCGCTATGGCACCGGAGAGCTTTCCGACAGCCTGGCCCTGGACCACCTGACCGGGTTCTCGACCGAGCTGCTGCAATTTTTCGGCTCGAGCAAAAGCTGCTGGTTCGAGTTCAAAACCAAGAGCGCCAATGTGGACAGCCTCTGCGCGGTGGAAAAGGCGCCGGACAATATCGTGGTGAGCTGGTCGGTGAACCCGCAGCTCGTGATCGACAGCGAGGAACGCGGAGCGCCCTCCCTGGAGGAGCGCCTTGCAGCCGCCGCCCGGGTCCGGGAGCGCGGCTACCGGCTGGGCTTCCATTTCGACCCGATCTTTCATTTCCCTGGCTGGGAGGAGGCCTACAGGGGAGTGGTCGAGCGGATTTACCGGGTGGCCGCCCCCGGCGCAGTGGCCTGGATCAGCCTGGGCTGCCTGCGTTTCAGCCCCTGGCTGGCGCCCTATTTCGCCGAGCGCTTCTCCGGCCACGCGCTGCTGGCCGGGGAGCTCTTCCCCGTGCCCCCGGATGGCAAGTACCGATACCCCCAACCGCTGCGGATTGAAATCTACCGCAAGCTTCACCAGTGGATCCGCGAGCTCGATCCGGAAGTCTATATCTATCTCTGCATGGAGAGCGCGGCTGTTTTCCGCTGGGCCTTGGGAATGGAGGTAGAAGGTGATTGCCTGGCAGTGGAGAGCGGCTTCCCGCGGCCACCGGGATGGAATGAGAAAAAGTCGGCTTAAGTTGTACTGGAATACTGCCAATGGAAGGCGTATAAAAGAATTGCAGCGATATCTTGCAGGGGCGGCCCCCCGTGGCCGCCCGAAGGGG
>MFIX01000112.1:4553-19125 GCA_001780825.1 Candidatus Glassbacteria bacterium RIFCSPLOWO2_12_FULL_58_11 | reverse complement strand
CGCCCGCTTCGCGGGCACCCCTCTCCAGAGGGGACTTTTCCCGCTGTTGCGTTGTCGATGCGCAAGTGCCCGAATGACGGGCATTTAATGTCCCATTCGGGGAATGGGAGAAAATCCCTCGCCTTAAGGCGAAGACTTTAGTATGCCCCGAAGGGGCAGGTTTTCGTTTTTTCAGGCGGCTGCGATGACCGGATTTATCCGGTCGAGCGAGTTAGCCGCCCAAAACCCACCGGCTTCAGCCGGTAGTAGTTTAGTTCCCTTCTACAAAGAGGGGTGGCGACGCAGTCGACGGGGTGTGTCATTCAAAACATCCTAAAGATTAACTGTTAACAAAAACAACTTAGCGCTTATGGGGGCCTGCCCCGACGAAAGATACGATTATTTCACGGATTATTCATAGCCCCAGCCGAGGTACCTTTATTTAAAGAGCCTGGGTCAATCTTAGGTAACAGGTTTTTGGCGGGAAAAATCGGGCTGGATTCCGGCCGGGATGCCCCCAGGTCACTCCTGGAATGCGCCCATGGCGGCGTATTTCTCGATCCGCTGGTTGACCAGCTCCTCGGCCGCCAGACGGCTGAGCTGCTTGAGGTTCCTGTCCAGCGCCTCTCGCAGTCCCTCGGCGGTGGCGTTGAAATCGTTGTGCGCTCCGCCGTTGGGCTCGGGGATTATCTCGTCGATCACGGCCAGCTCTCTGAGGCTCACTGCATCAAGCTTGAGCGCGGCCGCGCTCCGTTCTTTCTCGCCGTCATCGCGCCAAAGGATCGAGGCGCAGCCCTCGGGCGAGATCACCGAATAGATCGCATTTTCCAGCATCAGCACCCGGTTGCCCATCCCCAGGGCCAGGGCCCCTCCGCTGCCGCCCTCGCCGATCACCACTGAGATCAGCGGCGTCCGCAGCATCGCCATCTCGCGCAAGTTCTTGGCTATCGCCTCGGCCTGGCCGCGCTCCTCGGCCCCGATCCCCGGATAGGCGCCGGGCGTGTCGATCAGCGAGATCACCGGTCTGGAGAATTTCTCGGCCTGTTTCATTAATCTCAGCGCCTTGCGGTAGCCCTCGGGATGCGCCATGCCGAAATTGCGATAGATTTTTTCCTTGGTGTCCCGGCCCTTCTGCTGGCCGATCACCATTACCGGAATCTTGCCCAGGCCGGCCCAGCCGGCCACGATACTCGGGTCATCGCGGAAAGAGCGGTCTCCGTGCAGCTCGATAAAATCCTCGAATACCGTGTTGATGTAATCCAGGGCATAGGGGCGGTTGGGGTGACGGGCCAGTTGTACGCGCTGGTAGGGGGTGATTTTCTGGTAGATTTCCTCGCGCAGACGGACCAGCTTCTTTTCCAGCTTCCCGATCTCCTCGTGCAGCTCGAGGTCCTCGGAAGTGGACAGCTTGCGCAGCTCTTCGAGCCTTTCCACTATTTTCTGCAGCGGCTGTTCGAAATCGAGAAATTGGCCGTTCATGGTTCACCTTGTTCCTGGTAATGTCCCCGGCAGGCCTTCCTAAACTGGCCGGACTTTCTCCCGCTTTCGGCAAGGATTTATAATAATCCACAATCTCTGGATTGGCAATAAGATTGTCTATCGGAAGAGCCTGCCGCGGCCCGGCGGCTGACCCTGCACGGACTCAGGCTTGCCGTGCGGGCCGCCTGTGGTTATAGTAGTTGTCGAAAGTCCTTGGGCTTGAACCTCAGCCTGAATATTACAGGAAGAACAGGTTTCATATCGCCGGTCTAATCCGCAACCTTCGGGGGGCCAAACATGTCGATCCAGATTCGCCGGTTTTCGCTCCGGCTGCTCCTTTGCCTGTCCTTGTTCCCTTTAAGCGCTTTCGCGGAGAAGCTTAGCCTGGAGGTCCGGGCCGACCGCGAGGATTGGCGCTACAGCCTGGGCGACAGCGTAACCTTTACGATTGACTGCCGCAACCCGGGCAAGATAAAGCAGGCCGCGCTCCAGTACCGTCTCAGTGAGGATGGCGAGCGGGTGATCGTGGAGGGTCCGCTCAATTTCAGCGGTGGAAGCTGTAGTCTGAAAGGGGCTCTCGACCGGCCCGGTTTCCTGCGCCTGGACCTGACCCTGATCGCGGATGGCGACACCACCAGAGCAGCCTGCGGCTGCGCTTTCAGTCCCGAATCGATCCGGCCGACCAATGTGCTGCCCGAGGATTTCGACAGTTTCTGGCGGCAGGCCCGCGCCGAGCTGCTGCGGGTCCCGCCGGACCCGCGGGTCGAAGAGGCCCCCGATACCGCGGCCCGCGGTTCCCGGCGCTATAAGGTAAGCCTGGCTAATATCGAAAACTCGCGCATCTACGGCTGGCTGACCGTGCCCGACGGTGCGGGTCCATTCCCGGCCGTGCTCTGTGTGCCGGGAGCTGGAGTGAACGATGTCGGAGCGCACGCCAATTATGCCCGGGCCGGGATGGTCGTGCTCTCGCTGGAGATCCACGGGATCGGGGTCGGCCTGGAAGACAGCTATTATGCGGGGCTGCGGGATGGGCTGCTGTACAATTACCGGTTTTTCGGCTGCACTGATCCTTACCATTTCTATTACCGCCGGGTGATCCTTGGCGCGGTCCGGGCTCTGGATTATCTGGCCGGCCGGGAGGACGTCGATTCCACCAGACTCGGGATCGCCGGCTCGAGCCAGGGCGGGGCCTTGAGCCTGCTGGTCTCCGGCATCGACAAGAGGATCAAGGCCCTGACCGCCAATGTCCCGGCGATGTGCGACCACACTGGACAGCTCCAGCGGCGGCCCTCGGGCTGGCCGCGCCTGCTGAGACACGACAACAGTCCGGCGGCGCTGCGCACCTGCGGCTACTATGACGCCGCGCTTAACGCCGGGCTGATTACTGTGCCGGCACTGCTCGCCGTGGGTTACGTGGATAATACCTGCGCGCCGACCACGGTCTATGCCGCGTACAACAACCTGCGGGGACCAAAGGAGATCGATGGTTTCCCGAAAATGGGGCACAGTTATGGGCCGGGCTGGGAGGAAAAGGCGGTCAAATGGCTGAAAGACAAGCTCGACCACGCCGGGAAATAACTTGGTTTGGAAAAACGTTGAAGATTTTGATAAGCCGTGAGATTCAAGAACAATCAACAGATAATGCAGGTGATCTGGTATAATTATTGAAAATTTATGGAGTTACCGTAGGGGCGACGTCCCGATAAAATCGGGATCGCCCCTACAAGCCATGTTTTTTACATTTCAGCGTGATTAATTCCACTCGCTTTGAAAAAAATTAAGTATAAAGGAGCATTAATTGTCCCTGGGGGTTCTGATAGTCGCTCCGGGCTGGGTCGCCGGCGAGCATATCCGCGCCTTTTCCGCCAATCCCCGCACGCACGTGGCGGCAATCGCCGCATTTACGGAAGGAGAGCGGCTGCGCGCCGCTGAGTATTGCCGGAAGTACGGCTTCGAGTGCCGGGTTACGGAGGACTACACCGACGCCCTGAAAATGGCCGAGGTGCAGATTGTCTCGGTCTGCTCGATCAATTGCTTCCACTATCCGCACGCCCTGGCCGCCCTGGATGCGACAAAACACGTGCTGGTCGAAAAGCCGCTGGGTGTCACGCCGGAGGAGGTCGCCGGGCTCTGCGCCGCCGCGAGGAAAAGCGAATTGGTGACCATGGCGGGCCATATCGTGCGCTACTACCCGGCGATCCGGAGCCTGAAAGGCCTGATCGAGCGGGGTGCTCTGGGCGAGCCCTACCATGTCGAGTCGGACTACTGGCACCAGCTCTCCGGGGGCTGGAAAACCAGACGGGCCACCGCGGGCGGGGCCATGGCCATGGGCGGTATCCACGCCCTGGACCTGGTGCGCCACCTGATCGGCGAGGAGCGGAAGGTCGAATCGGTAAGCGCGATCCACTCCGGCCCGTTCCGCAGGAAAGATTTCGACTACCCGCCCAATGTCTCAGCCCTGATCCGTTTCGAGGGCGGGGCGACAGGCCGGGTGGGGGTGAGCGTGGAGGCCGAGATGCCCTATGTCTTCCACCTCCAGGTCAACGGCACAAAAGGAGCGATCCGCCAGAAGGGCGTTTACTCGCCGGAGCTGTATCCCGGCGCCAAAGATTTTGTCAGCCTGCCCGAAAGTTACCCGGATGACTGGAACGTGGCCGGCCATCCGTTCGGCGCGGAGATCGATGATTTTGTCGAGGCGGTGTGCAGCGGCCGCCCCGGCCAGCTCGATTTCGCCCACGCCCGGAAAACCTACGACTTGCTTTTCGCCATCGAGCGCGCGGCGGCGCAAAATTCGACAGTGGCGCTCTCGCGGGGCCGGGGCGATTTCTGCATGCCTTATTGAGTTAATTGAGAATTGTCCGGGCCGACCGGTCTACCCGACAGCTTTCTTGTGTAAAACGGATGGTCCAGGCGGTAGGGGCGACCATTGCTCGCCTGCTTTTCTTCAGTGGAGAAAGTGAGAAGCACATTTTTTAAGGGAAGCCGCGGCAACGATGTCCAAAGCCATCGACAAGCTTCACGGGGTTTTTTCCAGACACCTGGCCTGGCCGCTGCTCTACGGTCCCTGGCGGCCTGAGAAAAATCTCTGCCTCCGCTACTGGGGCGAGAAACGGGCCCTGCTCCTTCGCCCGCTGGCCGAGCGCCTGGAAATCCGCCGGAATAACCTGTCCGAGTTGCTGGCCTATGCCGGTACAAGGATTCCCTACTGGCGGGAGCGTTTTACCCGCCTGGGGATCGATCCGCTGCACCTGGGCGATCCATTCGCCGCCCTGGCGGCCCTGCCGGTGCTGAAACGCCGCACCGTGCAGGAGCGGCTGACCGAGCTGATCGCTGATGATTCCGGTGGCTGCTTTCCCTTGCCCAACTCCAGCGGCGGCTCGACCGGTGAGCCGCTCAATTTTTTCACCGACCGTCACAGCCGCGCCAGGGTCACCGCCGCGGCCTGGGCCGCGGACAGCGCCGCCGGCTGGTATCCCGGCGCGCCGAGTGTCTGGCTCTGGGGCTCGGACCGGGATGCCCTGCGCTCGGCCTCGTTCAGCGGCCGGCTCAAGCTGGGTCTGCGCAACCAGACCCTGTTCAACACCTTCGATATCAGCGAGCCGGGGCTGCTGGAGGCCCACCGCTGGATGCAGGATCACCCGCCGGAGCTGCTGGTGGGCTATGCTTCCAGCGTCCATCTGCTGGCCCGGCTGCTGGCCGAGCAGCGCCTCACTCCGCGCTACCCGGCACGTGGCCTGGTGACCTCCGCCGAAACTCTCAGCCCGGTTATGCGACGGGAGATCGAAGAGGTTTTCGGCGAGGGCAAAGTCTTCAACCGCTACGGCAGCCGGGAAACCGGGCCGATCGGCTGGGAGACCGCTGAGCACGACGGGATTTACCTGAACCTGGACGACCTGGTAGTGGAGCTGCTGGACAGCCGGGACCGTCACGCCCTGGCCGGGACCCCGGGCCGCGCAGTGGTCACCACCTTGCATCACCGGGTGATGCCGCTGATCCGTTTCGACCTGGAGGATCTGGCCGAGTGGTCGGTCCTGCCTGGCGAAAGCCGGGACCGGGCACCCCGCTTTTCGCGGGTCCTTGGCCGTTTCAGCGATACGATCCGTACCTCCGGGGGCAAGCTGATCCACGGCGAGTTCTTTACCCATCTATTCTACGGCCAGAGCACGGTGCGGCGCTTCCAGTTCGTCCAGCACGAGCCGGACCGCTACGAGCTGCGCTACGAGGCCGCCGGGCCGCTGAAACCCGGCCTGCGGGATTCCCTCACCGACCGTCTGCGCAAAGTCCTGGGCGAAACGGCCCGGATCGAGTTCGCGCACTGCGCCAAAATCGAGCCGCTGGTCTCAGGCAAGCACCGTTTCACGGCATCCAAAGTGACTGGCGATCACCGGGGAGGGGAGGAGAGTTGAGCGGCACAGTTTCCGCCAGGCTAAGGGCGGCTTACCAGAACCTGGAGGCCTGCGGTGGCGCGCTCGGCTGAACCGGCAAAATTGCCAGAGGAGATTTCCCGGCAGCTCCGGCTGGTGGTCGAGTTCCACCGCTGGAGCGGCAGCCCGGAGGGGGTGACCGAAGGTGAGACGATCTACGCGGATCAGTTTTCCCGCCTCCGCAGCGACACGCGAGAGCTGCAGCGCCTCTGCGACAGTATCGCCGGCCATCTCAAAGGCCGCTTGCCCGGCGAAATTGAAACTCTCCTGGCCGCCGGCCGGATGTACCGCCGCTCGGCGGATTACCACAAGGCCGCCGAGTATTTCCTCAAGGCCCTGGATATGGTTTACCGGGAGTACGGATGCGGCTAATCCACCTGACCAGCTCGGGCGGCTGGGGCGGAAGGGAGATGTACCCGGCCTCGCTGGCCGCGGCACAGGCCGGCCGGGGCCATACGGTATCCCTGGTCGCGAAAAAAAACACCCCGCTCTCCCGTTTCCTGGCCTCCTCCTCTCTGGACCACGACCTGCTGCGGGTCGGGCCGTATATCGACCCGGCAGCCGCTCTCGAGCTCTGCCGGATCATTAAACTGCGGAAACCCGAGGTGATCCAGGTTCATCTCTCCCGCGACCTGGCGCTGGTCAGCCTGGCCTGCCGCCTGGCACGCCTGCGTCCGGCGCTGATCCTGCACAAGCATATCGCTTCCGCCGGCAACAAGAAAGACTTGTTCCACCGCTACCTCTATGGCCGGCTTAGTGCGGTCGTGGCGGTCTCGGAGTTTGTGAAGCGCAGCCTGGTCGCCTCCTGTCCGATCGAACCCGGGCGGGTCCGGGTCATTTTCAACGGGGTGGATATCGTTAAATTTAGAGCCGCTGATCGATCAGCCGAACCCGGCCGTAGTGAGTTGCGGCGAGAGCTGGGCGCTGTCGATGAGGAAACCCGGCTTGTCGGGGTGGTGGGCCGGCTCGATCCGCGAAAAGGCCAGCAATGGCTGATCCAGGCCGCCGCCCGGCTCGGCGGCTCTGTCCCGGAGCTGCGCTGCGTGCTTATCGGGGCCTCGGAGGGGGATTACCGGAGCCGCCTGGAGCGGGAGGTCGAAACGCTGGGCTTGGGTGGCAAGGTGCTTTTTTGCGGCTACCGAGAGGAGGTCCGGGATATTTTTTCCGCGCTGGATATCCTGGTCGTGCCCTCATTCGAGGAGGCTTTCGGCCTCGTGGCGGTAGAGGGGATGCTCTCCGGGCTGCCGGTGATCGCCGCTGCTTCCGGGGCCCTGCCGGAATTTATCGAGGATGGAGCGACCGGCCTGCTGGTGGAGCAGGGGAACGTGGAGGCGCTGGCCGGGATCCTGGAACGCCTGGCCGGGGATAAAGAGCTGCGCTCGGCGCTGGGCAGCCGCGGGCGCGCCTGGGCCGCCCAAAACCTCTCGCTGGAGCGGGTTCTCGGCCAGCTCGATGACCTGTACCGGGAGTGCCTGGCCGGCGGAAGGTGAAAGTTACCGGTAAGGTTATACTTTATTGAATTGATTTTAAAGATAAAGCTACGATACCGTTTGTTCCTTATGCCATCCGGAGCATAGCACCCGTAGGGGCGACGCATGCGTCGCCCCTACAATCCATGTTTATTGCCTTTGCGCATGGCTATTTCAACACGCATGGAGAATTTATCTTGGATTTCCGTCGCCCTTAATTATTCGCGGCCAGCTTTTTCTCCCAGGCCCAGGCGTGTCCAATGATCGAGGCCAGGTCCGGGTAGCGCGGTTTCCAGCCCAGCTCGGCGCGCAGTTTTTCGCTTGAGGCGACAAGCTGCGGCGGGTCTCCGGGACGGCGGCCGGAATAAATTACCTCGGGTGCCCGTCCGGTCACTTTCGCCGCCGTGTCGATCACCTTGCGCACGCTGAACCCGCTGCCATTGCCCACGTTATAGAACTTGATCGTCCCGCCGCTCGCGCTTTGACTCTCTAAGTATTTCAAACCCAGCCAATGCGATTCCGCCAGGTCCATGACGTGGATGAAATCCCGGATACAGGTGCCGTCAGGAGTGTCGTAGTCTGTCCCGAAAACGGTCAGGGCGCGGTTCTTATCCAGAATTGCCCGAAGAGCGAGCGGCACGAGGTGGTTTTCCGGATCGTGGTTTTCGCCGACCTCGCAGTCCGGGTCGGCCCCGGCGGCGTTGAAATAGCGGAAGATGATCGAGCGGATACCATAGGCCGCGCAGTAGTCGCCGATGATTTTTTCGATCATCAGCTTGCTCCAGCCGTAGGGATTGATCGGCGCGCTGGGATGTTCTTCCGGGATCGGGATTTGCCGGGGTTCGCCATAGACCGCAGCGGTCGAGGAAAAGATGATTTTATCGACACCGCCCTGGCGCATGGCCCGGAGAAGGTTCAGGCTGCCGGCCACGTTGTTCAGGTAATAGCGCTCCGGCTCTTTGACCGATTCGCCGACAAAGATCAGCGCGGCGAAATGCATCACCGCGTCGAATTTCTCATTCTCGAACAGCCCGCACAAACCCGCGTAATCCAGCAGGTCGAGCTTTACCAGACGGCCCCATTTGACCGCCCCGGCGTGCCCGCGGGAGAGATTGTCCAGCACCACGGTTTCGACACCCTTCGAGGCGAGCAGCTTGTTGGCGTGTGAGCCGATATAGCCCGCTCCTCCGGCAAGCAGAACTTTCATTCGGCTGTCCTTATCGTGGCCCGCCGCACGCAGAAGGCATCATAGGTAGTGTCGCCGAACTCCCGGCCGGAAAAGACCAGATAGAAGCCCCGGCCGTCCGGAGCGATCCATTTGCCGGGGATGCGGTAACCGTGGGTGTCGCCCAGGCCCCAGTTATCCGTGAAAAAGGCGGTCCGCCAGGGCCCCCAGGGCTCCGGGGCCTCGTAAATACCCCAGCTCCCGAGATGGTTTGAGGCGAGGGCCATGAGGTAAAGCTTGAGGCCGGGGTCGTAAACCACATCCAGACGGTGGCAGTGGCCGGGAAAACTGAATACCGGCCCGCGCTGTTCCACCTCCGCGCTCCAGAGCGGGCCGCCGCCGCTGTCCGTTCCCCGGAAGAACTCGTAAGCCTTCCGGTCTTTGATTTGTCCGCGCGGCACTCGCGCCAGGACTACCTGGTCGTAATCCGCATAGGCGTCCGGCCCATCCTGGGAATAGAGGTAAACATAGTTGTCCGGCGCGCCCCGGTAGTTTTTGCCGAAATTTAAGAAAGCGGGACAGCCGAAACTGGTGCTGAACTTGAATCCCGGGGTCCAGCTTTTGCCGTGGTCCCGGCTCCAGAAGAGCTGCGAGTTGCCGGTATTGCGCAGCAGCATGTAGAGCGTTCCGTCCAGCATCAGCATCCCGCTGGCCTTGGACCCGGCCGGCCCATCTCCGTATGATTCTCCGGTGGCGGAGCGGATGTTTTCGCCCTTCCAGTCTTCCGGGCCCCCGCTGATCCGGGCCAGCCCGTTGCTGAGCTTTTTCTCCACCCGCGGCTCGAACCCCCAACCATCGCCGTACGCGGTGAACATTTCCCCGTCATCGGCCCAGGTGAGCGGCCAGTTGTCGCTGTCCGGCGCCCCGCGGACAATTTTTTCGGCCGGCTCGAAGTCGATACCGAGGATCTTCCGGCTGGGCTGGCAGGGCGGCCGCACGAGGGCTTCCATGACCGGGTTGAAAAGGTACTTTTCGATCCCGCCCCAGAAAAGCGGCTCAGGGCTGTTGTCCAGCAGCTCGCCGTTGCGGACCACGATCAAATCCAGGCTGGGCACCACCAGCAGCACCTGGTTGCCCGCGCCGGCCCCGGCGAACGCATCCCGGGGCACTTCCTCCCAGACCCCATCGAAATTGCAGTACCAGGCCAGGCCGCTGGCGGGATTCGAATCTCCTCCCGGGCGGGGCTCCATGGGCTGGCCGGCATAGCTCAGCACCTTTTTGACCCAGGTGGAGTCGATAAGCTGACGGCCCTCCCAGTTACCCTGGCGCAGCATCAGCCGGCCGACCCGGGCCACGGCGCGCGGCGTATAGTTGCCGCCGCCCCAGTTGGCGACCAGCCTGAGCCCGTCCACCTCGAAGGTGGTGTCATAGCCGCAGGTCCAGTCGGCCTCCGGCACGCCAATCGGGTTCATCACCCGCTGCCTGAGCAGCGTGCGGATGTCCGGGAAAGCTGTGCCTTTGTAGCTTGAAGTGACCGCATAGGCCAGGCAGGCCATCCCCGGGTTACTGTAATCATACCTCGCACCCGGGGTAAAGATTACCGGCGCTTCGCGTGTCGCCAGGCTAAAGGGGTCCGGTATCTGCTTCCAGAAATTGAGCTTCCAGCCGGTCTGCTCGAAATGGGTCTTTCCCGGGGTTTCGGCTTCCTCGATCCCCGAGGTGTGGGTGGCCAGGTGACGGATGGTGATCCGCTTCTTGAGCGAGTCCTGTTCCCAGAACGGGATGTATTTGTACGCCGGGTCGTCCGCCTGCAGGCGGCCATCGTTGAGGGCCAGCAGCAGCGACATCCCGCCCACCAGGGCTTTGGCCAGCGAGGCCGTGTAGTGTTTCTTGTCCGGGCCGTAATCCGGGCTGTACCACTCGTGCACGATCCGGTCGTGGCGCACAATCAGCAGTCCCGTGGTCCGGCGCCCGGCCATCAGCTTGTCCAGCTCGGCCAGCCGCAGGCTGTCGAACCCGCAGCGTTCCGGCTCCCCGGTTACCCACTGGAAGTCCTGCGCCCGGACTGCGGCGGGCCGGCCTCCGGTAAGGATTGTCAGTACGGCTATAACCATCAATCCGGCACGCAAACTTTTCATGATCTGCTCTCCTTTTCCGCAGTTTCGGGTCTTTTCCCGGTCTGGGTCTTCCGCCGGCCGCCCAGCCAAATTACTCCGCCTGCGGAACGCTCTGTCCTAGAGAAAATCCTGTCCTTTGGCGGCGGCCCGGCAGATTCCTTGTCAGCGGGATATTTTTCATCTAATATATAGCTTTGGCCACAGTGGGAAAATACATTTTTCCGGGGGGCGCGATGTGCCGGAAATATGGGACGGCGGCGATGTTCGCTTTCTGGCTGATCGTGTTGATTTGTCCTGGCGGTTGTTCGCGCGCCGCGGAAAAGGAATCGCGGATGGGACAACAGTCAATGAATGACAGCCTGGCGGGCTGGCCGCGGGAGGTGCGGAAAGTGGAGATCGTGAGCAGCCGCGACAGCGCCATCCAACCGGCCCTGTTCTGGTTGCCGGAATCCGGCGGGCAGCCTGCGCCGCTCCTGGTGGCCCTGCATACCTGGAGCGGAGATTACCTTCAGGCTGACGGAGCGCTCTGGCTGGAACAGGCCCGCCGGCGCGGCTGGGTATTCATCCATCCCGATTTCCGCGGCCCGGATGACAACCCCCAGGCCACGGGCAGCGAGACGGCGACCGCGGATATCCTGGATGCCGTGGAATTCGCAAAAGTCCAGGTCGCAGTCGACACGCAGCGCATTTACCTGGCCGGACTGAGCGGCGGCGGCCACATGTCGCTCTTGACCGCCTCCCGCTCGCCCGCGCTCTGGGCCGGAGTCTCGGCCTGGGTACCGATAGCCGATCTGGCCCGCTGGCATGCGGAGTGTGTCGAACGGGGCAACAAGTACGCCGCCGACATGGAGGCTTCCTGCGGCGGAGCGCCCGGCGCGAGCACCGCGGCGGACAGCCAGTACGCCTTGCGTTCCTCGCTACCCAGTCTGGGAGCGCTGGCCGGAGTCCCGGTCGAAATTTGCGCCGGGATTCATGACGGGCACACGGGCTCGGTGCCGGTGGGGCATACACTGCGGGCTTTCAATGCTCTGGCCGCGGCCAATGGAAAGCCGGAAAAAATGCTCACCGCGGAGCAGATTGCCTGGTTCGAGGCCCGGGAATCCGTTCCACCGGAGCTGAGTACGGAGCGGGAGGAGGACCCGGCCTTTGGAGAGAATAAGGTTCTCTTTCGCCGGAGCGCGGGGCCGGCGCGGGTGACAATCTTTGAGGGCGGGCACGAAGGCTTGCCTGAGGCGGCCTGTGAATGGCTCGCCGTGCAGAGCAAAGGGAGATGAGATCGAGCGCCAGCAGGGGAAAAGCCCTTTGAATGCTTGATTTCATGTAAGCAGATTCTGATTTAGGTGTCGAAATAATAACGCATATTGGCAATGAACATCGGATTGTAGGGGCGACGCATGCGTCGCCCCTACGGTAATTCCTTAAATTTAAACTAATTAAACCAAGTCAATCTGCCCTGTCTTTGTAGTGGTTTTGAAATTCATGATACAAGGGATTTTTAGTTGCTCATTTAGAGGATAATTACCTAACTCGCTGCCGGCCCATTTTCTGGAGGTTGACATGAAAAACTCTCTGAAAGCCTTGCTCCTGCTTTGCCTGCCGCAGATTTCCCTGGCCGCGGCGGTCGAGAAAATCAAACCGGAATTCGCTGCGGTCGCCGAGGACAGCGCCGCTCTACAGGTGGTGGCCTCCGGGCTCCAGTTCACCGAGGGGCCGGTTTGGATCGGTTCCCGCGAGGGCCGGCCGGGGTACCTGCTGTTCAGCGATATCCCCGCCAATACAATTTACCGCTGGGCTCCGGGGGAGGAGCTATCGGTCTGGCGCAAGCCGAGCGGCAACTCCAATGGCCTGCTGCTGGACAGCCAGGGCCGTCTGCTGGCCTGCGAGCACGGTGGGAGAAGGGTCAGCCTGTCGGTATCCAAGGACAGCGCGGTTACCCTTTGCGACCATTACAAAGGGCTGCGCTTGAGCAGCCCGAACGATATCGCCCTGAGTTCGGATGGCTCGCTCTGGTTCACCGACCCGCCCTACGGCCTGGTGAATGAAAAGCCGGAACAGCCGGCCAACTATGTTTACCGCCTGGCTCCGGGCAAAAGTGAGCCGTCAGCAGTGGTGGGGGATTTCAACATGCCCAACGGGATCGTGTTCTCGCCGGACAAAAAGCTGCTCTATATCAGCGACAGCGGCAAGCCGCACCATATCCGGAAGTTCAAAGTGGCCGGCGACAGCCTCGTGTCAGCCGGTATTTTTGCGGTAATCTCGCCGGGCGGGCCGGACGGCATGTGTATCGATACCCGGGGCCGGCTCTTTACCAGCGCCGGGGATGGGATCCAGGTCTTTTCGCCGGAGGGGGTCCTGATCGGGAAAATCCTCACCCAGGAGCAGCCGACTAACTGCTGTTTCGGCGGTGACGACTGGCAGACGCTTTTTATCACCGCCCGGTCCGCGGTCTATGCCATCCATCTGAAAGTGCAGGGACTGCCCTGAGGGCATCGACCGAAACCGGCCGCGGAGAAAACCCTGTAATCCGGTCCGGCGGGGAGAAGGCTTTTAATAAAAGAAGACCCGCAGGCAGGAAAAATTATTGCCGTACAGGCCTGACTAATCTATTGCTTTTCAACGCTTTTTGCGTTATATAATTTACTCCAATCTTTTCCGGCCGATCTGCGGGGCAGTTACGGTGCCGCGTCAGAGAGCGCCAAATAATTTGACGGATTCTTGTATATCGGATGTTTGACATCGGTCAGGCAGTTGGCTTCGGACCGGATCGGTTTTAATCCTCAGGCTCAGATAGAATTCCGCATAATAATTATCTTCATAAGCACAGGGGGAATCTCAATGTACAAGAGGTTGGCCGCCATCCCGGCAACGCTGCTGGCATTGTCTCTTACCATGTTTTCCTGCGGCTCGTATGTATCCCAGGGAATGGTTTCGCTGAAAAGTCCGGACGGCAGGATTGAGCTGAACTTCGAGCTGAAAGCGATGCCGGAGCCTTATATGCAGGGCGAAAACATGTATTACAAGGTTATGCGTGACGGTAAGGATCTGCTGCGGGAATCTCCCCTGGGGATGAATTTCAGCGGCTATAAGGCGGCACTGGGAGACATGCTGATTATGGGGCTCAACCAGACCAGCGGGGTGGATGATTTCGATACGCCGTTCAGCAAACAATCCCATGTCCGGCTCGAATACAATGAAGTCACGGTTACCCTGCGTGAAAAGAGTATCCCCGCCAAGACCTTTGACCTCATTTTCCGGGCTTATAATGAGGGGCTGGCTTTCCGTTACCATTTCCCGGAACAGGAACCCAAGATCAGTATTCCCTCGGCCAAACACAGCGGTTTCATCACGGATTTCATTCTGGTCGATGAATATACCGGCTACTATTTCGCCCAGGATGTGGATGTCAACTGCATGTTTACCACTCCCCTGCCGCCGCACCAGTATGAGAGCCATTATGCCGGTATCAAGCTCTCCCAGATCACCCGGGACAGCACCGCCGCGCTGCCGATGCTGATCCGGGTACCCGAGGGTCCCGCGCTGTGCATCGCCCAGGCCGAGCTGGTGGATTACCCGGCTTTTTACCTTACCGGGGCCCGCAATATCGAGAACGCCTTCAATACCATGTTGGTTCCTTTACCCGGTGAAAAAGAGGTCAAGGGGATCGGGAAAGTTCCTTTCTCCACTCCCTGGCGCGTGATCATGATCGCGGACAATGCCGGCAAGCTCATCGAATCCAACCTGATCCTGGCTCTCAGCTCGCCGCAGAAACTGGAGGACATCTCCTGGATCAAACCCGGCAAGGCCTCCTGGGACTGGTGGAGCGGCAAAGTGGTCGGCAAGAGCCGCGGCCGGGTGCAGGCGGGTGGTTTCGAGACTTCGACCTATGTGCATTATATCGATTTCGCCCGCGAGGCCGGCTTGCAGTACTGCCTGATAGAT
>MFIX01000112.1:0-4545 GCA_001780825.1 Candidatus Glassbacteria bacterium RIFCSPLOWO2_12_FULL_58_11 | reverse complement strand
GTCGATATGGAGTACCTGACCCGCTACGCCGATTCGCTGGGGGTTAAGCTGATCCTCTGGCTGAATTGGGAGAATGTGAGCAAGCAGATTGATGCCGCCTTTCCGCTCTATGAGAAATGGGGGATCGCCGGAGTAAAGATCGACTATATGAACCGCGACGATCAGGAAATGGTGGCTTTTTATCAAACGATGGTGGAAAAGGCCGCCCAGCATCACCTGCTGGTCGATTTCCACGGCGCTTATCCACCTACCGGCATGCGCCGCGCCTGGCCGAACCTGATCACCCGCGAGGGCGTTCTCGGGCTTGAGTACAACAAGTGGAGCGACTGGGCCAGTCCGGAGCACGATGTCACCATACCCTACACGCGGATGCTGGTCGGCCCCATGGATTACACTCCGGGAGCAATCAACAACTCGACCCGTAAAAGTTTCAACCCGCGCAATATCGATCCGATGAGCCAGGGCACCCGCTGCCACCAGCTCGCCATGTTCGTGGTCTATGAAAGTCCGCTGACTGTGCTGGCGGACAGCCCCGA
Organism: Candidatus Glassbacteria bacterium RIFCSPLOWO2_12_FULL_58_11; assembly: GCA_001780825.1. Lineage (GTDB taxonomy): Bacteria > Gemmatimonadota > Glassbacteria > GWA2-58-10 > GWA2-58-10 > GWA2-58-10. The sequence continues at coordinate 4,009 of MFIX01000112.1, read as the reverse complement.
CAATTACCGCGGCGAAAAGGGCCTCGATTTTATCAAAGTGGTGCCCACGGTCTGGGATGAAACCCGTTTCCTGGCCGGCGAAGTAGGCCAGTACGTTGTTCTGGCGCGTAAGAGCGGCGACAAGTGGTATCTTGGGGCAATGACCAACTGGGACCCCCGCGAGGTCGAGGTTCCGCTGGATTTCCTCGGCTCCGGCAACTGGAAGGCGAAGGTCTGGGCCGATGGGGTCAAGATCGACAAAAATCCCTCGGATGTGGATGTCCTGCAGCTCGAGGTGAATTCCGGCGCTCCGCTGGCCATCAAGATGGGTCCGGGCGGCGGGTTCGCGGCCGTGCTGGAGCAGGCGCAATAGAGTTAAGCAGGTAAAGAAACCGATGCAGCAGGCAAAAGCAAGGGGCGGTCCGCGGATCGCCCCTTTTTTATTTTTAGAGAGGGCGTTTCTTGTAGGAGCGACCCCGATTTTATCGGGGCCGCCCCTGCGAATAAATCCGGCGTTATAAGCAGAAAAGCAAGCAGGGAGGAATGTTAGTTCGGGCGATGACAGTATTCAATATCGAAGGCTTTTTTATCATCGGCGTATTTCAGCACTAACTGCTGAAGCTCTTTAGGAGAGGCGGTAAGAAGGATATCACTTCCATTTAACAATTCGTGCTTGATCGGTTCCTTGTTTTGTTCGATTATGTCCTCCAGCCAACTGTCATCCATAAAGGCGATACCCAGGCTGTCTCCCTCGAGGGACAGCCGGAGAAACACATGCACCGGTACCGCGAGGAAATCTTTTATATCAGATTCTCTTGAGGTAACATCCATGAACATGTAGCTGCCTAACTGAATCAGGCGGCCCTCAAGATTCAATGTGTCACTCCTGTCACTCCCGCCTCCCATATCGCCCCATTTGAGCAGAAAGGTCACACTGTAGACATTGCCTTTCGCTTTCTGGAAGTTCCAGCCGTCGTTTTCCTCCCCCCACGAGCCGACAAGCGAAGGATTGAAGATCACATCCTCCTCATTATAAAGAGGATGCAGAGAAAGCGCCGGACCGCACCCCATAACCAATAGAGTTATTAGAGCAGCTAAAGAAGATATTATTTTTCGCATAGTTAAATCCCTCCATTGTGGGTAAAATCCGGTTCATATCGGGCGATCAATGCTTCCTTAATCTGCCGGCGCTGTTCCTCGGTAGATTCAGGTAATAAATAAAGCACGATATACGCGCTGTCCGGTGAGCCCGCCCGGGTAAACAGCCGATTGCCCGGACCGGGCTTCAGCAGAGATTCACTCAGGGAGGACAACTCACTTTTCTCGCCGATAAAAGTCACTGCAAATATTTTTGGCCGGTTTACCGGGTCCGGCTTGTGCAGGATTGCGTAAATTCCAGGCTCATCGGGGATGGTGACTTCAGTTAACCGCGCCGGGCCGATCAGGTTGCGGATAAAATGGAATTTTGCGCTCCAAAGCACTTCTCCCGGATTTACCACGGTCAGAGATTGCCTGGTTTTTAGCGTTCTATTGGCAAATAATCCTCTTCGAGATTGCCGCAGATCCCGCGTTACTCCAATTGCCAGCAGGATAACCAAAACAGCCCCGCTTAAAGCCAGTGCCGGTTTCCAGCGTATGCGAATTGCGAATAATGAGATAAACGGAGGCTTGTCCAATCGGCGTTTTTGAATTTCCGCCAATACTTGTCCGGAGAAATCAGCGGGCAGGGGATCGGGCTGGTCGCTGCGGGCCAATTTCCCCAGTAACTCCTGTGCGCGTTTTAAGCGTTCCAGCTCGTTAGCACATGCGCGGCAGCTTTCCAGATGGGCTGTCAGCTCCGCGGTTTCACTCTCCGGGAGATCGCCTCCCACGAACAAGGCCAGTTGTTGTTCGGCTCTAAGGCATTTCATATATACGTACCTCTGCTCACGGATTATCCGCGGCAAACTCAGGGTAAAATTTGACCAAGGCATTCTTGATTCTGGTGCGCGCATTTGCCAGATGAACGCGGACTGTTATTTCGCTGCATTGCAGAATTTTGGCTATTTCGGGTGTTGAAAAGCCCTGGAGGTCTCTGAGGACAAATACTCTGCTCTGTTTTTTTGTAAGCAATTCGGTCAACCGGCTGATTATTCCCAGCAGCTCGGTCTTTTCAAACCATGCTTCCGGTCCACCATGGTTGTCCGCGATTGCCCCCGGATTACCGAACTCGCTGAACTGTAATTCCCTCCCATGAGCCTGCTTGCGTTGATAATCAATCGCTGCGTTTAATGTCAGACGATACAGCCAGGGAGCGAATCTGTATTGGTCGTTGAACCGGTCAAGCGCTCCATGGAGCTTGATAAAAACCTCCTGGGCAATGTCCTGCGCATCGGCTGAATTGCCTGTCAGATGATAGGCAATCGAGTAAATCCTGGGACTGTACATTTCGATCAGCTCCCGGAACGCAGCTAAATCGCCTTTTTTCGCTTCTGTTATAAGGCTAAGTTCTTTTTCTGGCAAAGTTATTACCGGATTCGGGTGAAGGATCGGCAATATCGAAGCTTGAGGAATCATCTTGCCGGATTATATAAATAGTTTCTTGTGTTATTCAGAGCCAATTTTTTGCAGGATAGATATCTTCGAATATTATACGCGGTGAGAAGTGCATTCGTTTAGATATTTTGTAGAGGAATTAAAAAAGGGGTATTTGGGACAGCCCCTGTGTATAAGCCCAACAGCATAATCGGGAGGGCATGCTCGAGGTATCAACTTTTCCCTGCGGCGAGCTGGCCGCAGCCCCCGGCGATATCCGCGCCGCGCGACTGGCGCAGGGTGACCGCCTGCTTGCACGCGGCCAGCAGCCGGTAGCGGAAATTTTCCAGCTGCCGCTTGTCCGGGGAATTGAACTCGATCCCCGGCACCCGGTTGAAACCGATCAGGTTGATCTTGCAGGGCAGGTCCCGGGTCAGACCGGCGAGCGCCGCCACATCCTCTTCACGGTCATTGATCCCGGAGAGGACCACATACTCAAAAGTGATCCTGCGGCCGGTGATCCCGAAGACCTCGCGGCAGGTTTTCAGCAGGCTGGACAGGGGCACCCGGTGGGCGACAGGCATGAGCCTGCGGCGCAGCTCCTCGGTGGCCGCGTGCAGGCTGACCGCGAGTCTCATCTGCGGAAAGTCCCGGCTGAAGCGCAGCATGCCCTCAGGCAGGCCCACAGTTGATACGGTGATCCTCCGCGCGCCCACCTGCATGAAATCGTTATGGTTCATGACCCGCAGGGCGACCGCCAGGTTATCGTAATTGAGGAAGGGCTCGCCCATGCCCATGATCACATAGTTCAGTGAGCGCGACTTGTCCGCCGCTGAGGTATCCCGGACCGGCCCGCCGGGAAGCTCCTCGAGCGGGGCAAGGGCCTGGAAAAGTATCTCGCCCGGAGTCAGGTTGCGTCCGGCCCCCAGGCGGCCGGTGGCGCAGAAAGCGCATTTGAGAGCGCAGCCGGTCTGGGTCGAGAGACAGACCGTCGAGTGCCCGCGCTCCATCGGGATGACCACGCTTTCCACCGCGCCGCCATTCTCGAGATGCCAGAGAGTCTTCCGGGTACCGTCTTTAGAGACTACGGGAGCTTCGGAAGTGAGCGGCTGAATGTCATAGGCCCGGGCCAGGCGCTCGCGCAGGGTGGCGGAGAGATCGGTCATCCGCCGGAAATCGAGAACGCCGCGCTGGTAGATTTGGCGCAGGACCTGACGGGCCCGGTAGGGCTTCTCGCCCCAGCCGGCCAGGGTCCGGTTGAGCTCTTCCGGCACCTCCGCGGGACCCAGGTCGAGCAGGGGCAGGGGAGAGGTCCTTTTTCCCTCGGTATCGTTTTTTAATGCTTTTGGTTGTTTTATCGCTTCCCTCAAAATCCAGCCTCAGCTTCTACCGGAGAAGTATTTAACTCGTCAGAATCTTAAAATTTCTGTTTGTGTTGGCACATGGGCACGGTGCACCGTGCCCCTACACTCGCCGGGCAGACACAAGGGTCCGACCGGCGGATTTGGGTATTTTG
>MFIX01000111.1:27195-27304 GCA_001780825.1 Candidatus Glassbacteria bacterium RIFCSPLOWO2_12_FULL_58_11 | reverse complement strand
AAGTATTGAGCGAAGACTGTCCAGGGGCAAAGATAATTTAGGGCACGGCAGGCGTACCCTACACAATTTGTTAAATATCAATTAGTTATGCAGAAAAGGGCTGTCTCTT
>MFIX01000111.1:1797-27186 GCA_001780825.1 Candidatus Glassbacteria bacterium RIFCSPLOWO2_12_FULL_58_11 | reverse complement strand
CCCTTTTTGTCTGGGCAATTCATTAAAATGCCGCAAACCCGGTCGGGCGGATCCATGAGTCTACCCCCCAGGGCGGTTCGTAAAAACTGCAGTGGTTCATTTCTTTTTCGGCAGCGCCCGCGTGGCGCCGGTACTGATCCCGCCATCCACCAGGATGGTCTGCCCGGTGATATAGCGGCTGGCCTCGGAGGCCAGAAATACTATCGCCCCCTCGAGGTCCTCGGGCACGCCCGGCCGCTTGAGCGGAATCCGGTCGCAGAGGTAATCGACCCATTCACGGTCCTCGTAGAGCACCGCGTTCTGCGCGGTCTTGAACCAGCCCGGGGCCAGGCAGTTCACGGTTATCCCGCTTGCGCCCCACTCATCGGCCAGGGACATGGTAAGCTGACGGATTCCGCCGCGGCTGGCGCAGTAGGGGGCCATCCCGGCATAGCCGAAAACGCTGGTCACCGAGCCTATATTAATGATCCTCCCCTGCCCGCGGGGGAGCATACTTTTCGCGGCGACCTCCCGGGCGACAAAGAACGGCCCCCGCAGGTTGGTCTCCAGCACCAGGTTCCAGTCTTCCCATTCCACCTCGACCGCGGGCTTGCGGACATTGCAGCCGGCATTGTTGACCAGGATGTCGATCCGGCCGTAATGGCGCAACGCGGCCTCGACCATCCGGATGATACTTTCCCGGTCGCGCACATCCAATTCCAGGGGCAGAGCCTGGCGTCCCAGGGACTCGATCTCCGAGCTGAAATTCTCCAGAGATTCAAGCCGACGGCTGGTAATTACCAGGTCCGCGCCGGCCCGCGCCAGCGCCCGGCCGAAATACTGCCCCAGCCCGCGGCTCGCGCCGGTCACCACCGCGATTTTGCCGCACAGATCGAACAGGTTTTCGCTCATTTAGTCAATCCTGTCCTTTCCAGGTCCTTCCGGGATTTGTCCGGGAAGGCCGAAATTATTCTTAACATTTTGATTTTCGATCTCACGTAGGGGCGCGGCATGCCGCGCCCGATACTATTATTTCTTGTTCTCAGGGCAACAGGCAGACTTTCAGCAATCCCTTTTCGGCATTATAGAGACGCCGGAACCAGGCGGCTCCCTCGGACAGGGGCGCGCTGGCCGAGATCAACGGCTCGACTTTCACCGCGCCACTGGAGAGCAGGTCGAGACATTCGGGATACTCGCCGGCCGAGGCGCAGGAGCCGTAAAGCGTGAGCTCGCGGACCACGGTCCGCTGCAGGGGCAGGCCGGCCTCCGGGGAAAAATTACCCACTAGAACCAGCGCGCCGCCCTTTTTCAAGCAGTTCACCCCGGCTGTCAGGGTCGCGGCGAGCCCGACCGCATCGAAAGCGATATCCGCGCCCCGGCCCTCCGTGCGCTCGAGAATCTCCGCCGGGATATTCGTATGGTCCGGCCGCAGGCCCTCCTCAGCCCCAAGGCTGCGGGCCAGCTCCAGCCGCCCCGGATCGAGGTCCACCGCGTAAACCTTCGCACAGCCGCGCGCCTTCAGCACCTGGACAATCAGCAGGCCGATCATGCCGGCTCCCAGCACCAGGGCTGTGGCATCAGCCGGCAGTTTTACCCGGCTGGCCGCGTGGAGCGCCACGGAAAGTGGCTCGACAGTGGCCGCCTGCTCGAAAGAGACATTATCCCCGATCCGGTAAACGCTGTGAGAGGGGACAGCTACGTACTCGGCATAGGCCCCATCCTGACGGTACTCCTCGCAGGAAACGCCGATCACCCGCCGGTTGTCGCAGAGGTTGACTCGCCCTTCGCGGCAATAAACACACCTGCCGCAATAGATCGTGGAGTCGAAAGTCACCCGCTCTCCGGGCCGCAGGTCCCCGGCCTCCGCGCCGACCGCCTCAATCACTCCCGAAGCCTCGTGGCCCATGACTATCGGCGGGATCCTCCGGCCGGTGCTGCCATCCAGCCCGTGGACATCGCTGCCGCAGATGCCGCAGGCCTTGACCCGGATCAGCACCTCCTCCGCTCCGATCCGCGGCTCGGGTAAATCCTCATATACTAATTTATTGTACTCTTTAAGGATCAGGGCTTTCAAGGCTATCTTCCGGATTTCTTATTGCGTATTAAGTTCAAGCTAAAATCGCAAAAGTTAATTATTGAGTACAGGGGAAATAATATCTGCGGCCGATATATCAGTCAACTTTCATAATTCAATTTTCGATCATCGGCGGCTTGCCTGGTTCGATTATCCCGGTTGACAGCGCCGCCTCGCTTTATTAGCCTTGACAAAGAAATTTACGCAAACCGTACTGCGCGCATGACATATCTTTTGTCACCGCCAAGGAGGCTCCAGCATGCCAGCCAGCAAAAAGGTCCCGGCCCCGAAAGGCCCTTATTCCCCCTGGGTGAAAGCCGCCGGGTTTATCTATGTCTCGGGCCAGGGCCCGGTCAATCCGGAGACCGGCGAGGTTTTCCTGGGAGATATCGCCGGCCAGACCCGGATGACCCTGGATAACATCGAAGCAGTGCTGGAGGATGCCGGCGCGCACTTAAGCGATGTGATCAAGACCACGGTGTTCCTGACCGATATCAAGAATTTCGGGGCGATGAACGAGGTTTACGCGGGCCGTTTCGGCGCGATACGGCCCGCCCGCACTACAGTGCAGGCCGCGGCCCTGCCGCTGGGGATCGCTGTCGAGATTGACGCCGTGGCTGTCGATCCCAAAGCCGGCCGCAAAATCACCCGCCTGGGCGATGAATAGACCGCCGGCCGGTCCGGCATATTCCCCCGAAGGCTATGCCGCCGGGACCGATCCCTGAAAAAGGAACTAATATGCTCACAGTTAAAAAGTATCTCCCGGCAATTCTGTCGTTCTGGTTGATTACCGGGTGCGGCAGGGGCGTGAATCAGGACCCGCAATACGACATATTGATTACCGGCGGGACGCTGGTGGATGGCTCCGGCGCCCCCGGGATAAGGGCGGATGTGGGGATCCGCGGCGGTACTATTGCCGCGGTGGGCGACCTGAGCGCGGCCCGGGCCGCCGGAATTATCGATGCAGCCGGGCTGACTGTGGCTCCGGGGGTGATCGATATCCACAGCCACTCGGATTACAGCCTGCTGGTGGATGGCGATACCCAGAGCAAAGTGCGGCAGGGGGTGACCACCGAGATCATCGGCGAGGCCCTGTCCGCGGGACCGGTCCGGCCGGCTGAGGAAAAGTCTCGCCCGGTCGAGGGTCCGGGGTTCGGCGTCAAGATCGACTGGGAGACGCTGGCCGGTTATTTCGACCATCTTGCGGCCGCCGGCACCTCGGTAAATGTCGGCTCCTTTGTGGGTTCGATGACTGTCCGGCGCTATGTACTGGGCGATACCAACCGCCGGGCCAGCGGCGAGGAGATCGGGCAGATGGTCTCCCTGGTGGAGCAGGCGATGCGCGAGGGGGCGCTGGGAGTTTCCTCGGCCCTGCTGGGCAGCCCGCTGAGCACGGAAGAGCTGATCGCCATGGCCCGCGCGGCCGGGGAATTCGGAGGCATTTACTCGACCCATATCCGCGATGAGGGCGACCGGATCTTCGAGTCCCTGGATGAGGCCTTCCGGATCGGCCGGGAGGCCGGCGTGCCGGTGGATGTAATCCACCTGAAAATCGCCGACCGCAAGCTCTGGGGACAGATGGACCGGGTGCTGGAGAAATTCGAGCAGGCGCGCTCCCAGGGAGTCCGGGCCACCGCCAACATGTATCCCTATATCGCCGGGCAGAACGACCTGGCCGCGCTGGTGCCGCCGCAGGGCCACGATGGAGGGACCCAGGCCATGCTGGCTCGTCTGCGCGACCCCGCCCGGCGGGCCGAGTACCGGAAAATCCTCTATGCCGGCGGCCTGCCCAACTGGTACAACCATTACACCGCCAGCGCCAGTTGGCAGAGCATGCTGATCGTCTCTGTGAGTACCGAAAAAAACCGTCACCTGATCGGCATGACCATGGACCAGGTGATCGCCGTCAGCGGCGGTAAAGAGCCGACCGATGTGCTCTATGACCTTTTGCTGGATGAGGGCGGCAGCGTGCCCACGGTTTATTTCCTGATGACCGAGGAGGATGTCCGCACCGCGATGGCCTCGCCGCTGGTCTCTTTCGGCTCGGACGGCGTGGCGGTCAAGCCCGAGGGCGCGCTCGGAGAGGGTCAGCCGCACCCGCGCTGGTACGGGACTTTTCCGCGGGTCCTGGGCAAGTACGTTCGGGAGGAGAAAGTGCTGCCCCTGGAAACGGCGATACAGAAGATGACCTCGATGAACGCCGAGAAACTGGGCCTGAAAGACCGGGGACTTATTAAAGAAAAGATGGCCGCCGATATTTTTATCTTTAATCCGGCGACAATTATCGACCGGGCCACTTTCAGCGATCCGCACCAGTATCCGACAGGGGTGGAATACGTGATAGTCAACGGCCGCATGGTGCTGGATGGCGGGAAGCACACCGGCGCGCGCCCGGGGAAGATTCTCTACGGGCCGGGCAAGAAATAGGATGAATTATTGGGTGAGAGTGCGGCCATACCCGGGAGCTTTATTCGAATTTGATTCAGTGAATAGCGGCTTTATCAATTTCAATTTTGATGGTCTCGTAAAAAGTCCGATTTCGGATAGCAAAGTAAAAAGCTCCGGATACGAGGCGGGCAAAGATCGAGGAATGAGGCGTACTTAATGGTACGCCTCAATGACGAGATTTGCCGCACAACGAAGTAGATGGACTTTTTACGAAGCTATCAATTCTATTATGCGGAATGTCGGCTTAGGGACATAACTCGAAAGACGCTTACTTATAAATGGCCGCCAAACAGCTCAATAAGCCTGCCACCAAAAGAACTAACACCCCCTCAATTACAGAAAAACACCAGCGCGTCCCCCTGGCTGAGATGATTGTCCTGGCCACGCTCCTGGGCTGTTTCTTTCTCGCCGGATATGTCCCGTACGAGAGTGAAAACGCCCGGCGCGGTCTGTGGGGCGTCTCCCTTTACAGGTATCTGCCCAAACCTGCGCTTCTCCTGCTTTTTGCCCTGTCGGCCATTACCCTCGTACCCGGGTTGAACCGGGCGGTTTTGGCCGGATTGAATTTTATCGGAAAATATTTTGGCTGGTTTCCCCGTGCACCGTGGATCAGGGCGTTATTTATTGGGTTGAGCGCTTTTAGCCTGTGTTATCTTTTCGATTCAAAAACGTTTTTGTTGGGAGACGGCACCGTTTTGGTAGGCATGATCGGGTTTGGGCGGGAATTCTATTCAACCAACCTTGTGGACTATTACCTTCACTTCAAACTCGGTAAACTTATCGGCGGTGCGCCGCTCGCCTATCTCTGGATCAGCAGCCTGGCAGGCAGCGGCTATGCAATCATTTCATATTTTATCGCGCGCCGGCTGGTCAACGATGGAGCGCAGATTGCTCTCTCTTTCTGCTGGCTCATTTCAGTGGGCGCAATGGCTCAGTTCTTCGGCTATGCGGAAAGCTACTCCATCCTTCTGGTTGTCCTCCAAGGTTACGCCCTGTCACTGATTGTTTTTCTCGACAAGAAAAAGAGCAGCCTCTTTGTTCCATTCCTGCTCGCCTCGCTCTGCGGCTGCCTGCATCTCACCGCCACTCTCGTCAGCCTTTCCGCGGCCTACTTACTTTACCTGCGATTGCGTGAGAGCGGCAATGACCGGGTACGCCTGGTGTTGTCAGCCGCTCTGGGTTACCTGATCCCCATTATTATTATCGGAAGCATATTTTACCGCGCGGGGTTTGACTTCAGCGAGATAGTAACCGACTCTCAGGCCAAACGTCCGGTGCTGCTTTCATTTCTGCCGTTCGGCGAAAGGGGAGCTTACTGGGTGTTCGCTCCGGGGCACTTGCTGGATATCCTGAACCAGTATCTCCTGGCAATGCCGGCTTTTATGTTGCTTCCATTTGTTTTGGAATCTAAGGCTAACATTGCAAATCATGTCCGCTCCAACAGTACGAAGCTGATTGCGCTGGCCGCGTTTTGTCTGGTTGCCTTTTTCTTCTGCATGGACAACAAGCTTGCCTCATACAGGGACTGGGACGTGATGTCGATCCCCATGCCCATGCTGGCTGTGATGATGTTGCTTCTGCTGGTTCGAGGCCGGCGACTTCATAACCCCGGCAGGCTGTTGCGCATGACCTGCCTTAATTTAGCGATATTGGTGCCGTTTATAGCGGTCAACGCGGACGAAAAGAGAGCCGTTGCCCGCTATGCGGACTTGTCGGATGTACCAGGACTGCACCGTTACAGGGTGGAGTATGCTTATAACTTTTACATCCTGGCTAAGTACTATAAGTTTGAACGTGACTCTGAAAAATCACTGGCCTATATACTGCGGGCCGCGGAGATCGACCCCCAGGAGCGATTTTTCGAGTTTGCCATGGATATATACCGGAAAGGGTCGCGATTTGGGGAAGCCTTGGAAACCCTGAAAAATGCCAATACCGTCCTTCCGAATTCGCCAGTGGTACTTGACCTGCTTGGTGAGGTTTACACCAAAAATAAACTCTTTCCCGAAGCAAAAAAGTGCTTTGAGAAGGCGATTGCCCTCGATCCCTCCCCGGAATACTACTTTAATTTTGGTATATGCCTGTCCAGGTCCGGTGATTTAATGGAGGCCATGGGACCACTGGATAAGGCCTTTGAACTGACAAAAAGTGACCCGGAATTCCGGCAGTCATTGTACAAGGCATGGGTGTACAACGGCCAGGCCCTTGCGGGACAAAGGATGTTCGTTCCCGCGACGCATTGTTTTGAAAGAGCGGCCCAGATAAATCCGGATTCTTTATCCCTGAAAAAACAGCTGGGAGCCTGCTACTTCCTGATCGATCGGTATGCCGAGGCGCTTGGGGTGTACAATGGACTTCTGTCTCGCTTTCCGGATGATCTGGATTCCTGGATGGGTGCCGGTAAGGTGTACCATCTATTGGGTAACAAGCCTGAAGCGGACAGCTGTTTCAACGAGGCGGTACGCCTGCTCAAAGAAAACGACTTACTCTCGAGCCTTGAACTGGCAAACACGCTGTTCCAAGTGGGAAGGTTCGATCTTTCTGAGAGATGCACTTTGCGGGTTCTGCAAATTTCGCCCGGGCACCCTGAGGCTACCGCCCGGCTCGAAAGATTGAGGGCGATAAAATAACCCTGATTTACGTTAATTTTACAGTAGGGGCAATTCATGAATTGCCCCTACGCTGTCCACCCCAGGCGGTTTTACATGTAAATGCCCTCTAAAGAGAGGTGTCCGCATCAGCGGCCGGGGTGTGTTCAGCCTTGGGGCTTAGACCGCTTTCAGCGCCTGGTCGAAATCCTCCATCAGGTCCTCCACCGCTTCGATACCCACGGAAACCCGCAGCATGTCGGGCGAAATGCAGTTTTCCCTGCGGAGCGCAACAGGGAAATTGATATACTGCGAGGACCAGGGATGGATGATCAGGGTCTTGCAGTCGCCCAGGTTGGCCAGGTGATAGACCAGCTTGAGCCGGCGGATCAGCGCGAAGCAGGCCTTTTCGTCCTCCAGGCCAAAAGTGAGCAGGGCGCCATAGCCCTTGCCGCCAAACTGTGTCTGTGCGGTCGCGTGCGAGGAGCTTTCAGGCAGGCCCGGGTAGTTCACCCACTTGACCAGGAGGTGCTTGGCAAGGAATTCGGCCAGAGCCTGGGCATTGCTCTGGTGGCGCTGCATGCGCAAGGCCAGGGTATCCAGCCCGATCAGGGTCAGGTAGGAATGGAACGGCGCCTGGCAGGTGCCGTAGCTGACATGTATTTCCCGCCATAACTTATCAATGTAGGCCAGCTTGGCTTTATTTTCCTTGTAAACCTTGAAATCCGGATATTTGTCCTCAGGCCAGTCGAAATTGCCCGAATCGATCACCACCCCACCGACCGCCGACCCGTGGCCGTTGAAGTACTTGGTGGTGGAATGCACTACTATGTCCGCCCCGCGGTCCAGGGGCCGGAAAAGGTAAGGTGTGGCCAGGGTGTTGTCGATGATCAGCGGGGCGCGGTTTTTATGAGAGAGTTCCGCCAGTCTTTTGATATCCGGCACGTCCATCCTGGGGTTGCCGATAGTCTCCACGTAAACCAGCTTTGTCCTTTCGCTCAGCGCCTTTTCCCAGGCTCGCGGGTCGCAAGTCTCCACGAACCGGACCTCGATCCCCAGTTTTTTAAGCGCATTGGTCAGCAGGCCGTAGGTCGCCTGGAACAGGGAGTTGCTGCAAACAATCTGGTCTCCGGGCCTGAGGATTGCCTGCAGGGCGTTATTCACCGCCGCCATGCCGGAGGAGGTCACCACCGCGGCCAGACCGCCCTCCAACAGGCACAGCCGCTTCTCCAGCGCCTCATTGGTCGGATTGTTCAGCCGCTGGTAGGTGAAACCCTCTTTTTTACCCGCGAAAACCTCCGAAAGCTCCTCGGCGCTGTCATAGCGAATTGCAGCGCTCTGGTAGATCGGCGCCAGAGAGGCATTCCGCCATAGTTCCGGGGTTTGCGCGCCGTGTATTACCAGCGTATCGAATTTCCACTTTTTCTCAGACATTGATCCTTCCGTTCCCCTGTTCCGAAAAAAATACACTGTGCTGCCGGACGAATTTCCCGGACTGCATGGAGAACAGTAATTGTGTTGTCTCGAAGTATCAAGAGTTCCGAGCTAACGCCGCCCACGCCTCGAGAAAAGATTTGCCGCGACCTGACAGATTTAGAGATTAAATACTACTCCCGCGGTTATTAATTACGCCATCGAGCTACAAGAATATTGAAAGGTATGATTAAAACGTTTAAAATATCGCAAAATACGGCAAATTCAGATTATCTTATGCCAGGCGATTTTCATCGATATCTAAAATAAAGAACTTGGAGCCGATACAGATAAAGGAGAAAGAGTGTCCATGGATGAAAAGTTCTCGGTGTCTTCCCAGGAAGGGCTGGTCAAAAAGCATTTCGAAAATAACGCCGATTTGTGGCAGCAGCTTTATTCGACAAAAGATTTGCAGTCCCGGATTGTACAGGAAAGGTTCGAATACACCCTTCAGTTCCTCGACCAACTGAAACTTCCTGAAAACTCCCGGGGCATCGATATCGGCTGCGGGGCAGGTTTGACTTGCGTCGAGCTGTTAAAACGAAATATCTCCGTGGTGGGCCTCGATGTCTCGCAGAACATGGTGGTACTGGCCCGAAAAAATTGCCCGAATTTTTCCGCTGGCTGCAAAGCGGAATTTCTGATCGGCAGCGCGGAGGAGATGGATTTTGCCAATGATTCATTCGATATCGTAACCGCCTTGGGGCTGCTGGAATATTTAAGGTGGGATCAGTGGGCGCTCAGCGAAATACACAGAATATTAAAGCCGGATGGGTATCTCATCGTTTCGGTACCCAATTCATTGAGATTGTCAAACCTTACAAATCCCGTTTGGCTGGGCTCCAAAATCAAACGCAAGCTGGAAAGCATTTTTATAGGAGTGGCAGCGAAAGTACTCGGGGGCCGGGCAAGAGCTAAAGTTGAAAACTTCTTTAATCAATATTTGCATCTGAAAACCGACTCGGACCGGCCGAGAATTTTCGAAAGAAGATTATATCGGCGTTCCTACTTCGATGACCTGCTCAATCAGCACAGTTTTAAAATTGTAAAAAAAGTATCGCATGGGTACGGACCATTTTTTCTGCTTCGCCGTTGCGATAAGCTCGGCCTGGCGCTGAATGCTTTTTTCGGAAAGCTTTTCGGCCTCGGATTGTTATCCGGGCTGTCCAAGTATGGGAATGACTATCTTGTCCTCTGTCAAAAGGTTAAAAAACCGTCCTTTCAGGAAAATATCGGCAGGCTGAGCAAGGAGCGTGTCCTTGGAGAATTCGTCAACCGGAACAAGGTTAATCTCAGCCGTTTAGAGGCCTGGACCGTGGAAAACAGGATTTTCTCGCCACTCTGGAAGGAGAGGAAGGAAATTGATACCTCGAATGTCGGGAATATAGTGGTCCTCTCCCCGCACCCGGACGATGAGACGATCGGCTGCGGAGGGACTCTCTTAAGATTTCAGGAAGGCGGATCCAGGGTGGCAGTCATTCAATTGACTGACGGCAGCGACACGAAAGCCCTCTCCGAGAGTGTCGAATCCGTGAGGAAGACAATCCGGCTCGAAGAGGCTGAAGTCGTATCCGATTTACTCGGTTTTAGCGAGCTTATCCTCTGGAAAGAAAAAGCCTCATCGCTCGAACCCACGCCGGAAAATGTAGAATGGCTGACCGTGATATTGAACAGGCTGAAACCCGAGGCGATCTTCGTTCCTTTTATAAACGATCTGCATCCCGATCATGTCGCTGCAAATAAAATCCTGGTCCGGTCTCTGCAGAAAGCGGCCATCGATCTAGCGAATACCAGAATATTCAGTTATGAAGTCTGGAGTCTGGTGCCCGTCAATTCATATTGCCGGATTAATTCTCAAATGGAGCAAAAAGCCCACGCTCTTTGGCGCTACCGCACGGCGATGAAGGTGGTCGATTATGTATCTTTTTGCGATTCACTGAATTCCTATCACTCCTGCAAGATCCTGGGGGAAATGGGTTATGTCGAGGCTTTTTTCTCCTGCGCCGCGACGGACTATTTAAAGATCGCTGATAGCGTGAGCGCCCGGGCGGACACCGGGGGCCGCCTCAGCCGCTCCTGATTCGCTGAAAAATTTTGCATATTTTACCGCTCGTCCTAAGCCCATTCAAATCAGCTTGTACTCTCCGGGCCGGGCCACCGGACGGACCGGCAGCGGGCCAAATTCGAATTTTTCCGGCAATAAGCTCTGCTGTGAAGTCTTGAGCTTCTCCCATTCGACAGTTGATCCCGAATAGGCGGCTTCCCTGCCCAGGATTGCGGTCAGGGTGGATTCGGCGATGCTGCGGGCATCGTTGGGCAGGCTCCCGCCGCGGATCGCCGCCGCCAGATCGGTTTGCTCCTGTTTGCGGGAATCAATGCGCGGCTCACGGTAGCGCCAGGGATTTTCCCCGGTGATAAACAGCCGGCCATCCTGTTCCATCACCGCGGTGCCTTTAGTGCCGACCACCTCCACCGCCACCTTGACATCGGTATTGCCCCATTGGCGGCACATGCTAATTACGTGCAGGCCCCCGGGGTACTCGTAATCACAGGCGAAATGGTCGTAAATGTTCCCGTAAAGCGCCTCGGTGCGCACGGTCCTTCCGCCCACGGCAAGGCATCTTTCGGGCAGAGCGTCCAGGACCCAGTTCACATTGTCCAAATCGTGAATGTGCTGCTCGACTATGTGGTCTCCTGAGAGCCAGGTGAAGTAATACCAGTTGCGGGTCTGCCATTCCATGTCGGACCAGCCGGGCTGACGCTCGAATTTCCAGAGGAAGCCGGTGTTGTAGTAACAGCGCACCGCGTGTATTTGACCGATCTGCCCATCCTTGACTCGTTTTACCGCCTCGATAAAAGCCGGATCGTGCCTTCTCTGGGTACCGGCCATCACTGCCAGACCTTTCTGACGGGCCAGCTCGCCGGTCTCAATAAACTTCCTGACTCCCGCCGGGTCCACCGCCACCGGCTTCTCGGCGAATACGTGCTTGCCCGCCTCGATACAGGCGGCGAAATGAATCGGCCGGAAAGCGGGAGGCGTGGCCAGCAGGACCAGATCGACCCCGGACTCGAGAAGCCGCTTGTATGCCTCAAAACCCACGAAACAACGTTCCTTTGTCACTTCCACGCCAGGCAACGCTCCATCCTTGCGCCTGGGGTCTTTCAGGTTATTCAAACACTGGTCGAGGCGATCCCGGTATAGATCGGCCAGGGCCACCAGGCGGACATTGGGCGCGCCGCTGAGAATGTTGTCTGCGGCGCCGGTGCCCCTTCCTCCGCAGCCGATAAGACCGACCCTCAGCGGATCGGTGCCGGCGCCCCGCGCCTTGGACAACACGGCAAATCCGGCGAGAGCGCCGGCCGCCGTGGCCGCCCCGGCCTTAAGAAAAGTGCGCCGGGATTGCTTTTCCCCTGTTTTACCGTAAGTACTCATCGGAGCCTCCTTTTAAATCAGAGAGCAGCCTGACGAACAGTACTTTGACCGAATTGATGCCCACGCCATACTGGAATAGAGTCCTGATTGATAGATACTTTAACAAACTCTCCGGGGCAAGGGAATCATCCGTCGCGCTCGTTTAAATGAGCTCTTAGAACAGAATTTTTGTATTTCTTCCCGAGGCCGGGCGCTATTATGTTTACTCCTGAAGAGCGTGGACAAGCGGCAGTAGAAACCTATGATCTCGATCCGGGGAGGAACACATGAGTAAATTTTATAAAATTGTCGCCGGCCCGCTTTCGATGGTAATTATAGGCTGCGGAGTATTCGCTTTCGGAGGCTGTTCCGGCCCGGCGGCCAGACAGCCGGAAGCTGCCCAGACTCGTCTTGAGTATCCACCGGAAGTCCCGGCGGGCTATAAGGGCGAGACAGAGCGCCGCTGGGCGCGGATCTATGGCAACCACCTGTACGACCTGATAGGCGAGCGGCCTCTGGCCTGGCTGCCGGTCGGTATCCTGGAGCACCACGGGGAGCACCTGCCCTGGAGCCTGGATGGCCAGAAAGCTTATCTGGTCTGCCTGAGACTGTCGGAGAAATTGAATGGCGTGGTCCTGCCGGTCAGCCTGCTGGCCGGAGTGCACGGCGACCGCCGGCCTGAGCAGAGCGAACAGGAATACCGGGATTTCAACAAGAAGGTGGGCGATTTCATGTTCACCGAGGATTATTTTCGCCGTTTCATGCTGGAGACCTATGACGGCCTCGCCAATATCGGGTTCAAGGTGATTGTGGCCTATACCGGTCATTACCCGGAGATCCAGACTCAAATTGTCCGCGAGACCGCCGAGCAGTACAGCGCCACCGGCCGGGCGACAGTCATTCCGTTCTGGGAGCCGCTGGCCTGCGGAGCGGGAGATCACGGGGCCAAGTGGGAGTCCTCGATCTGGGAGGCCCTGGCGCCCGGCGGGGTGCGGATGAAGGCGATTGTCGATGAAGAAACCGGCCGGAGCGGCTACTACCGAGGCCAGGAAATACGCAGCCAGATTTCCCGCGAGTTCGGCGAAAAGGCCCTGGATATGGTGGAAAACTACCTGACACAAAAGATCGATGAGGCCTTTGCCGGACAGGAAACTAATAAACATTAAGGAGAGAGAAATATGGCGGTACGAAACAGAATATGGCTGATCCTGCTGATCACTTGCCTTTCCTGCGCGACCGACAAATCAGGGGAGTTATCCCAAGGGCCGGCGACTTTCCCGATCCGTTTCGCCGCGCCGGGAGGCGAGCTGGAATCCGGACTGGACATGCTTTATGTCCGCTCGCCCTGGGACAGCACACAATACATGGCGCTGGATTTCCCGGAGCACTGCTGGGGCAAAAATTTCAGCGGCCTGAGCACGGATGCCCGCGGTACGGCCCGGCCCAACCGCTGGCAATTCAATGGAGATTCCACACGGGCCGAATATACTGTCACCGCGCAGGATGGCAGCCTTTTCCGGGCGACTGCCCGGGCCGATTCGATGGCGGTAGGGCTGGAGCTGGAGATAGAAAATCGGACCGCCCTTCCGATAACCGAGATCCGGATCCTGATCTGCACGCGGCCTCACAGGATGAGTGCTTTTCTGGATACGAATTTCGTGTTGACTGAGGTGGCGGTCGAGGGCCGGCCGCTGGCTTTTGGAAGGGATACTCATTTCAACGGGACATTACCCGAGCGGATGCCGCCGGCCTGGGTGATGAACTTGAAAGGGGGGATAGACAACCGGACAGTGGATGACATGGGCTGGTTCAGCGAGGACTGGGGCCGCCGTCAGTTCAGGCTGGTCGAGGAGGAGGCTGAGCCGGCGCTGATCGGTGTCCATGCCAGGGAGGATGAGCAGCACTGGTTGGCCACGATCTGGGAGCCCTCGCGGGTGCTGTTCAGCAACCCGCATATCCCCTGCATCCACTCCGACCCGGTGCCGCCCGACTGCCCGCCAGGTGAAACGACCAGAGCCAACGGGATCGTTTTCTTCCATCAGGGCAATTTCCAGTCCCTGATCACCCTGGCCGAATCCTGTCGCGACGGGCATAGAAAAAAGTAAGCCGGATGGATCAAATTTGATCTGTGAGAAAGACTTTCGGAGCAGACACTGTCCGGTCGCTGGGGCTGGAAGCACGGGAAGGGTGATTTTATGCGGAACCGCGCAGCACGACCGAATTAAAAAGGAGAAATATCATGGGCCGAATCACGATAACAGCGGGGATCTTGGCAGCCGCTATGGGTTGTAGTCTCACCCGGCCGTTTGAGGTATCCGGATCGCAGGCCCGGCCGATCAAACTGGGCACATACACGGAGATGAGGGAACACGGCGTGAGAGACCTGTTCATTCACTCCCCCTGGGAACCGGAGAAGTTTGCTTCGCTCAGCCTGCCGGAACACTGCTGGGGGCATGATCTGCCCAACACCAGCCACGACAACCCAATTCCCATGAGCTCTCCCTGGCGGATCGGGCCGGACTCCTCATCTGCTGTCTTTGAGTACGAGCCTCGTCCGGGAGTACTGTACAGAGCCCGCGCTCATGCCGATTCGATTGCGGTGCGGCTCGAGGTGGGGATTGTAAACCGTACAGCCGAGCCGATAAAAGATATCCGTACCTTGATCTGCCTCAAGCCGGACCAGTCGCAGGCCCTGACGCGCCGGCCTGATGCGCTGTCCGAGTTCCGCGACACCAGCTTCTCCAATACCTGGATTGCCGTCGCTGGAAAACCGGTCCAGCTCGGAATTGGAACTCACTACACCGGCGACCTGCCGGACCGGGGCTGGAAGGACCTGCGGACCAATATCAACTGGGGGGTGAATGTCAAGGGCGGCCGCGATAACCGGACTATCGAGGATATCAACTGGTTCAGGGGCAACAGTCCGGGCAGAATTGTGGAGGAGGTGGCCGATCCGCCGCTGATCGCTATCCACTCCAGCCAGGACGAGAACCGCTGGCTGGCTACGATCTGGTGCCCGGCCCGGGTGCTGTTCTGCAACCCGCGCAACCCCTGTTTCCACTCCGACCCTGAGATACCGGACTGCCCGGCCGGGGATTCGGTGAGCGTGAAAGGGATAATATTCTTCCACGAGGGCCCGTTCGAATCGCTGCTTGAACGCAGTCGCGCCTGGATCAAAGAGCAATAAAAACAGGGGTCACGAGAATAGCGACCCCTGTTCAGCTTAAATTGTCCGGCTCTCTATTTCGGCCCGGTCAGCGCTCCAGGGCGGGCAGCTTGATATCGTTACGGCGGGCCTGCAGCAACACCTGGCGGGTGTCGCCCAGCGGCCAGGGCCAGGGACAGGCCGGCGGATAATTCAGGTCGATATCGGCGACAGCCACTCCGGGCCGCTCCTTGGCCTCGGCCAGCAGGGTCCCCCAGGGATCGTAAATCGTGCTCTCGACATCATAGCCGCAGCTTACCACATAGACGTGGTTTTCGATTGCCCGGCCCCGGATCAGGGTCGAGTTGCCGCCCCATATCGGCAGCAGGATCACCTCGGCGCCCTGTACGGAAAGCGCGCGGGCCGGATCGGCAAACCAGGAGTCCCAGCAGATCATCATTCCGATCCGGCCGAAATCGGTATCGAACACCGGGTAGGCATCCCCCTGGGCGCAACCTTGGTCGTACTCGCCCTCCGGGATATATACTTTGCGGTATTTGCCGGCAATCTCGCCGTTGCGGTCGATCAGGACCGCGGTATTGTAAAGCGCCTGCTTTTCCCGTTCCCCCAGGGCGGCGACAATGTACATTTTGTATTTGCGGGCCAGCTCGCCCAGCCTGCGGGTGGTGGGTCCCGGGATCGGCTCGGCGATATCACCGTATTCCGCAGGCCGGTTGGCCTCCTTTATCACCACTCCGCACAGGTTGATCCCCTCGCCCAGGCAGACAATGTCGCTGCCCTGTTTGCCGGCCTCTTCCACCACCTTGCAGAAATCCTCGACCGACTGGGTTGAGGCTGAATTATCGTGCGGCCGGCAGTTGACTGTCGCCAGGCGCACGTGGCGTTTGGGCGGGTCGGGGACCCGCACCAGACTGATTGCATCCCACCAGACCCGGGCCTGGGCGCAGTGGCTGAGGTACAGGCTGATTTTCACCATTCCGGCATTCGAGGGGGCCTGAAACGTGCCGCCGACTTTCTGCCAGCCATTCGCCAGATCCAGCTCCGCGGCGTAGTCCCGCTGATGTCCGATCATTGCGCCATCGGCATCCCGCCATTCCAGCGCGGCGAAAACCGTCTGGTGGGTGAAATCGACCCCCTGGGCCAGGAACGCGGCCTCGAAACGGTAGTGCCCGCCCCCGCCGATTCCCTTGACCACTTTGCTCCAACTGCCCCGCACCACGCTGTTCGAGGCGCCGTACATCCCCAGGCTGCCCGGACCGCCCAGGCTGGGTCTTTCGGCGACGAAAAATTCCGGGCTGATTTCCGCGCGACGGCTTTCGCGCTGCCATCCGGATTCTCCGCTGAATGTATCCTCCCGGAGCAGGACCTGCTCCTCCGCGGGAAAGGCCGGCGAAGGCTCCAAAAGAGCGACAGCGGCCAGGAGAATAAAACCGATTGCGGGAATCCCGGGTAAAATCGCGCTGATACGCCTGGACCATTTACCTGAGAAAATGTAACTGTTGTCGTAATGCATCTCTCGCGCTCCTTTCAGCTCTGCGCCGCAATCAGCTCCCGGATACGCTACGCGGCAGCGGTGATCGAGTCCTTACCGGTCGAAGGTTCAATAAGCTTAATTCAATTTCATAGAGATAAAAATTTTGAAACCGTCAGCCGCTTCGGGTTGTCTTAATAATTGGAAGCAGCATTCAAACCCCGACAATAATACACAGGAGACTGCAATGAACGCCAATGAAATGATCAAGTTCGCCGGTAATGCGACAGTGGCTCTGGTGGTTTACTTCACGCTGATCAGCGTGTCGCTGATGATCTGAATGACCGGGAAGCCAATGGAAAAGGCCGCTGAAAAGCGGCCTTTTTTTGTTCCGCAAGATCCTGAGCATAATCAGAGCGGATTCCCGGGCCGGCTGGAGCTTAAAGAGGCTTAATCCGGATATTCCGGTAATCGACGCCGGTGTCGTGGCTCTGCACGCCGATATGCCCCGAGCGCGGCCTGGCGCTCAGGGGGGTCAGGCCGCCCTCACCGGAAGTATGCTCTTCCAGGTTGGCCCGCACCACTTCTTTGCTGTTCAAGTTCACTATCACCAGCGCTCCCCGGCAGGTAATCTCATAATGGTTCCATTGGCCCGGTGGATTGGCCGCGCCCTGTTTGGCCGCCACCTGGTAGTAGATGCTGCCGGTATGCTGGGCCGGTTTGATATTCCGGTGCTGTTCGGCGTTGTCATCCAGGATCTGGATTTCCATCCCGGTCTCGGAAACATGAGTGTCGGAAGGATAGCGCAGACCGACTCCGCTGTTGCCGGCTTCCGGGATACGCCAGTCCAGGCTGAGGATGAAATCTGCGTACTCCTTATCGGTGGTCAGCCAGCCGCCTCCCGGGGCGATACAACTCAATATGCCATCCGCGGCTTTCCAGGACTCGATCTTTCCGCCCTCGGCGTGCCAGCCCGCGAGACTTTTCCCATCGAAAAGCGAAACCGTATCCTCTGCCTTGCAATTCCGGGGGCTATAAACAGCGAACAGGGCAACCAGCAAAAATGCATTCAGGACCGGCAAGGTTTCTGACATTCAATGCTCCGGTAAGGTGTGGGAAAGGATTGTGTTCCTGCAAAATTATTGCTTCGTATGCCGGCAAACAAGCTGGTACTTCAGTCCCAGGCTCCGGCTTTTTTGAGCAGGTTAATAATGTCCCGGCGCTTGTAATGCCGGGCGACAATCAGCGCGGTATTGCCCTGGTTGTCCTTGTGGTTCAGATCGAGATTCAAGTCGAGCAGCTGGTCGATAATTGACAAATAGCCGTTGTGACGGTAGGACCAGAAACAGCCCCGGGCGGCGTTCATCAGAGCCGTTTTACCGGAATTGTCTTTCAGGTCGGGGTCCGCGCCGGCTTCCAGCAGGAGAGTGAAAGTTTCTTTCAGTCCCCGGAAAGCTGCCGACATCAGCGCCGTGCGGCCTTTTTCGCCCTGGTGGTTGACATCCGCGCCTTTGGCGATCAAAGCCTTCAGCACGGGCAGGCGGTCGGTTTCCTGGAGGGTTCCGCCGCCGCTTCTGACCGAAACCATCAGGGCCGTGCGCCCATGACGGTCGGCGGCGTTGACCTCGGCGCCCGCTTCGAGCAGGAGTGCCACCTTTTCGAAGGTTTTGGCAATGCCGATCGAGGCCATGCGAGTGGCCCAGGTCGTGGCAAAGATCAGGGCGGTGGCGCCATCCCTGTCCCTGGCATTGACCGCGGCCCCGGATTTCAACAGCAGTTCCATCACCGGCGCATTGCCTTTTTTTGCCGCCGCCATCAGCGCCGTCTCACCCTGCGGCGTCGCCAGATTCGCATCCGCCCCGGCCTTGAGCAGCGCAGTCAGTATCCCGTTCTGCCCCTCCTCGGCTGCGGCTAGCAAGGCGGTCCGGCCCTGGTCGTCCGGCTGGTTCACGTTCAGCCCCTTTTCCAGCAAGCCCTTGGCCCTGGCGAGCTGCCCCTCGGCTATGGCATGGAAGAGTTTGGTTAGTTTGCTCTCGAAAAACATATATTCACGGCCCGCTTGTTTATAATTTTAATAAACAGTACAGTTTAGCACCTTTAAGGCTTCACGGTCAAGAGCCGGAGACAAGTATTTCGCCTCTCCGGCGCCGGACCTGTTTCCCCATGCCCGCCGAAAATTCCACCGGGATTTATAACCCGCCACCGTATATCATAAAAAGCCCCGGTCAGCCCGTTTTGCGGATAACCAGGCGGTTGCCTTGCTTGCTTAGAAGCATAAACTTATAGAAAGTTACGTGTCCGGTGTGGTCGGCCCGGGCTTTTTTGCGCAGCAGCTCTTTGCCTTCAAGGCTCTGCTCTATCAGCACAATTTCCTCATCTGGTTTCAAAGCAAAGCGCTGAACCCTACGGGGCGTAATATCCACTATCGCCGGCAGTTTCGGCTTTCCAGCAGCTAAAAAGACTGTAAGAGCATATTCGGAAGGCTCATCAGTGAGGTCTTTCCACTCCAGCCCGAAATTCCGGTAGCCGATCAGGTCGCCCTGGGAGGAATCGCCTTCTCCCGGATCGCTGTCCAGGGAGTAATTGCTGAAAGCGGGGAAGCTTTCTCCGAGGCTGAAATAGAAGAGAGTCTGCGGGTCCATCCATTTCTTGAACCAGGGGTCCGCATTGTCCATGCAGTCGGCATGGGTTAAATTGTCCCAGGCGGCCATGAAACCCTGGCGGGATTCGTTCAGAGCCCGGTAGTAACGCGGGTTGGGCCGCCAGGGGATCGAGCCGTCCCGGCGGGCATTGGAGATTACCAGGAACGGCAAATCCAGGCCCTTTTCCTCGGCCTCTTGCAGCACGCTCCGGGAATCCATGCGCTCGCGCAGGATTACGCCCTCGCTGTCGTTCCGATCCAGCGGGCCGCAGACCGCGGTTAGCCGCTTTTCGCTGCCGCCCCAATCCGCGCCGAAATAGCCCACCAATGGGACCGCCGCCATGACCGCGGAGAACAGCTCGGGGTGCCGCAGTCCCCAGGACAGGCCGCCGCAGCCGCCCATCGAGCCGCCCTCGAGCACCACGCGCTGGCTGTCGGGCCGGAAATAAGACTGGGCCCAGGCGAGGATCCAGCGGTTTTTCCTCTCGGTATAATTGACCGGCGTGCCGGTGTCCATAAGCTGACGGTCATAGATATGGTCATTGTAGCCGTACCAGAAAGTGTCGATGGCCGGCGAGAAATGGTCGCGCGCATCCCAGGACTCGCTCAGGGTGCGGCCCACCCAGGTCCGGTCGGTCGGAGCGATACGCAGGTATTTCTCTTTCATGACCGTCTGGAATTTGAATGGCAGGCCCTCGCGCCAGCCCATCTCCCGGTCGCCGAAAACGAGCCAGGTGACCGGCTCGGAACCGCCGCGGCCGTGAAGGCTGAACATGGCGGGCAGGCCAGCGGCCGCTCCCGGCTCGGGCTTGTCGGCAGGATCGCCAAGCCAGATCGGCTGGATGGGCATCGGCTTCTGGCTGAGCGGCTCCTCGAGCGTGTTCATTCCGCGCATGATATCCCGGTTCTCGACTCCGCCGACAGTCATCGTGACTGCATACCAGGCCTGGGCCGGCTCTCCCTCCCTGACAGTATGCACGAACAAACCCCCGGCGGGATCGAGCGGCTCTCCGCCTTCCCGGATCAGGAATCCCGCGGGCGAAGTCACCGCCCTGGAAAAATAAGTCAGCGAATCCTGCCACCAGTCGCGCGCGGAATGCGCCTCGATCCTTTCGGCCAGCCGGACAGTTTTCTCCAGATTGCGCCGCCTGATCCGCGAATCGCCGAGGTAAACATTGAAAGTGCCGCCATGCTCGCCCGGGGGCTCGCGCCAGGTGAGAAAAACCTGACCCTGGCGGAACTCGGCTTTCAGTCCGCTGACCGCCGGAACCGGCCGTGCCTTACAGGAGAGAGTAAACAGTATTAACGGCAGCAGGACTGCAGATAGAGATAATTTCCGGGTGATCACTTCCCATATCCTTTCCTGAAAAAACAAAACCAGTTCCCCGGTAGGCCTGCCGGGAGGCTCCAGCTTGCGGATCGCTTTC
This sequence comes from Candidatus Glassbacteria bacterium RIFCSPLOWO2_12_FULL_58_11, assembly GCA_001780825.1. Lineage (GTDB taxonomy): Bacteria > Gemmatimonadota > Glassbacteria > GWA2-58-10 > GWA2-58-10 > GWA2-58-10. The sequence goes on along the minus strand of MFIX01000111.1, from coordinate 6,507 downwards.
AATAGTAATTCATTCGGCGGGAAAGAGCAAACAGCGGAAAGCCTGGGAAGGCAAGAGAACGATGGCTAATTGTCCGGCCGGCTTAAATAAGCGCGGTCATCATCCGGCCTATAAAATCTATTTCATCGCGGTTGACCCCGTGGTCCACGCCGGGATAGAGCCGGAAGGTAACCTGTGCGCCAAGGGACTCGAATACGTCGGCGGTTTCCTCCAGCCGGGCGCGGGGGATGTGCGGATCGTTTTCGCTGCAGCCCAGGAATAGCGGGGTGCCCTCGAGCGTGCCGCTGTAAGAGTACACGGTGCCCGGCGGCCCGATCAGCCCGCCGCTTAAACCCACGACTCCACCGAATCTGCTCCCCCGACGAGCTGCATACTCGAGGCCCATGCAGGCCCCCTGGGAAAACCCGAGGATAATCAGCTTATCGGCTGGAATGCCCTGTGCTTCTACACGCTCGATCAGCTCGCCCACGGCTTTCAGGCTCGAGTCGATCCAGAGCCGGTTTTTCTCCAGCGGCTCCAGGAAGCTGAACGGGTACCAGGAGTTATCTGCGGCCTGAGGCGCAAGGTAGGTGAAGCCGGGCCGCTGGAGTGCCTCGGCCAGCGACAGGATGCCTTGCGCGGTTCCTCCGCGGCCGTGAAGCATAAGCATTGCCGCGCGGGCCATTTCGAGGGGCATTCCGGTGCTCAGCGGGTTGAGGTCCTGATACGGGTTTTCCGTCCCTTTCATGGCTGCGCTCCGCTCTTGTTGAATTCCGGGACAGCTACCGGCTCCAGGAACCGCTCGATAGTCTCGCGCTGCGCCTCGAGAAAGCGGGGGAGTTTCAGCTCCGTGCCGAGCCTGTCGGCCGGTTCATCGACCATGAATCCGGGCGGGTCGGTGGCGATCTCGAAGAGTATCCGGCCCGGCTCGCGGAAATAGACCGAGCGGAAGTAATTGCGGTCGAGCACCGGAGAGAGGGCATAGCCCTCCCGCTCTAGCGTGCCGCGAAGCTCGAGCTGGGTCCGGTCGTCCGGCGTGCGCCAGGCGATATGGTGGACCGCTCCCAAGCCGACTATGCCGTAACGGCCCTCCGCCTGCTCCAGGATATCGACCAGCCGCCCCGGGCCGCCGGAGGCGGAGATATAGCGCCGTCGGTTGCCCTCGGCGGCCATAGGCCTTAGCTCCAGCCCCCCGATGAGCAATTGTTCGGTGGGCTGATGGTTTCGGACAGTCAGGGTCGCGCTGTAGATGCCGCGGATTGCATAATCCCGGGAGACCGGCCCGTATTCCCAGAGCTTCCCGGAGACCTCCGCCGTCTCGACAAGCTCCAGCTGCAGGCCGTCCGGGTCCTGGAAAGCGACAGCACGCTCCCCGAACCGCTCGAAGGGTCCGTGCACCTCGATGGAATGTGTCCCGAGTCTTTGAATCCAGTACTCCAGTGCGCCCGCGGGAACGCTCCAGCTCACCGCGCTTACCAACCCGGCCCCGGGACTTAATCGGTAGCTGTTCGCCCCGACCGGGAAAAAGGTGAGGACCGTGCCCGGCGACCCCTCGGCGTCCCCATAATAAAAATGGTAAGTCTGCGGATCATCGTAGTTGACCGTTTTTTTCAGCAGGCGCAGGCCCAGGAAACCGGCGTAAAAATCGAAGTTTTCCTGCGGATCACCGGCCAGCGCAGTTATATGATGAATACCGAGGATTTTTTTACCCATTGTCCTGCTCCTTAACTATTCAAGGCGACTCTCCCAATTGATCCGCGGCCTGATCCAGAACTATAAACAGCGACCGTCGGCTGCGATTATCCACAGTGCGGGAACGGTGCCCCTTACCCGTGGTGTCCTCCACCAGCAGGATATCCCCGCCCCGGAACCTCCGCTTCTCACCATCGCTGACCTCGATTTCGATCTCCCCGTCCAGCAGCACCACGTACTGGCGCTGCGGAGCAGTGTGCCAGTCATAATTATAGGTCGCCTCGTTTTCACGGAACATCACGCCGCGGGCCGGCACGGATTTCGAGAGACGGCCAATTTCGCCTTTGTCGAACAGTTCGATTTCTTCCTCGTCGAAATGGCTCTCCCCATCCGGGCTAGTGAATATGCGGGTCACTTTCAGCATTTCTTTGCCTCTTTTTCCCGTTCGTTCAACTCGACAGCCTCCCTGATCCAGCGGCTGAAAATATTTGCACGGATATCCCCGGAGCGCCTGATCTTCACGTGACGCAGGCCCTTGCCGGTCCCTTCGAGCAGATTCTCGGGGTCGGTTAGGCTGGCTCCCTTGTAAAAACCGAAAGTGAGGTGGGCTTTCGCCGGCCGGATGTAGCAAAGCATACTGTTCTGCGTATAGCAGGGGAAGCCCCACTTGATCTCCTCCCGGGCTTGCGGCGCGGCAGTTTTCACGATTGCCCGGAGACTGGCTGCCAGCTTTCCCAGCGGCGCGGGAATGCACCCGAAAAACTGTTCGACCCCTGCATTGGTGTTCTCGCTTCCAGCCATAAAAACTCTCCTGGTCCAATATGTACAATAACCTCCAGATTTACAACAGCCGCGCTGGATCTTGCACCCTAAGCCGGCAGGCCGGACTTAGTGCCCCACGCTCCATAATGGACCAGTTCATCCAGCGCTTTCCTGCTCCGCGGAGCGGTTTCGGCCTGACGGAGGCTCTCGGGTAACTGCCCGATATCGCCCAGATAACCCACGGTCACCATTGCCACGGGGTCGTAACCCGCGGGAAGTCCCAGGTTTTCCCGCGCCTTGTCCGAGGAAAATCCAGCCATCTGGTGCACGTAAAGTCCCAGCGCCGAGGCTTGCAGCGTAAAATTACCCATCGCCAGGCCGACATCGTGCCAGGCATGACGGTTAGGCTTCCCGTTATGGGCGAATGTGCCGCAGGCGACAGTCAGCATGAGCAGCGGAGCGTTTTTCACCCAGAGCTGGTTCTTTTCCACCAGGCAGTCGAAGAGCCGGTTGAAATTTTCCTTGTCCTCCCGGGCAGCGTAGATGAAGCGCCAAGGCTGCTCGTTGAAACAGGAGGCAGCCCAGCGGGCCGCCTCGAATAGTTCGCGCAGTTTTTCCGGTTCCACCGGCCGGGTGGAATACGCGCGCGGGCTTCTTCTTTTTTCAATCAGCTCGTGCATTCTGTCCTCCTTATATAGCGTAGCGAAAATAAGTGTATATACACCTAAATGGAGAAAAAATTTTGTGAGCCTCAGCTCCTCAGCTTGTCCAGCAGAAAATTCATTTTCATGGCTTCCTCCCGGGTCACAGTTTCGAACAGCTTCTCCAGCTTGTTGGTCTCACTGTCGATTTGTTTAAGCAAATCCAGTCCCGCCCCGGTGATCAGCAGGTCGACCGCCCGGCGATCTTGATCGCAGACAGTCCTTTCCACCAGGCCTTTCCTGCGCAGCTTCTCGACCAGCCGGGAAGCATTGGACATCCGGTTGATCATTCGATCCCGGACCAAGTTGACAGTGGCAGGCGCGGGGTGCTGGCCCCGCAGGATCCGCAGGACATTGTACTGCTCCGGAGAAATGCCGAAAGGCTTTAAAAAGCGCAAAACATGGCTATTAATCCAATTGCTGGTAAACGAAATGTTAATAATCAGCTTTTGCCGCTCGCTGCGGAATTTGTTTTGCCTGATTTCATCTTCTATTCTCATTTTACTCTCCGTCCGGGTTCCTGTTATAATATATGTAGAGACATTAAATGTGTCAACTCCTAATATTTATTTCTGTGAACCGCGGTTCATTTGCGGTTCGAGCGGGATGAAATATCTTGGCCGCAAAAACGGGGATGGATATATTCGAGGCGCTGGTTCGATCATTTTTGTACGAATATTCGAGGAGGGAAAATGAGTGATAACAAGAAAACCGGTGAGATGGGCCGTCGCGGTTTCCTTTCCAGTGTTTCCGGCGCCGCGGCGGTGCTGGCCGCCGCTCCTGCTGCGGCAATCGAGAGTACCCTAGCGAAAGGGACTCTTACCACCGGCGAGGTGCACAAGTATCTCAATTCGCTGGACGGCGGCTGGGTAGACTGGACTAAGACCTGCGACACTTTCAAGTCCGGTTCTCCGGATGAGATTGTGCGCGGGATCGCAGTGGGCTGGATGTCCTATACCTGGGCGTTGAAAAAAGCGGCCGATATGAGTTGCAACCTGTTCGTGACCCACGAGCCGACTTATTATAACCACTGGGACACCGATGAAAAGATTTTCCGTTTCGAGCAGGTCCGTGCCAAGAAAGCCCTGATCGAGGAAAAGAAGCTGACCATTATCCGCTGTCACGATGTCTGGGACCAGTACGCGAAGATCGGCATCCCGACCGCCTGGGGCAAGCTGCTGGAGCTGGAGGGGCCGATTGATGGGAGCGGGTACTATTATGTGTACGATGGCGGCGGAGCCTCGGCCGGCGATATTGCGAGGCGGCTGGCCGGGAGGGTGGCCGGGTTCGGACAACCCGGTGTACAGTTTATCGGGCCGGAGGATAAGTCAGTCTGGCGGATAGTGCTGGGCACGGGCGCGATTACCCCGATGTTCCATTTCATCGAGGAGCTGAAAGCGGACATGGCGCTCTGTTCGGATGACGGGTTCACCTACTGGCGGGACGGCGCGTTCGCGATCGATACGGGGTTCCCGGTGGCAATTTTCAATCATCCGGTCACAGAGGAGCATGGCCTGAGACTGCTGGCCGGACACCTGGCCGAGAAATTCCCCCAGGTCCCGGTCCATCACATACC
>MFIX01000111.1:333-1767 GCA_001780825.1 Candidatus Glassbacteria bacterium RIFCSPLOWO2_12_FULL_58_11 | reverse complement strand
CCGCCGAGGCGGGCGCCCCCCTCAAGGGGGGATATCGGCAAAATCGAGGGTTCCCGGCGTCTTGGGGGAGGGAAATATCCGGCCGGAGTTGAAAGCTTTAAAGGCGCGGTAGCGGAAGGCTATAAGGTGCGGCCCCGGCATCCTTTTTGCAAAAACACCGCCGAGAGTTAACCCGCGTCCGGCGCTCTGGCAAAAAGGATGCCGGGGCCGCACCGCTGGAAGCCCTATCAATCCAGTGCTTTTGCCTCAAGTTTTTTTGCTTTTACTCAGTATCCTCAGCCACAAACATCTTATACATGCTTAAAATCGTGGCTGGCATGGCTGCCGCTCTCTGGCCATATTGGACCTGGCACAAGGTTAAAACCGCGCACTTAAGGTGACGTATTTCCTCCCGGGTCGCTTTCAATTCCTCGAGAGCTAGTTTCAGGTTGGGTTTTTTGACGGGTTTTGCCGGCATTGGAGCCTCCTTTTGTGACAGTAAATAATATTCCAATCCGTTCAGGTCGAACGGTTCACTCCAGCACCGGCAGTAGGATTTTTGAGGGCCGCTTCGGGTCGTGGAAAACCTGCTGATCGGCGATTTTCATCTCGGTCTTGTCGGCAATCCCGGCGCCTGGAGTGTTTAGGTTACGGTCATAGCGCGGGAAATTGCTGCTGGATATTTCGAGCCGCACCCGGTGGCCGGGCAGGAAAACATTGGCGGTCGGCCGCAGGTTGATAGTCAGCTTGACCGGCTCGCCCGGAGTGAGCTCCTCCCAGCGCTCGAACCCGTTCCTGAGCGGAGCGCGCAGGATGCCTTCGCTTAAATTTATCGCCCGGGCATCCGGATAGACATCCACCAGCTTGGCGGTAAAATCTGTATTAACCGCGCTCGAGGCGGCCCAGAGCTCCACTGACAGCGGACCGGCGACAGTGAGCGGTTCTTGAAGCGCCTCGCCGGTATAGACCAGCACGTCATCCCGGCGCTCGACCGGACGCTGGTCGTAGGGCCCCTGGGTTACAATAGTCTCCCGGCAGCAGTCATTGCCGCCGAGAGTCGGCACCGGGTTGGCGGGATCGTAGCTGTAGCTGTCCACGCGCTCATTTTTGGCCGGCGGCATAAGGTCCAGGCGGCCATCCCCGGCCAGGCTGTTTGCGCCCTTTGCGGCATGCAGGAAATACTCGCGGGTCCGCACTCCCTCGGGCGGCCAGGCGGAAAACTCGCGGTAACGGTTCTCGCCCATCATGAACAGCTTGACCGGTTTCTCCTCGGCAACTCCATTATCGATTCCTTTGAGCCAGTAGTCGAACCAGCGCAACTGGAGGGCGTCCTCATCCACCGCGGCTTCCGGGCCGAACTCGATCTGGCCCAGCAGGGTGCGGGCCGAGGAGGTGTGGAACCAGGGGCCGACCAGGAGCCTTTGGCCTCGGCGGGCCGCCTCGGAGCCGCCGCGC
>MFIX01000111.1:0-327 GCA_001780825.1 Candidatus Glassbacteria bacterium RIFCSPLOWO2_12_FULL_58_11 | reverse complement strand
ATGCCGCTGAAATTCTCCACGGTGCCCTCGAGGAACACATCGTACCAGCCGCCCAGGTTGAATGACGGGGCCTTGATCTGTTCGTAGCGCCGGGCCACGCTCAAGTTCTTCCAGTAGTCATCGTAGAGCGGGTGCGCCAGCCAGTCCGCGTACCAGGGCGTATGGCGGCCCATCATCGGGGAGATGTCCTTGACCGGCAGGCAGCGGAACAGTCCGCTCCAGTCCAAAGGCTCCGCGCCCATGTCCTGGCCCACGCGGGCCGAGATGCTGAGAGCGCCCCACATGGTGTTGAAGCTCAGGGCGAAAGCCCCGCCATTGTAGATCCAG
>MFIX01000110.1:8693-10429 GCA_001780825.1 Candidatus Glassbacteria bacterium RIFCSPLOWO2_12_FULL_58_11 | reverse complement strand
CGACATCAAGATCAACCGCGGCGGCGGCGCGTTTGTCTGCGGCGAATCCACCGCCCTGATGGCCTCGATTGAGGGCCGTCCCGGCGAGCCGCGCGCCAAGCACATCCATACCGTCGAACAGGGCCTCTGGGACAGTCCCACCACGCTCAACAACGTGGAGACCTGGTCCAATATCCCCAAGATCATCAACAACGGCTGGGAGTGGTTCACCAGTGTCGGCACCGGGGATGTCAGTGAGAATCCCTGGAACGGCAGCAAGGGGACAAAGATTTTCAGCTTGGTCGGCCAGATCAACAATACCGGCCTGGTCGAGGTGCCGTTCGGGATCACCCTGCGCGAGGTGATCTGGGATATCGGCGGCGGAATCCGCAACGACAAAAAATTCAAGGGCGTGCAGACCGGCGGACCGAGCGGCGGTGTGCTCTCCTAGAAACATCTCGATATCCCCATCGATTATGACCGCTTGGTCGAGGTCGGCTCGATGATGGGCTCGGGCGGAATGATCGTGATGGACGAAGATACCTGCATGGTCGATTTCGCCCGCTACTTCGTCAATTTCCTCAAGGATGAATCCTGCGGCAAATGCACTCCCTGCCGGGAGGGCCTGATCCACATGTCCCAGATCCTCGAGGATATCTGCGCCGGCACAGCCCGGCCCGGAGACCTGGAGCTGCTGCGCGAGCTGGCTGAAACAGTCCAGACCGCCTCGCTCTGCCAGCTCGGGACTACCGCGCCGAATCCGGTGCTGACCACTATGGAGTACTTTGCCGAGGAATACCGGGCGCATATCGAGGAGAAGCACTGCCCGGCCGGCGCCTGCAAAGCCCTGGTGACCTATGAAATCGACCCCAAGAATTGCAACGGCTGCACGCTCTGCGCCGTGAACTGCCCCTCCGGGGCGATCAGCGGAACGGCCAAAGAGCCGCACGTCATCGATCAGGAAAAGTGCACCTCCTGCGGCATCTGCTACGATATCTGCAAGTTCGAGGCGGTGCTGCGCAACTGAACCGGAATTCTTTATAAACGGCCCGGCGCGGGACGGCGCCGAGGGGATGAAGTACTCTTCCTTCTCACGATGCCGCGCCAAACCTAAGGCTTGAAAAAAGGGTGATGCCATGATAAGTCTCACTATCGACGGCAGGACAATCGAGGTCGAAAAGGGCACCTCCGTGCTGCTGGCAGCCAGAGCCGCCGGAATCCACATTCCGACCCTCTGCTACCACGAATCCCTTCCGCCCTACGGCGCCTGCCGCTTCTGCCTGGTCGAGGCGACCCTCCGCGGCAGGACCAAAATGCAGGCCAGTTGTACGCTGCCCGCGGCCGAGGGGATGGAAGTCGCCACACGCACCGAGAAGGTGCTCAAGACCCGCCGGGTGCTGGCCGAGCTGATGCTGGCCCGCTGCCCGCATTCCGAGCCGGTGATCAAGCTCGCCGCCGAGTTGGGCGTGACCCGCAGCCGCTTCTCCAGCCCACGGGCCTCCGAGAGCTGCCTGGTCGGCGAGCACGGAGAATGCATCCTCTGCGGGATGTGCGTCCGTCTCTGCGATGATGTCATGAAAGTCGGCGCGCTGTCTTTCGAGGGCCGCGGCGGCTACCGCACGGTCACCACCCCGTTCCGCGAGGCCAGCGAGCTCTGCCGTCTCTGCGGCGCCTGCGAATCGATCTGCCCGACCGGCTCGATCAAACAGGCCAAGATCACCGACCGCAGGCCCCGGCCAATCCCCTTCGAATTCGAG
>MFIX01000110.1:2554-8668 GCA_001780825.1 Candidatus Glassbacteria bacterium RIFCSPLOWO2_12_FULL_58_11 | reverse complement strand
TCAGTTCCCCCAGGCCGTCCCCCGCGTCCCGGTAATTGACCCGGCGACCTGCATGCACTTCAAGACCGGCGGCTGCAAGATCTGCGAGGACAACTGCGAGGCCGGGGCGATAGACCATTCGAAAACCGATGAGACTCGCCAGCTCAAGGTTGGGGCGATTGTCCTGGCCACCGGCTTCGACCTGTTCGATTCCCGCGAAATCCCGCGCTACGGCTACGGGAGGCTGCCCAATGTGATCTCCGCCCTCGAGTTCGAGCGGATTTGCCACGCCAGCGGCCCCACCGGCGGCAAGGTCCTGACCTCCGCGGGCCAGCCGCCCCGCTCAGTCGCGATCGTGCACTGCGTGGGCAGCCGGGACAAGAACCACCAGGAATACTGCTCGCGGGTCTGCTGCATGTACTCGCTCAAGTTCGCCCACCTGGTGAAAGAGAAAACCGGGGCCGAGGTGACCAATTTCTATATCGACATGCGCTCTTTCGGCAAGGGGTACGAGGAGTTCTACCGCCGCCTGATGAGCGAGGAGGTCAATTTCGTCCGCGGCAAGGTGGCCGAGGTCACCAATGTGTCCCGGTCTCCGGAGGAGGAGGGCAAGCTGATCGTGGTCTGCGAGGACACCCTGCTCGGACTGGTGCGCCGCGTTCCGGTGGAGCTGGTGATCCTCTCCGCCGGCCTGAAACCGGGAGCGGACACCGAGAAACTGAACCAGGTGTTCGGTATCTGCCGCAGCGCGGATGGCTTTTTTGCCGAAAAGCATCCGAAGCTCGCGCCGGTCGACACGGCCTCGGACGGGATTTTCCTGGCCGGGGCCTGCCAGGGTCCGAAAGACATCCCGGACTCGGTGGCCCAGGGCGCGGCTGCCGCTGCCGGCGCGCTGAGCCTGATCGACAAGGGGAGCATAGTCCTAGAGCCGATCCGGGCCCGGATCAACGCCGATCTCTGCGGCGGCTGCCAGATCTGTGTCGCCAACTGCCCGTACACAGCGATTGAATACAATTCGGAGAAGGGTGTCTCGGAGATCCAGGAGGAGCTCTGCAAGGGCTGCGGCTCGTGCGTGGCCGGCTGTCCCTCCGGGGCCGCCCTGCAGGAAAACTTCGAGGACCGGCAGATTGTTTCCGAGGTCGAGGGCGTGCTCAGCTAAGGCCGGCGCCCCGACCGGTCAATTATAGTGATTGCCAAAAGTATTTTCGTTTTTGAGCTGCCGTTTGAGTTTAACGAATCTTTGATCAGCCGCTGAATTTTGGCAATCACTAGAATACAAAACTACTTAGATGGATTGCCTTTGAGTATGATAACCGCTTGTTCGGAAGACGATTGGCTTAAGAGGTTTTTATTAATTTCCGGCTGTCGAAGGCTGCCGGGGTAACTCTGTTTCAGCAGCCAGGCCTTTCAGATCGAATCCAAAGCGTAAGGGCTTTAGACAATCACTATAGATAACCGGGAGCCACCAGATGTCAGACGCTAAATTCGAACCGAAGATTGTTGGATTCCTTTGCCAGTGGTGCTCCTATACCGGAGCCGATCTCGCCGGCACCAGCCGGCTCCAGTACCCTCCCACCCTGCGGACTATCCGCGTGATGTGCTCCGGAAGGGTTGACCCGACATTCGTGGTCAAGGCTTTCGCCGAGGGCGCGGATGGAGTGCTGATCGCCGGCTGCCATCCGGGAGACTGCCATTACAATGAGGGTAATTACCGCGCCATGCGGCGCTATCCCCTGCTGCTCGAGCTTCTCGACCAGTTCGGCATCGAGCGCGAGCGGGTCCGGCTCGAGTGGGTCTCGGCCTCCGAAGGCGAGAAATTCGCCGGCGTGGTGAACGATATGACCGCCAGAATAAAAGCGCTCGGACCCCTGAACTGGAAAGAACGCTCCGCACTTTACAGCGGCGTCGCCTGAAAGGAGGAAGGCAATTATGGCCAAGCCAAAAGTCGCCTTTTACTGGTGCGCCTCCTGCGGCGGCTGCGAGGAGGCGGTAGTCGATCTGAACGAGGATATCCTGAAAGTCGTGGAAGTGGTGGACATCGCCCTCTGGCCGGTGGCCCTGGACTTCAAAAAGAAACACGTCGAGGCCTGGAAACCGGGCGAGGTGACCGTGGCTTTTATCAACGGCGCGGTGCGCACCAGCGAGCAGGAGGAATGGGTCAAGCTGCTGCGCTCCAAGTGCCCCATGGTGATCGCTTTCGGCTCCTGCGCTCACCTGGGAGGTATCCCGGGCCTGTCCAACGGTACCACGCGGGAGCGCACCCTGGCGGCCAAATATTTCGAAAGCCCCACGGTGGACAATCCCACGCGCCTGCTGCCCCAGCGGCTCACCCAGGTCAACGGCTACGCGCTGGAGCTGCCGGAATTCTCGGCCTCGGTGCGCTGCCTGAACCAGGTAATCGAAGTCGATTATTACCTGCCGGGCTGCCCGCCCACGCCGGAGTGGATCATGGAAGCCTGCCGGATGATCATTACCGGGCACCTGCCGGCCAAAGGCTCGGTGATCGGCCTGGAGAAATCCCTCTGCGATGAGTGCCCGCGCAAGGAAAGCAAGCCCGAGGTGCTCAAGATCAGCGCCTTCCGCCGGGTGGCCGACAGCACTCCGGACCCCGAAAAATGCTTCCTGGCCGAGGGCTATATCTGCATGGGCCCGGCGACACGCTCGGGCTGCGGCGAGCGCTGCATCCGGGGCAACATGCCCTGCCGCGGCTGTTTCGGCCCGCCCACCGAGTCCCTGGATATCGGCACCAAGTTCCTCTCGGCGATCGGCTCGCTCCTCGATGCCGACACAGAGGAGAAATCGGCTGAGCTGGCCGCTACGCTGGTTGATCCGCTGGGCACCTTCTATCGCTTCAGCTTACCCTCCTCAATCCTTAAAAACAGGCTGGGTTGACATGGCGCAAAAAATAACCATTGATCCGATCACCCGCCTCGAGGGCCACGGCAAGATCGAAATCTTTCTGGATGAGCAGGGAGAGGTCGAGCGGGCCTTTTTCCAGGTGCCCGAGCTGCGGGGTTTCGAACAGTTCTGTGTCGGCCGGCCGGCCGAGGAGATGCCCCGGATCACCCCGCGGATTTGCGGGGTCTGCCCGACCGCGCATCACATGGCCTCCACCAAGTGCCTGGATGACCTCTGGAAAGTCGAGCCCACCTCCGCCGCGAAAAAAATCCGCGAGCTGGCCTACAGCGCTTTCTATGTCGAGGACCATTTCCTGCACTTTTTCTTCCTCGGCGGCCCGGATTTTGTCGTCGGCCCCGATGCCCCGGCTGCCGAGCGGAACATCCTGGGGGTGATCGCCAAGGTCGGCCTGGAGCTCGCCGGACAGGTGATCCGCATCCGCAAAGAGCTGCGGCAGATGATGCAGGCGATGATGGGCAAGGTGATCCACCCGGTTTTCGGACTTCCCGGCGGCGTCTCCAAGGGGCTGACCACGGAGGACCGCGACAATTACCGGAAAGTCGCCGATTTCGCGGTCGAGTTCGCGCAAGGGGCCCTGGGGATTTTCGATGCTATCGTGCTCAAGAACGATGCCTACGTGGACCTGATCCTTAGCGAGGCCTACACCAGCCGCACCTATTCGATGGGCCTGGTCGATGAGCAGAACCGGCCTAATTTCTACGACGGCAAGCTGCGGGTGGTCGATCCGGAAGGCAAGGAGTTCGCCCGGTTCCCCGTACGGGATTACACCGAGCATATCGCGGAACATGTGGAGCCCTGGAGCTACATCACCTTTCCATACCTCAAAAAAATAGGCTGGAAAGGTTTTGTCGATGGGGCCGAGAGCGGCGTGTACCGGGTCGCACCGCTCTCCCGTCTCAACGTGGCCGAGCGCATGGCTACTCCACTGGCCCAGGCGGCCTACGAGAAAATGTACGAGGTGCTGGGAGGCCGGCCCTCCCATTGCACGCTGGCTTTCCACTGGGCCAGGCTGGTCGAGGCCCTCTATGCCGCGGAGCGCATGCAGGAGCTGCTGGCGGATGAGGAGATCATCAGCCCCGACATCCGCAATCTGCCCACGGAAAAGCCCTCCGAGGGGATCGGCGTGGTGGAGGCGCCGCGCGGCACCCTGATCCATCACTACCGCACCGATGAAAAGGGCCTGATCACCGCTGTCAACCTGATCGTGGCCACCAACCACAACTCGGCGCCGATCGCGATGAGCGTGGAGAAAGCGGCCCGGGGCATGGTGCACGGCCCGGAGGTGACCGAGGGGATGCTCAACCTGGTGGAGATGGCTTTCCGGCCCTATGATCCCTGCCTGGCCTGCGCGACCCATGCGCTGGGCCAGACGCCCCTGGTGGCCCGCATTTACGATAAAGAAAAGAACCTGATAAAGACGGTCAAGCGGTAGGCAGAGCTGTGACGCGGATTATTAATAAAAATCCAAGCCGGTAATGATGACCGGTAAATCCCCCTCATTCCCCCTTTTTCAAAGGGGGAGGCGGTTTTCCCCCTTTAGCAAAGGGGGGTCTGGGGGGATTTCATCAACAGACCGTGATTAAGAAAACTGGCGGCAGTTTGCGTAAACCATGCCGCGCAACTGTGAATTATTCAGGCTAAGAAAAATTGGAGATCAGCCTGTAAGGGTGGGAAGCATTTGGCCCTTACAGGCTTTTTTATTTTGGCTGGCTGGGGAGTACCTTATCCGGCGGCGTTCCGGGTAAGCTGAAGCCGACACGCGGCCTGGCAATATCGGGGAGGGGGAAAAAGATGATTTCAAAAACTTCTTTGCGGCAGTTGTCAGAGGAATTGATCATGCGGATTCAGGCGGCGGCGGTTTAAAGGTTATGTAAGAAAAGAACTCGTTTCCGAAGCTCCTATCACTGACCCAAAACTATACCATTATATAAGAAGTTTTTAGTTCCAAATTGAATTGAATCACCTAAAAAAAGTCGTTTATGGTTAAAATAAAAAAGTTCACCTACTTGAATTACTTGAATGTCTAAGCGACATGTTAGATCTCTATTGATAGGATGGCGAGATAGCTTGTAGATTCCCTCTGCATTAGGCAAAACCAAATGCGCTGAGTCTGTACTAATTATCGATTTCAACTTAATTTTAAAATTGATATGAGAATCAAATTCTTCATCCATTTCTACTGGCTCTGTAAATGTTAAGCTCTCTAAACCTGGCACCAACTCCGCAGCTGCTCAAGGCGACAAATTCTCAAAACGGACAATAAGATCTATAAATGTTTCTTTTGCAGTCAAAGGATACTTACGTCCAAATAAAATGACATAATCTTTTTTTTCTTCCAAGGGTTTAATTGTTCTTACAGGTTTTTTAAAAGTGTCTTTTTTTAATAAGGGTTCTTTTGGTGGATTTATTGTTTTGGATGTATTTCCATTTTCTGCTTTGTTTACAGAGTCTATTGGCAAATTTCCTTGCTTGTTATTTAAATTTTCATTTCCATTAAAAGTAATTTTTATTGAGTCGTTTGTAATGCTTGTAGTATCTGAACCGATTGTATCCGCAATTTGTTTTATTTGATTTGAAGTTAAATCTAAACTTTTATCTGGAGTATGCCGATCAGGCCAATAACTATATATTATTAAGACTATTACGCCGATTATTACTTCAATGACAATCTTGTAAAGAGAGGAGAAAAACCAACCATATATCTTCTTTAATATACTCCTTGCGGCTTCAACTTTTTCAATTCCTTCGGCAGTAATAGATACGTGTCCCATTGCGGCCCATTCAATCAATCCCTTATCGGCCAAAAAAAATGCAATATTATCTAATTCATCTTCCTCTAATCCGAGCTTCTTTGCCAGGTCAAGCACTGATACCTGATATATAATATTTCCGGCACTTTCATTATAGAGCAGTTCCAGAAACTTTTCCCGTTTCTTTCTTTGAATTTCAGGGTCAATCATCAATTATGACCTCTTCTATCGTGACCCGCCCCAAAAGAATTGTACCAATAGCTAACGCCTATTTAAATATATATCGCAGCTTTTGTTCTACTTCAACAGCACCATTTTTCTGGTTTCAGAAAAGCCTTTCGCGCTCAGGCGGTAGAGGTATATCCCGCTGGCCAGCTTGCGGCCCTTGGAATCCGTCCCATCCCAGAAGACCACATACGCGCCGGGACCCCGGCGCTCATTTACCAGCCCGCGGATCAGGCGTCCT
>MFIX01000110.1:0-2172 GCA_001780825.1 Candidatus Glassbacteria bacterium RIFCSPLOWO2_12_FULL_58_11 | reverse complement strand
GGTTTTCCGGGTGGTCGCGTGCCAGGAGCAGGAACACCAGGACATCGATCAGCGAAATCTTTCCCTCGCCGGAAAAATCGCATTCCTTGAGCGCCAGCGGCGGCTCGCCGCCGGTCAGGACTACCGGCCCGAGAACGATTGAGTGCCGGTTCTCGACGCCGTTCGCATCAGCGGCCGTAACCGCATAGAAGTATTGTACCCCAGCCCGGACATTGGAATCCTCGAAACTGGTTATCGCCGCGCTGTAAACCGATCCGTAAGGCGCCAGACCCTCCACGCCGGAGAACAACTCTGTCGCTCGGTAAATATTGAAGCGGCCGAAATTCTTATTGATATCCTCGAATTTCCAGGAGAGGACCACGCCGTTCTGATGCAGCTCAGCGCTCAACCCGGATACTGGCAGCACTGAGGTGATTATCCGGCGGAAAACCCCGGAGCCGTCCGACCCGAAATAAATGGCGGAGCCATCCGCGGACAAGGCCATGGTGTTGGTCACATTGTTGCCGTTGGTCCCCGCCACCGGGTTCGCCAGGCCCTCGTTCCAGGGCTGCCAGTTATCTCCGCCATCCGTGCTGATGAAAACCCCTTCTCGCTGCGTGGACAGATAAAGGGTCTGCGGCTCCAGGCGATCGACGATCACGTTGTAAAATTCCTGGTTGAGCTCCAGGCCCCGGGTGATCTCGAACCAGAGCGCCCCTCCGTTGACAGACTTCATCACCGTACCGCGGAAACCCTCCCGTCCGGTGCCCATGTTTTCGCCGTTCTTGGAACAAGCGTACATGACATCCGGATTAAGCGGGTCGAAATCGATGGAAAATACCCATTGTTCGCCAGGCCAGCCATTGGCCCACATTTCCCAATGGCCGCCGAAATCCAGCGAGCGGTTGATCCCGTTATAAGTCCCGGCGTAAACGATTTCCGGGTTGTCGGGATGGCATACCAGGTAGAATACTCCGTCATTTGTCCAGCCGACATTGCTTTCCCGCCAGCTCTCGCCGCCGTCCAGGCTCCGGTAAATTCCCTGGGGGAATGTCCCAAGCAGCATTTTTGAATCATCCCGCGGGTGGATCATCAGTGAGGTGTATTGGTAGAGCGGGCGCTTGTTCCACATCGGCCAGATGACGCCGAAATTACCGAAACCAGTGAGCGGATCCCAGAAGCCCGGCCGCCAGTGGAACAGCCCGTAGCCTCGCGATCCGGCGTAGAGCTCGTCATTGGCATCGATAAGCAGGGTCTTGATATCCGTGGTCGTCAGGCCCTCGTTGATCGCCGTCCAGGACTGCCCTCCATCACGGGTCTCGAAAACGCCTTCCTCGGCGGCGACATAGGCCACATTGGGATCCGTCAGGCTCGTTTTCAGGCTGGTAATCGATTTGTCCGCCATCTCCCAGCTTTGCCCGTTGACCGGATACCAGGTAGCGGCGCCGTTTTTAGAGCGGTAAACTCCCTTGCCGTACAACCCGAGGTACAGGACGTCCGGATTGCTGCGGTTCAGGTCCAGCGCGTAGTATCCCTGCCGGACCGGGTCCTCCACTTTGAAACTGGGGATGCCGAAATTTTTCTCGTGCCAGGTGGCACCGCCGTCGGTGGTCTTGAATATCCCGCCGGGGTAACCGCTGGCGTAGATAATCAGCGGGTCCCGCGGGTATTTCAGGAGCTGGGCAAAGGCAATCGGCGCGGTGACCCGCTGACTGGCATCCCAGGCTATCGAATAGTCGCTTCTGACAGTGCCTTTAAACAGGCCTGCGCCATTGGTGAAAGCGTATATCACATCTCCGTCAAGCGCGATCCCGCCTAACGTAGAATAAGGCAGACCAGGGGCGGAAATCCAGCTCGCGCCTTTGTCGGTTGAATAGTAAACTCCGTTCTCCGCGCCCAGGTAGAGGATATCCGAACGGTTCTCATAAAATACCAGCCTCTTGACCATACCGCTCTTGCCGCCGAGCACCCCGCGGTTGATATTTTCCCAGCTCTGCCCGGCATCCAGGCTGCGGTACACTCCATTCACGGAGTCCGGATCGAGGCCCGCCGACTCGACAGTCGCGAACCGGACATCCGAGCCGCCTATCAGATATAGAACCCGGGAGTCATTCGGATCGAGATAGAGCGCGGTAAACCCGGAGTTCGGCAGGCCGCTGGCCTCTCCGGAAATCTCCACCCACTGCTGACCCC
>MFIX01000109.1:8533-11046 GCA_001780825.1 Candidatus Glassbacteria bacterium RIFCSPLOWO2_12_FULL_58_11 | reverse complement strand
TCGCATTTGCACCATAATACTCGATTTATTCAGTAGGATAATCGATATAATTAACTATAAAAGCAATGTTTAAATTCTCATCCCAACAAACAAATTGATAGAGCGTCTCGTTATCTATTTTTGTGTTTTCAATTTTCGGTTGATTTGGCATAAGGATAGAAAATCGACCTTCTGATGACTTATATTCAATCCAACCCGTATTGGGTTCGCCTAGTGATAAATTGGTTATAACTAGAAGTAGCGCAATAATAATAGCTAAATTTATTTTTCTTCTTCTCATTTAATATATCATTTGTAAAGTTTGTATAATAGTCCAACTATTAAGGCTAAAATAGAAGTAACTATTGAACAATACTGAAGATAGCTTTCAAAAATATGAACTTATTAGTGCCTTTAAGTCTAAATACTCAAGACTAAGTAAAAACTCTTCGGTATCAAAAGAGAACTTAATAAATTCAGGTTTATATTTCCCCTCCGCAAGGTCGACCAAAAATCGTTTTACATCATCTTTAATTTCCGAGTTATTTTTAGTATGTGTTAAGGAAACATCTGCTATTTTTCCACAATCCCTAAATTCTTTTCTAACTAATGTGTAAGATATTTTCTTACTATTGACCAACCAATAACTAGCTTTTATAGTTTCACCGCAGAGGTAAAACTCAATCCAGCCAATTATGAAATTGTATTTCCATGGCCTTGAATTGAATTTATAGAATTGATTTATGATAAATTCTTCATCTAGATGTGGCAACCAGGATGGGGCATTTTCATTAATCTTTCTTTTTGCTTCAAGGTGTTTTTCTGCTCTTTTCTTTAAATCCATCAAGTAGTTCTCTTCGGATTTTAAATATATCGGAATTGTGAAAATTATTTGATCGGGATACATTGCATCGCCTTGAGCGCAAAATCGCGCATATGTAAAATCGCCACTTGTGGATCATGCCTGGTCATAGAGCGTTTCCGCCTCCGCCAGCACCTGGTCCCGAAAGTACACGCTCAAGCATCGCGGAGTGTTCATGTCAACTTTTTCGACGCTCAGAATATCAGCGAACTCTTTTTCCAAGTCATAAAGCTCGAAAAGTCCAACTCTGGCGCCAGGCGCAAACTCCACCAGTACGTCCACATCACTCGCTGGCGTAAAGTCATCCCGCAGAATTGAACCAAAAAGGGAAAGCCTGAGAATTTTATTCCGGCGGCAAAACTCCTCTACCCTTTCCCGGGGAATATGAATTTTGCTGGTCATGCGGCAGACCCCCGAAGTTGTTCCTGCTTAAAATATAAGCCCGGCGCGGCTCGCTAGCAATTTCATTGAGTATTTTACCCTGTATACCTGGCGGAATATAACGCACTGAAAGAAATTTATCCGCTAAAAATAACAAACTTTCGTGCCCTTTTTATCCCGGCTGGCCGCGCCAGGACGGAATAAAAACCCGTCGGAATTTTCCTATGCTGGAAAACTCCGGCGGGCCGGCAATTCATTTTCCGATAAAAAATCCCGTTTAAAACTTATCACATTCCACCATCGCCTGGACCACTTTCAGGCTGCCCTCCGGGTCCTGCTTGACCGAGGGACCCAGCTCCATGCCCAGTATGCCCGCGAACTTCAGCTCATGGATCGCCTTGAACACGTTGCGGTAGTCGATCTCGCCGGTACCTGGCTCGTGACGGCCGGGGACATCGGCCAGTTGGAAGGAACCGATCTCATCATAGCAGGCGCGGATATTGTTGATCAGGTTGCCCTCGGTGATCTGTTGGTGATAGATGTCGAAAAGGATTTTTACCTGCGGGCTGCCCACCGCTTTCATGACCTCATAGGCCTCATCCGAGCGGCTGAGAAAATATCCCGGGTGGTCCACCCGGTTATTCAGCGGCTCCACTACCAGCACCAGCCTGGTGCCCGCCACTATCTCCGCCGCCCGGCTCAGGCTTTCCACCACCGCGGCCCGCTGGTGTCCCCGGGCGGGCTTGAGCAGCCCGGGACCGGTGATCACCGTGGAGATCGAGTTGCCCACGATCTTGTGGTAGGTGACCGCCTTTTTTACCTCGGCCAGGAAAGCCGGCCGCTGCTCCGGGTCCACCATCCCGGCTTTGTCCCAGCCCGAGGGGTTGGCCACGAACACACCCATCTCCATGTTCAGCTCATCCATGCGTTTCCGCAGGGCCGCGGCCCGTGTCAGGTCCCAGCCCATCAGGCCGTTGAACTCGAAAGCCTTGAAGCCCCAGGCTGCATATTCATTCAGACGGTCGATCTCGTCGGGGATATTGCCGAACAGGCTCAGGTGCGGGGCGTATTTCAGCTTGAAAGCGTGCTTTTCCGGGGCCGCCGAGGCCCGGCCGGTCAATGAAAATCCGGCCGCGGCCACGGCCAGCGAATTATTCAGCAGAAATTTCCTGCGGTTGAGCATGGTTTTATCTCTCCTGGAATAGGTCAAAAGCAATAACCCGTATCAGGCATAAAATGCCAGAACTCCCGTAGGGGCGGACCCCTGTGTCCGCCCGGAAAGGAAATGTAA
>MFIX01000109.1:0-8476 GCA_001780825.1 Candidatus Glassbacteria bacterium RIFCSPLOWO2_12_FULL_58_11 | reverse complement strand
ACGCCTCACACCCGTCCCATTATAAGAGCGATCACCGCCAGGGCCAGCGCGGTCACCGCGGCGACAATCAGGCTCTTCTGGATGGTCTTGCCCTTGGAAAGGATCCCGATCGCCGCGGGCAGGATTGTCGCGCCTAGCAGGCCGACCGCGAAAATGATCGCGAACACGCTGCCGTAGAGCTCGGGATTGATTTTCGAGAAAGTGACCCCTACGATAGTCGGGAAAATGGGGCCGAAGGCCAGCCCGGTCACTACCACCGCGGTCCCTGCCAGGGCATTACTGCGGGTGGCGGTCATGGTAAAAATAGAGACCGCCGCTACCAGGGCCAGGGCCAGGATCGCCGTCACTCCGTTCTCGGGGGAGATCACGCCGGAGGTGCCGAGCCGGGAAGCCATGATCGCGATCCAGAAGGCCGAGAGGATGCCCCCGGCCTTGCCGGCCGGCAGGCCCACGCTGGTCAGGTAGGTGGTGATCCAGCCGCCCATCGAGGCCTCCAGGCCGACATAGCAGAACAGGGCCAGCGCAGCGACCAGCACGGCCGGGTTGCCCAGCAGGGCGACCGCATTGGCGATATCGAACCCGGCCGGCGGCAGGGCCGGATAGGTGGTGGTTACCAGGGCGAAAATAATCGGCGCGAAAGCGATCAGCGCGATCAGGCTGACGGTCTTGGACAGACCCAGACGGTGGATGAGAAAGATCGCCAGGAAGGGGGTGGAAAAAGCGCCCAGACCGAAAAACATGTTTCCGAAATTGAGCGCCGCCGGCGCATTCTGCCCGCCGAACAGCACCACCGTCATCAGGGTATTGCCCACGGTGTTGACGCACATCCCGCCGACACCCAGCAGGATACAGGCGAACACCACGCCTTTGTAGCTTTTGAGAGTGGAGAAAAGAAAGATCGCCGCTCCGGAGAGCAGGAAGCCCAGGATCGCAAAGGGCTTGTGGCCCCAGGCATCCACCAGCGGGCCGATAAACAGGACCACGAAAATGCTGGTAAACATCAGCGTGGAGATCAGTCCGCCGACCTTGGCATCATCGATGCCCAGTTTCTCAGCCAGCTTCAACTTGATCGCCCCGATCAGTGAGAAAACGATGCCCAGAACGAAGACGCTCAGAATCGCAACTAGCTGGATCATGGACTACCTCCGCTGAAAAGGACGGTGAGAGAGAGCGTGAAGGCTTTGAGTGAGGTGGAGACTGCTTTCTATAATTTACAGCCGACTCTGTCCGTGACAAGAAAAAACTTAGGGCGCGGGCCAGGCAAAATAACAGCCCGATGGCAGGATTATAATTTGACATAGTGAATTCTGATTTGATACATTATTTTCAGAAAGAAAACTAAACCAGACCGGATTATTTTCTTCTTTCCAGCACTGGAGGCGCAAAATGTCTGTCTGTACACGCCGCCGCTTTCTGGTCAATGCGGGCTGCGGGCTTCTCGGGGCAGCCGCTTTGGGAAAAACGCGAATCCTGTGGGCCGGTGCGGAGCGCTGGGGTACGGTCGCTCCGGCGGGGCCCGGCGCGAAGTACATCCCGCGGGTGATGGCGGCAGCGGTGCGGCGCCAGGAAGAGTACGGCATGCTTTGGCCGGGTCAGATTTACGATGGCGTCGAGGCGCTGGAAAACTACAGCCGCCTGGCTCGTACCGCCGCCGGAGAACTGGGAATCGATTTTGAGATGGAATCCCGGCTCATCCACAGCCTGGAACAGGCGGAAGCCTGGGTCGGCAGAGCCGCAGAAAAGAAGGCGGATGGCATATTTCTTATCCTCCTCGACCGTCAGCAGCACGCCTGGCCCACAGTCGGTAAGGCCGCGGATAGCGGGATCCCCACGGTGGTATTCGCGCCGGTCGGCACGGCATTCACTACCAATACCGCCGGCCCGGCCGGCCGGAGCGGCGTGTATATCTGCTCGACCGATGATTTCAGCCAGGCTGTGTACGGCTTGAAGATGTTGAAAGCCAGGGCGAAACTGCGCGAGATGCGTTTTATCGTCCTGGAGGGCGACAAGCGCGAGGACAGCCGCCTGGAGTTTTTCGGCACGCGCCTGCGCCGCCTCCCGGCGAAACACTTTATCGAGCTGTACGAGAAGACCGCGCCGGATGAGGAGATCAGGCAGATCGCCGCAAGTTTCCTCCAGCGGGCCACCCGGCTGGCCGGCGCCACTGAGCAGGATGTGCTTAACGGCGTCCGGAGTTTTGCGGTCGCCCGCCGGATTCTCGAGAGCGAGGAGGGTGATGGAATCACGATGGACTGCCTGGGCGCCCTAGGCCCCACCGGGGTGAGCCTGCCCTGTATCTCCTGGGCCAGAATGAACGACTGCGGCGTGCCCGCGGCTTGCGAGGCCGATATCGAAGCCTGCGTGACCCATGCCCTGGTCCAGTACCTGTTCGACCGCCCCGGATTCCAGCAGGACCCGGTTCCCGAGACCGCGAAAAATCTGCTGATCGGTTCCCACTGCAGTTGTCCCACCCGCCTGAACGGATTCAATCAGCCGCCCGAGCCGTTTTACCTGAGTCATCACCATGGCAGTCGCGACGCGGTGCCCCGGACAATCTGGAAAGTCGGCCAGCGGGTGACTGTCGCCGATGTCCTGCTCGAATCCCCGGTGCCGCGGATGGTCATTTCCGCCGGAGAGGTGACTGATAATATCGCGGTGCCGCCTGCCGGGGGCTGCGTAGTCGCTGTCGGCCTCAAGCTGGATGGAGTATCCGAAACTCTGGACTATCCCGGCTTCCATCAGTTGTTCTTCTATGGCGACTTCAAGCGTCAATTGCAGGATTACTGCAAGCTGTCCGGCATCCAGCCGTTGGTGGTCTGAGTAAACAACCCCGCGGTTTGCCTCGATCTACCGGGGCAAGCCGCGGGGTATCAGATTAAATCCCCCTGAATCCCATTAATATCCGGCTAGTAACTTGCTGGGGGGAGTAATTCTCCAATCCGGAGAGATTTCAACGATGGTTGCGCGATTACACACCCCGGCTGCTTCGCAGCCACCCCTCTTTATAGAGGGGACTTTGGCGCTGCGTTTCCCACCTTGGGGCGCAGGCAGCCGGGAGTCGGAGAGTCCCCTCCATAAAGAGTGGAAACAGGGGTGTGTCTGCTTTTAATCATTCGAATGGCCTGGAGTTTTCTTTAAATCTTTGTTAATGCAAAAACCTAATCGGACATTACTGCCTGAATCCCCCTGCACTTCTCCTATCCGCTTACCCCGCAACGGTGGAAAAAGGGAAACCCGACAATTGAAAGAAATCCCTTTGCCTGCCGGTTTGCTCAGCAACAGGAACAGGTTTATATTATATTATTATACTGGATAAATTAGTCGGGATTAGCCGAATACTGACATCGTGAATTCAGCGCCAGGTATTTCGCGGGGAGGCAATATGGCGGGCAAGCCGCAGGTGGTGATCGCCGGGGCGGGTTTCGGCGGGCTCTGGGCCGCCCGGGAATTCGATAAGCAGCCGGTCGAGGTGCTGGTCCTGGACCGCAATAATTACCATACCTTCCAGCCTCTGCTTTACCAGGTGGCCGCCGCCGAGGTAGAGCCGGAGGCGATCGCCTACCCGGTGCGCAGCACCCTGAGCCGCAGCCGGAACGTGCATTTCCTGATGGATGAGATGACCGGCCTTAATCTGGAAGACAAAATTATCGAATGCCGCGGCAGGGAGATTTTTTACGATTACCTGATCCTGGCCCTGGGCAGCGCGACCAATTTCCTGGGAGTCGCGGGCGCCGCCGGGCATGCCTTCCAACTGAAAACTCTGGAGCAGGGCATCGCTCTGCGCAACCATATCCTGGCCTGTTTCGAGCGCTCGGCTCTGGAGCCAGACCCTGAGCGCAGGCGGAGGGCCCTGAGCTTTATCATTGTCGGGGGCGGCCCGACAGGGGTCGAGTTCGCCGGTGCGCTTCACGAGCTGATCGGCGGCATGCTGGTCCATGACTACCCGCTGATCGATCCCCGCGAGATCCGGGTGGTGCTGCTCGAGGCCTGCGACAGCCTGCTGACCGGCCTGCCGCGCAAGCTGCAGGATTATGCCCTCCAGCGCCTAGAGAAGATGGGAGTGGAGGTTTATCTGGGCACCGCGGTCAGCCGGGTCACGCCTCGCGAGGTATTCTGCGGAGAGGGAGTGCTGATACCCACCGAGACTGTGGTCTGGACCGCGGGCGTGCGCGGCGAGAGTCCGCGCGAGGGCTGGGGCCTGCCCCTCTCGCCCGGCGGCAGGCTCCCGGTCGAGCCGACCCTGCAGGTGACAGGCTACCCCGGCATTTACGCAATCGGCGACCTGGCCTACCTGGAGGAGGGCCGCCGGCCCCTGGCGATGATGGCTCCGGTGGCGACCCAGCAGGGCACGGCTGCGGCGCAAAATATCCTTAGAAAAATTCACGGCGCGCCCGAGAATCCATTCCGCTACCACAATCTGGGAAACATGGTGACTATCGGCCGGAACAAGGCGGTGGCCAGCCTTCTCGGGCGCTCATTCACCGGCTGGACCGCCTGGCTGATCTGGCTCGGCGTGCACCTTTTCAACCTGATCGGCTTCCGCAACCGCCTGCTGGTGCTGATCAACTGGTCCTGGGACTATTTCTGCTTCGACCGCACGGTAAAGCTTATCCTGCCCCGCGACAGCCGGGAACAGCCCTCCCCCGGCCGCTTTGTCCACTGCCGCAAAAACTCTGCGGAAAATACGGCCTGGCCGCTCAACGTGCTTCGGATCGAGCGCAAGAAAAGGCGTGGCGCGGCCTGAGCGAATATTTTGACATCCGCCGGACCGGACATTATCATTGGTGCCTTTAATCCGGGGCCGGAGAATGCTATTTATCCCTGGTCCCGCGCTTTTCCAGTATTTCCCATTTCATCAATTGAGGTGGCGCTTTCCATGTGGCTGGCTTATCTTGCCCTGGCCGGCAGGATCGTGCTGACCGGTTACGAGAAGATCATCTTCAAGCAGGTCGCGGATAATTCCGGCAGCGAGGAGGCGGTGTGCCTGATCTTTACCGCCGGGACAATCCTGCTCGCCCCGTTTCTACTGCTGACCGGGCCGCCGGAAAGCTACTCTTTTCTCTGGATTTCGCTGGCTGCCGGCCTGGTCTATACTATTCAGACCGTCTATTATGTCAAAGCCCTCTCCGCAGGTGAGGCCTCGCTGGTAGGGCCGGTTTATTACTTCAGCTTGTTTTTCCTGCTATTCTTTACGACCGTTTTTCTGAGTGAATCGCTCAAGCCGACCAAAATCGCCGGGATGGTCCTGCTCTTTTACGGGGCCTCGTTTCTCAACCGCAGGCAGCACATTCTCGCCTCCCTCAAAGCGCTCTTCACCGACCGGGCCTGCCAGTTTATGATCTTCTCCTCGCTGCTGGTGGCGGTGGGCCGCACCGTGGATGGCTGGATGGTGCGCTCGATACACCCGATCACCTATGTTTTCAGCCTCTGCCTGACCACCGACTTATTCCTTTTCCTGCATTTGTATTTTACAGGCAAGCTGGGCTTGGCCGCCGGGCTGTTCCGCCGCAAGTGGAAACTGGGCCTCGCCGCCGGGGCTGTGGACTGCTACAGCTACCTTATGCTGATGTTCGCGATTACCCGGATCGAGGTGAGCGTGGCCGAACCGGCTTCGATGCTGGGGCTGATCATCACAGTGCTGCTGGCGCATTACATCCTGCGCGAGAAAATACGGGAGCGCCTGCTGGCCGCGGTGATCCTGGTCGCTGGAGCCTGGCTGCTGTTCCTCTGAGCCGGGAGGGGCGAGTAGGAATCACAGCGGTACAAGCCAGAGCCAGACAGCCGCCAGAGCCAAGGTGAGCAAGGTGACCGGCACACCGACCTTCGCATGCTCGCGCCAGGTAATACGGATACCCCTTGAGGCAGCCTGTTCGATAACGATTATATTCGCGATAGAACCTACGACTATCAGATTACCGGCAAAAGTAGAAGACAAGGCCAGCACCGGACCGGCAACCGGGTAGGTAGCCGAGGGCAGCAGGAGCATGACCGCGGGGACATTGGAGACTACATTGGACAGAGCTGCGCTCAGCGTGAAAAGCCAGGCGGGGTGCCGCAGATCAAGCCCCGACTTTCCGCTGAACTGCATCAGATATTCAAAAATACCGTACCGCTCTATCGAGTGTATGACCACGAACAAGGCGATGAACAAGACCAGAAGCTGCCAGTCGATAAGCCCCAGTATCTCTCTGGAGTGCATCCGCCGGGAACACAGGAGAACACCCGCGGCTGCCAGGGCAATTATCGCTCTGGGATATTCGGCCGCCAGGAAAAAAGCCACCAGCAGGAGCATGACCAGAAATCCCTTGATAGTCTCCCAGGCATCGAACGGCGGAGCCTGCGCCTCGGTAATTTCGATCTCGCGCTGCCAATGGCCGCAATAAAATCCACAGATTACGCCCCAGACGACAAAAAGCCCCAGCAGGGAAGGCACCGCTCCCTGCAGCAGGTAATGCCCGAAATGCAGCCCCAGTTTCTGGCCGATCAGCATATTCTGCGGATTGCCGATCAATGTCGCCGCAGAGCCGACATTGGCAGCGCAGGCCAGGGCGAGCAGGAACGGCACTGGATCGTAGGCCCGTTTCTCGCAGATCTCTATCAGGATCGGAGCCACCGCCAGGCAGACAATATCATTGGCGAGCAATGAGGAAAGAAAGCCGACAACAGCGACCAGATAGGCCAGCAAAACCCGCGGAGATTCGCAGGAGGCGGCGGTTTTCCGGATCAGGAAAGTGTAGAAACCGCTCAACCGGAACTGCGCAGAGATGACCATCAGGCCGAACAACAGGGCCAGAGTCGAGGAATCTATCGCCAGCCAGGCCTCGCTGAAGCTCAATTTCCCGAACACCAGCAGGGCAATCGCGCCAAGCAGCGCCGCTCCGGTCCGGTCCAGATTCAGTCCCGGCAGTCCGCCCAAGATCATCCCGAGATAAACGGTGAGAAAAATCAACAGTACGGTCAGGTCCAAGCTCTACACTCCTTTACTCATTCGTATGTTCCCACCCGCTTGACACATTCGACAATCCGCCGGAAATCCTCCAAGCTCACCGTGTCCGGGATCGAGTGGTCCGAGGCGAAAATGTAGCCTCCGCCTTTTTTCAGCTCCGGCACCACCTTCTCGATCTCCGCACTGATCTGTTCCGGCTTGTCCCAGAGCACCGCATTGACCCCGCCGTGAAGGACCAGGTCTTTCCCATATTGCTGCTTAATCTTTACCGGGTCCATGCCGGCTTTGACCTCCAGGGGGTTCAGGGCATCGATCCCCAGCTCGATAAACTCCGGCACGAAAGGCCGGACATCCCCGCAGGAGTGCAGGCGGGTCTTCAGCCCCTTCCGGTCGGCCCACTCGACCGCCCGCTTGTGGAAAGGTTTCAGCAGCTCACGGTACATCTGCACCGAGAAGAACTGGCTGCCCTTGTAGCCCAGGTCATCGTACCAGGTGAGCGAATCGAACCGGCAGCCCGCCTCCCAGACCTGGTCCAGCAGGGCCAGATTGACTTCGAGGAAATGGCCGAACATATCCATACACCATTACGGCTGCTCGAGCAGGGCCACCAGCAGGCGCTCCGTGCCCACGGCCCAGGCGTGGGTTACATCGAAGCCAAACCAGGCCAGGGCCTCGATCCAGTCGCCCCGCTTACGGCGCAGGGCGTATTCTTTCTTGAGGCTGTCCCAGTCTATCCGGTCGCGGGTGGGCGCCATGCGCTCGCGGGCCTTGCGCCAGGAATCTGGCGAGGTGATCGTGAAATCCAGGAAATGTGGGGTCGAGGAGCGGTGTTTCCATTTTTTCAGGGTCACGCCCCACTCGGTGGTGGAGACCAGATAGTCCTCGGTTTCCTCGAGAACTTTTTTCGGATAGCGCGGGCTATTGTCCACCTGGATCAGATATACGCTGTCCACGCCGAAAAAATCCTCGTAGCTCATGCCGGCCGGCATACCCTCCCGTCTCCAGCGCTCGATAGTGGTGTCCCAGGGAAAGTCGAAGATCGGCACGCGGTCGGCCTCGCGATGCGTATAGGCGCGGGTCATCCGCTCATGGGTGGTTATTGGGGTCATGGGATTTCCTGGTCCGTTAAATTTGCGAACGAGTAGGAGTGCGCCTGGTGGAAAAGCGCCGGAAAGCTGTCAAACCTAAATTAAGAGACGCTCTCTCCGCTGGCTATAAAAATATATGGCAGGGTGCTCCCGGCAGATGGGCCTGTTGAAAGAGAAGCCGCTCCTGAGTATATTTATCCTTCCTAATTGTTACAGCACATAACACTATAGAAGGTGCTAAAAATGAAAAACCGTAGAATTATTATCTCCCGCAATGGCGGTCCGGAGGTCCTGAAGCTGATCGAGGAGAGTGTTCCCTCGCCGGCCGAGGGCGAGGTGCGGGTGCGGGTCCAGTCCGCGGGCGTGGCCTTTGCCGATATCATGATGCGCGAGGGGATTTATCCGGGCGCGCCCCCGGTTCCCTTTACACCGGGCTACGATA
>MFIX01000108.1:794-11491 GCA_001780825.1 Candidatus Glassbacteria bacterium RIFCSPLOWO2_12_FULL_58_11 | reverse complement strand
TTTGCGGTGAGGCATTCAATTTAGGTGTAATCTGATATTAAGTTGCCATCCTAGCTATAGTAAACGGTCAGTCAAAACTGCGCCAGCGGAAGGTGTCGGAGGGGATCGTGAAATCAAATCTTTATCTATGTAAACCGTGATTCCGAACCACGGATGCCACGGATAAAAATGCGGGTGTCACAGTCCGGAGATTCGCCTGTTTTTTCTTTTCGCTTGAATGCAGTGTGGTCTGATTGTCCTGCAGGTAAAGCCTGTGATGCCCCTGCGGCACTTGGCAAACCTCAATCAGTTTAGCGCCTTCCAAATCAAAAGGGGCCGCCTTTTAATGGCGGCCCCTTTTCGCTGAAATATTTATTACCCTTGCTCGATCCTTATCCGAATTTCCTAGCGGCTCTCGATCTCGCGCAGCTTCAAATAAACCCCGAGGATCAGGGCGATCAGCACCAGAGTCGCTCCGCCCAGCCACCAGCGCCTTTTTTCGTGCTCTCCGAGCAAGCGCCCGGCGCTTTCCCTGACCTGTACGGCGAGCGCGATTCCCGGCTCGGCCACCTTGCGCACCCGCTCGTCATCGAACGAATGGATCGTTGTCCGGGCCTCGATCAGGCTCTGCCGGATGTCGCGCAGGTTGAAGCCGAGCTCGGAGGTTTCCATGCCCTGGTTGCCGGCCAGCTCGACCAGCCGGGTGTCTTCATCCAGGACCAGATTGAGGCTGTCGAGGACGTTTTTCATGCTCAGGCCGAGAGCGGAACCGGGGTCCTCCGCGGACTTCTCGTGACAATTGCCGCAGGCCGAGTTATCGCCCAGGCCGAGCATACTCTGATCGGGGTGCTGGACCCCGTGGTTGCCGTGGCAGGTCTCGCAGCCCGGGCTGTCGAGGTCCTCGAAGATCTGGGCATGGAAGCTCTCGCGGTACAACTTCTCGTTGTTCACGTGGCAGAGCCCGCAGACCTGGGCGATGTTCAAAACTTCGACCGGGATCGCGCCGTGGTTCCCGTGGCAGTCGTTGCAGGCCGGCGCCCCGACATCGCCGCGCTGGAGCAGGGCCACCCCGTGGACGCTCTGCGTGTACTGCTCATACTGGTTGGTTGGGATACCATAACCGGCCATGTGCCCGGGGTCCGAATGGCAGACCGAGCAGGTGTGCGGGATATTGGTCGCATAGACCGGAGAGGCCGGATCGCGCACCTGACGGATATCGTGCACGCTGTGGCAACTCACGCAGGAGGCTACCCGGGTGTCTCCATTTTCCAGGAGCAGGTGCCCGTGACGGCTGGTGCGGTACTTGACCAGTTGATCCACCGGCAGGGAAGGGTTATACTGTTTCATGTAATCGGCGTTACCGTGGCAGCGGTCGCAAAAGGCTGGGATTTCTTCCGGTTTGGGCGCCCCGAGAAAGTGCTGCGAGGGGTCCTTGCGGTCGTGACGGACAGTCTGCAGCGGGTTGCCGCCGTGGCAGTCGGAGCAGATCAGACCGGCCTGGTTGTGGATATCGCTCTGGTAGAGTTTGGCCGGGGTGGAGTATTTTTTCATCAGCTTGGAGTGGCATACCGTGCAATTGTTGACCGTGGCCGCCGCCAGGCCGGCCGCGGCGGCGAGAATTACCAGGGCGACTGCTGATATTATTTTTTTTCGGTCCATCGGTATTTCCTCTCGCTCAAAGAGGCCTGGAAAGCCGGAGAAGGCGATTCGTTTTCAGGAGAACGGAGAATCAGGACAAGGCGTAGCCGATCATGGTCATGACAATGATAAAGCCCACAATCGCCACCCCGATCCAGGAGATGTACCGGGCCTTCGCGGCATCCGTGCCGGTCCAGCGGTCCCAGAGCGGGAGGGTCAGCCAGAGCAGCCCGCCCAGGCTGAATACCGCCAGGCCGACCAGCTCTCCCTCGATGGAGCCGATCGTGGGCGGCAGGAATTTCAGGGTCTGAAACATGAACATGAAATACCACTCGGGCTTGATACCAGCCGGTGCGGAAGCGAATGGATCGGCCTTTACACCCAGCTCCCAGGGAAAGAAAACCGCCAGCGCGTTAATTACCGCCAGGGCGAACATCCAGAACATTAGCTCCCGCAGCACAAAGTTGGGGAAAAAGGGCATGGTTTTCTTCTCTCCCGCAGGCAGCTTATCCCAGGAGAGCGGCTGGCTCATCCCCTGGCGCTGAAGGAGGAAGAGGTGGAAGGCCAGCACCAGCGTAAAAATCCCCGGCAGCACGGCCACGTGGATGCCGAAGAAGCGCGAAAGGGTGGCCCCGGTCACATCCGGACCGCCGCGGATCACCCGCACGATGAAGTCTCCGACCGCTGGCAGGCTGCCGGCCATGTCCGTCCCGACTTTGGTGGCGAAAAAGGAGAGCTCGTTCCAGGGCAGCAGGTAGCCGCTGAAACCGAAACCCAGGCAAAGCCCCAGCAGGACCATGCCGCTCATCCAGGTCATCTCGCGCGGCTTGCGGTATGATTTCATGAAAAAGACGCTGAACATGTGGATAAATACGCAGAGTACCATCAGGTTGGCCGACCAGGAGTGGAGGTCCCGCACCAGCCAGCCGAAATGGACCTTGCTGACCAGAAACTGCAGGCTCTCATAGGAGGATTCCGGGCCGGGACGGTAGTACATCAGGAGCAGGATCCCCGAGGTCACCTGGACCAGGAACAAGAACAGCGAAATCCCCCCGAAATAATACCAGATCGAGTGGGTCGAGATCGGAACTTCCTTGTGCCGCATGAAGCCGATAATCCCATCGACATCGATCCGCTCGTTCACCCAGCCATAGGCCTGGTCGTAATATTTTTTCAGCGGCATGCTCAGGCCTCCTTCGATATGAAGATTGTACCTTGCTGGATATTGACTTTCAGGGGGAGCAGCGGCCGGGGAGGGGGGCCCGAGATATTGATTCCGTTCAGGTCGTACTTACCATTATGGCAGGCGCACCAGATGACACGGTCCTTGGCCAGGTACTGCACGGTGCAGTCCAAGTGGGAGCAGACGGCGATAAAAGCTTTGAACTCACCCGCCTTGTCCCGGATCACCAGCGCCGGCTTGCTGCCGAACTTGATGATCTTCCCGCTGTCGTTCGGAAAGTCATCTGATTTTCCGGCATCCACCGCGGTCACCGCCGCGTCATTGGCCGCCGGAGGAGTGAGGAACTTCAATACCGGGTAAAATATCGACGCCAGAAAGGTGAGGGAACCGCCGCCCAGAATATAGTTGAGGAACTGCCGCCGACCGGAATTCGGGTCCTGTGGCATATCTGGTACTCCTTTCAACACGCGCGCCGAAAAATAAGTAGCAGTTTTGGCAGACCGGTCTCTTAAAGGAATAATTTACGGCTGTTAAGACCCGAGATCCGGAAGGGTTGAGTGCGCCGGAAGGCCTGGCATGGGGATCCGCGCAGGGTTGCTTTGCGCCGGCGCGCCGGGGCGTTGAAGCCAGGCCGCTCAGGAAACGGCCGGCTTCTGGTCCTTCCAGGGCGGCAGGATTTTAACCATGACGGTCAGTATGATGAATGGCAGGACCAGCAGACCGATGGCTATCAAAAGGCCCTCGAGACCCAACAGCTCCATTTTATAATTTGTCAGACCGCGCAGGCTCTTGCTGAATAGCTGCCCGCCGATTACAACGTTCCAGCGCGTGCTGAAAATGCCGATCTGCACCAGGATGGCCGAGAGGAAAAAGAGCAGCCTCTTGAGCTCATCGGGCAGGCGCAGGAACTTGGACAGCACAAGCAGAGATATGGGTGCCAGCGTGCCGAGCAGCAACTGCACCACGATCAGCGAGATGAAGAGTTTTTGCGAGATGAGCTGGCCCATGATATTGATCGACTCGACCGACTCATAGACCCGGTGGATGAAATCCAGGGTTTCCAGCGACAGGTCGATTATCAGCACGTAGAGCAGGTACGAGGCGAGCTTGTTCATGCAGGCCATGTCGATGCTTTTGCCCCGGATCAGCGTGGAGAGGCCGTAAACCAGGATCATCAGGGCGATGCCGGAGACGATGGCGGAAAAGAGGAAGACTATCGGCATCAGCACGCTGCTCCACCATGGGTTGGCCTTGATCGAGCCGAAGATGAAGCCGACATAGCCGTGGAGCAGGAAAGCGGAGGGGATACCGACTATGGTGATAAAGGTCACCGCCTTGTGGTCGAAGCGCAGGGATTTTTCCGAATGGTCCAGCGAGCCCAGAGTGAGCAGGTAATGCAGATATTTCTTCCAGCCCTTCCCGCTCCTGGCCCAGCGGCCCAGGTCCTCGCGGTATTCGAACCAGATTTCCAGCACCAGCACCATCATCAGGTACCAGATATAGACGAACCCGAACATCGCCATCGCGGACTGCAGGTGCGGGGTGATCATGATCTCGAACGAGCGCTCGGGGTGCCCCAGATGCAGCAGCAGCGGCAGCGGGGCTACAATCAGGAACGAGAGCGCCGTCAGCAGGGCCAGGCGATAAGTGGGCATGATCTCTTTTACGTTGAACACTCTTTCGAGCGAGGCCAGGATAAAGGCGCCCGCCACCAGGCCGGTGATATACGGGTAAACCACGACCAGGATACCCCAATGCAGCTCGATCTCGTTGGGATAGATGAAGCCTACCACCTGAGACAGGTTGTGCTGTAATTGTTCGATGAGTTTATCCACGGTTATTTTACCGCTCCATCCAAGTTGGCGTAAAAGACTCGAGGTTCGGTATTCAGGTCTGGCTTCAACACCTGGAGCTCGTTAAAGCGCATGAAGCGGGTCAGCTGACTGCTGCGCACCCCGATCTCGCCGAAAATCCGCGCCCTGGTCGGGCAGACCTCGACACAGGCCGGTACGAGACCTTTGGCCAGACGGTGGTAGCAGAAAGTGCACTTATCCGCGGTCTTCGTTTCCGGGTTGAGGAAGCGCGCGCCGTAGGGGCAGGCCTGGATGCAGTAACGGCAGCCGATACAATAGTCCTTGTCCACCAGCACCACGCCCTCCTCGGTCGAGAAGGTGGCCCCTACCGGGCAGACCTGGACACAGGGCGGATTGGCGCAGTGATTGCAGAGCTTCGGAATGAAAAAAGAGCGCAGGATCGCATCTTTTTCCTTAGTCTCCGGGAAGCCGCTTATCCCGCCATCCGGGCTGTCCACTACCACGTCGCCGTCCACCGTGATCACATAGCGCTCGATCCAGGTCCGGTAGAAAAAGGGCTCGCGGGGGACATTGTTCTCGATCTTGCAGCCGTTGACACATCTCCCGCAGCCGATGCATTTATCGACCTGGATGCCCATGGCATAGTGATGGGTAATAGTTTCTCCGCTCTCCGTCACCTGGGCCACGGAATCTTTCACCTTCGGTCCGATAATGAACAGCAGGGTGCCCGAAAGGGCGGCTTTCTGGAAGAACTCCCTGCGGCTGATCTCCATTTCGCGTCTATCCATCACAAAGCCTCTGGGTAATGGGGGTAATGGCACTGCCAGCACAGATGCCCATCGCCGTGGGAATCCATATCCACTCTGGGTATTTCCTTGGGACTGTCGGCGCTCCGGCTGTGGCAGCCGCCGCAAAAATCCCGGTTGGCCGGTTTTCCCGGTATGGCCGCTCTGGGACTGATCTTGTGCAATTCCTGGGTCTGGTGGCAGAACGTGCATTCGAGCGAGGCGTGATGGGAAACCGATTTGGTGCGCGCAATCTCGCCGTGACAAGCTCCGCAGGCGGAGGGAGTGGTCGGCGGCTTGGGATCGTGCGGATTATGGCATTTGATACAGGGATCGGCCGGGTTATGCGTCAGCGGTTCGATCTGCGGAAATCCGGTCGGCTTGGAGGCCGTGTAGCTGTGGCAGACCGTGCACAGAGTGCGTTCTTTCGCGGGCAGGAGCGAGTTGGCCGAGGGGTCGTCCAGGTGTTTGGCCCCGGGGCCGTGGCACACCTCGCAGGAGACATCCCGGTGATAGCTCGCCGTCTTGACCGCTCCCTCATCGACATGGCACTCCACGCACTGGGACTGGCCGACAAAAGAGATTGGCAGCGCGGCGATCGAATCCACCGCCGCGGCGCGGTAGTAACCGCGCTGGCCAAAAGTGGGTGGCACCAGGTGATGGCGGACAACCAGCCACCCCGTGATAAAAAAGACGAAAATAATCAGCAGCCGCTTGGTCTGATCCGGGAAGGGCAGAGCATTCCAGATTTTTCTAATTATATCCAATGAAAATTTCTCCTCCGCGGCCGGCCAAGTCGAATTTTTTTTAACGATGTATTCCAACTATAGTGGAATGCATAATATTCTGATTGCGGAAATTCTGCAGAGAGGAGTCCGGAACACCCGGTCAGCGTCCGGGCCCGCCCGCCGAAAGGCTGATCGGCACAGACATTTTACCTGATTGATAAATAAAAATCAAGCTTATTCAGCCGGGCAAGGAACACGTTTGATGAATATTTATAGTCTTACAACTTATTGAAACGTACAAAGATATCAAAAAGTTACCGGTAAGGCACAAGCTCGCTGAGCTGCGTGCCAATCCGGTCCAGGTATTCCTGGTACAGCGCGCTGTTGTGGGCACCCCGGCTCCCGTCCTGCTCGAGCAGGTCCGCCATGGCGCGCAAGCTCGCGACACGACCTCGGTTCGCCGTGGAGACTCCCGCGGAATCCGCCCGGTCCAGCAGTTTCTCTATGTTCTGTAATTTTTCAGCGTTCTCGCTCTGCCACTCCGCCAGCATCTTGTCGTAACCCTCGTCGTGGCAGGTCAGGCAGGCTTTCCCCTCCGGCCGGACCACCGCCTGGTCCTCGTTCAGGTGGCATTGCTGGCAGGTGACCTCCGCCTCCTGCATCGGGTCCGGAGTGCCGGCGCCGAAAGCCGTGCCGGTATAGACCGCGTTCTGTGACTCATGGCAGGGAGCGCAGTTTTCCTGCGCGGTCCGCTCGGCCTTGTGGTGGCAGTTCAGGCAATCGTTGCGCTCGAGCACCATTTCGCCGTGGCGCCGCATATTGGAGTGGCAAGTCTTGCAGTTGTCGATGCCCGCTTTCTCGAGGTGGCGGCGGTGGTTGAACTCCAAGCCGAACACCTGAACCGTATCTTTTTCCACGTTTTGTTCGTGGCAGTTGGCGCATTCCGAAGGCGCGAGCTGGCTCGACCATTTATAAGCCGTCAGCCGGGCTGGCGATCCGG
The DNA here is from genome assembly GCA_001780825.1 of Candidatus Glassbacteria bacterium RIFCSPLOWO2_12_FULL_58_11. Taxonomy (GTDB): domain Bacteria; phylum Gemmatimonadota; class Glassbacteria; order GWA2-58-10; family GWA2-58-10; genus GWA2-58-10. The sequence continues at coordinate 4,364 of MFIX01000108.1, read as the reverse complement.
CGGCCTCGAGGGCCTGTCCGAGCATCGAATGGGCCGCCTGCAGGAGCCGGTCGGTGTAGGTGATATTATGCACGCCCTTGCCGAACTCCACCATGTGGTAATTGTACAGCGCCTTGTTGTACAACTCCCGGCCCGCCTTGCCGCGGCCGCGGGTGGTATCGGCCCGCACCAGCTCCCGCTCGACAATCCGGGCGCTTACATCGATCGATTTCAGCCGCTCATCGGTGGAGATCCGCCAGGCCTCGAGCAGCTTGCCGTAACCCTTGCCGTGGCAAGGTTCGCAAGATTCTCCACGCGCCACGAAGGTTTCTCCGGCAGGCTGGAAGCCTCCCAGGTCCTTATGAAAGATGTGGCAGGCCTGGCAGTTCAGGCCGCCCTCGAACATCGGGCTTGGATGGTTCTCAACCCCGTAGCCGCCGGTCCCCAGGAACAGCTCCTCCTGTACCTTGTGGTAGTCCGGATGGCAGGCGTTGCAGTCCGGCTTGACCGCCGCGCTGCGGGAGACGCTCTTATGCTGGATCGCCAGGTGGCACTGCTGGCACTCGATCTTGTGCTTGGTGATATGGTTCAGGTGGACAAAGGTGGTGTCCGAATAGCGGGCCAGCCGCTCCTTCTCGAAATGGCAGTTCATGCAGTTTTCCATGGGAACGGCGCCATCGCCCACCACCATCTGGCCGTGGCATTTCATGCAGGAAATATTATGCTCCCTGACCTGGGTGTGGTCGTAACTGACCTGCCGCTCAGGGGTGGCTACCGGCGCATCGTGACAGCTGGTGCACTTGGCCGGGGCAATTTCATCCTCCAGCCCCTTGAAATGGCAGAGAAAACAGGTGGTTTCGGTGACCGATATATGCTCGCCCTGGACGATCTGCGAATGGCAGCTCGTGCAGCGGAGCTGCTTACCTCTTCTGAGCTGAGTCAGGTGCGGGGTATGGTCGAAAGTGATATTTTCCTTGAATTTTACTTTCCCCTCGAGCAGCCGGGCCTCGTGGCAGCCCTCGCGCAGGCAGCTCGCGTCCGGTATCTCGGCCCAGGGCTTGGATCTGCGGTAGCTCTGGGTGGCGTACTTGAAGAGCTGTTCCAGGCCCTTTACCTTGCCCTCGAACGTCGACAGAATACCCGGCGGGTAGTGGCACTGGATACAGGCCACGTTATTGTGCGAGGAATGTTTCCAGGCCTGATAAAAGGGCTCCATATAATGGCAGGGGTTGCAGAACTCGGAGCGCGAAGTGTACTCCATCGAGCCGATACCTAGCAGTAGCAGAAGGACAATCCCGCCAGCGGAGTATAAAAAGATTTTTCTGGTTTTCGTCATATTAATTGCCGCTCACGACATTAAAAAAATAAGTCCCTGAACTGCACTCCGGCCGCTTGACTTTCCGAATATGGAAGATATTTCCGGAAGATGGCCGGCTGAGGAGTTCCGGGACTCTCAGCGTCTAAAGGATGTCCGGACGCCCGGAGGGAATAATAAAGACTGGGAACCGGCAAAGGGCTCATTGATGGCACAGGGAGCAGGCTATCCCGGAGATGCCGCCGGACAGGTCCGCTCCGTGACAGAGGGTGCAGCCGGTGGTTCCCTCATTTTCCACTTTCGTGCCGTGGAATTCGGCGCTTTTTGAATCGAACCAGCCGAGAGGATGGCCGCTCGGCCCATTATGACAGGTATAGCAGCTCACCCCGGCGTCCCCGCCCTTATAGTCAGCCCCGTGGCATCCCGCGCAGTACTGGGTCCCGGTCTGGGACACGCGCAAGCCGTGGAAATTACTATCTTTGGAATTAAGCCAGCCGGTCGATGGATGCCCGCTCTGGTCGGCGTGGCAGATCTTGCAGGATTGGCCGCTGATCCCGCCCTCGAAGTCCTGCCCGTGGCAGGCCGCGCAAGCCGGTAACCCGCGGCCGCTGGCAGCCAGGCCGTGGAAATTCGAGCTGGACTTGGACAGCCAGCCGCCGGCCGGGTGTCCGCTCGGGCCATTGTGGCAGGTGAAACAACTCACCCCGGCATCGCCGCCCTTGTAGTCCGCGCCGTGACAGCCGGCGCAATAAGCCGTACCGGTCTCGGCCAAACGGGCGCCGTGGAAATGCTCATCGCCCTGCACCAGCCAGCCGGCCGAGGGGTGCCCGCTCTGGTCGGTGTGGCACTCGCCGCAGGATTGGCCGCTGATCCCGCCCAGGTAATCCGCGCCGTGGCAGACCGCGCAGGCTTTCAACCCGCGGCTGCTGGCGGCCAGGCCGTGGAAGGTTTCACTGGTCTTATCGAGCCAGCCGGTGGCCGGATGCCCGCTTGGACCGTCATGGCAGGTGTAGCAGCTGACGTTCACGGAGCCGCCCTTGAAATCAGCCCCGTGGCAGCCTGCACAGTAGTTCTCGCCGGTTTCTGCCAGACGGGCGCCGTGGAAGTTCGGGGCGCCGGAGGTCATCCAGCCGCTGGCGGGATGGCCGCTCTGAGTGGAATGGCACTCACTGCAGGAGACGCCGCTCGTACCGCCCTTGAAATCCGTGCCGTGGCACTCCGCGCAAGCGGACAGCCCGCGGGTGCTGGCGGCCAGCCCGTGGAAGCTGGCGTTGGTTTTATCCAGCCAGCCGGCCGAGGGGTGCCCGCTGGGCCCGTTGTGGCACTCGAAGCAGCTCACCCCGGCATCCCCGCCTTTGAAATCCGCGCCGTGGCAGCCCGCGCAATAGGCGGTGCCGGTGGCGGCCAGACGCTGACCGTGGAACTTGGCGTCCGCCGGATCGAGCCAGCCGCTCGAGGGATGCCCGCTCGGCCCGTTGTGGCACTCGAAGCAGGAGCTGCCGTTGCCCTCAATACCTTTATAATCCACGCCGTGGCATTCCGCGCAGGCTTTAATTCCGAGACGGCTGGCCGACAGACCGTGGAAATTCTGATTTGTCTTGTCCAGAAATCCTGTGGAAGGATGGCCGCTCGGCCCGTTGTGACACTTGTAGCAGGAAACTCCGCTGTTGGCTTTGCCCTTGTAATCCGTACCGTGGCAAACCGCGCAGCCTGTCAAGCCCTCTTCGGCGATCTTCTTGCCGTGGAAAGCCGCAGAAGTGGGTATCAGGTATCCGGTTGGATGTCCGCTCGGACCGTTGTGGCAATCGAAACAGCTAACCTCGCTGGTTCCGCCGCGATAGTCCTCGCCGTGGCAGCTCGAGCAGGAGATCAGCCCGGCCGCGGCAATCTTGGCCCCGTGGAAATCCTGGGAATCGGTCTTAATCCATTCGGCGGGATGGACTTTCTCCGGCTGGCTCGGATTCTTGCGCTCGGCGCAACCGCTCCAGAGAAGCAGAGACAGCGCCATCAGCAGAAAAAGATATGTCGAATATTGCTTCTTCAATTTACCGGCTCCAAAACTGTTCACTGCTCGGATTTTCCCTGGTGACAAGCCGCGCAGACAGGCTCGGTATCCGGCTCATCGCTGTGGCAGACCACGCACTGCTCGATATTGATCTCCGCCTGAAGGCGGTGCGCGCCGCCGCTTACCGTATTAGCCCAGGAGGAGCGCTGGTGCGAGCGCGGGTAAACATTGCGCTCGAGATGGCATTCAGCGCAGAAAGAGCGTTCATCGT
>MFIX01000108.1:0-713 GCA_001780825.1 Candidatus Glassbacteria bacterium RIFCSPLOWO2_12_FULL_58_11 | reverse complement strand
GGCCGAGATTGTCGCCCTGGTGGCATTCCTGGCAGTCGTTGCGCTCGTGGCACATGGCGCAGGAACGGGCGTCATCCAGCTTCGCTTCGTCGCCGTGCTGTTTGCTCCAGAGGGCTGAATGGTGGTCCGACGGCAGCTTGCCCTTCGGGTTCTCATGGCAGGTGATACAGGCCTTCTCCGCCTGCATCCCGTCGTGGCACGTCGCGCAGGCTTCCATCACCGGCAATTTCCCGGTGCCCGCGCTGTCCGCTTTGGCAATCTGATCGTGGCAGGTCTCGCAGGCCACTCCGCGCTCGACGTGCTTGGCATGGTTGAATTTCTGGCTGTATTTGACAATCCGCTCGAAAGGCCGCGGATTGTCGACATCGGTATGGCATTTCGAGCATTCATCCGTATTTTCGACATCATGGCAGGTGGCGCACTGTTCCATGGTGGGCAGAAGATCATCGCCGCCGCTCTTGCTTTCGGCCACTCCGGGATGGCAGTCCTTGCACTCCACGCCGATATCCTCGATGTGCAGGCGGTGCGAGAACTTGGCCTCCGGTTTGACTTTGCCCTCGGAACCGAGCGGCACCGCGGCGACAACCACCAGGGCCAGGAAGGCGAAGGAAAGGATGTTTAGTTTAAGCTTGTTCATCAGGCTCTCAATGACAGATTAGAAGACACTGCTGAAATTATAGGCGAACTTGAACAGGACCCGGAAGTCCTTACTG
>MFIX01000107.1:7980-8964 GCA_001780825.1 Candidatus Glassbacteria bacterium RIFCSPLOWO2_12_FULL_58_11 | reverse complement strand
CCGAGGCCAGCCAGAAATTGAGCGCATCGTATTTTAATCCCGGAGTAAGATTGACCGGGTCGCCGCCGCCGACCGGGATGCGAAACAGATGAGTTGCCTTACCATCCCAGTAGGTGTCCCAGTGACGGTACATCAGGTGCTCGTGCACCCGGGCCTTCATTTTCGCCTGCTCTTTCAGGCTGTCCCGCACCGCGACAGTGTCCAGGCTGACATTGTCCGGATAGACCCGGGCGGCGAAAAAGATGTACTCCCCTTGCGGCCCGAAACTAAAGTCACTCACTCCGCCGGGGAACCTGGTTAATTGACTGGCCTCGCCCGGCCGGTCCAGAGGCAGGAGATAGACCTGACTCTGCTTATCCGCGCCGCGGTCGGAAAGAAAGCCGAGCGTCTTGCTGTCCGGGCTCCAGCGCGGGTTCCCGTTATGCCCGCCGGAAAATGTCAACTGTCTGGGGTGGCCGTTCCCGCTGGCCTCAACGAGGTAAATCTCGCCGCGGCTTTTGTTCCCGTCGTAGTCCGATTCGGTAAGCACATAGGCGATCCATTTCCCATCCGGGCTGAGCGCCGGCGCGGACAGGGATTTAACCCGGTCCAGGTCTTCCGGAGTGTAGGCGCGCTCGGCTAAGGCAGGAAAGGCGCCGAATATCAGAAACAGAGCGAGTATAGGCATAGCATAGTTATGACAGATCTTACGGACGAATTTCGGCATAATGTCCTCCCGGCCAAGTTACCAGACTTGTAAATCCTGGCTGTCAGGATTAATTTCTCGTGGCTGATATCGGAATTCCAGAGTGATTAAGAAAACCGGTGCTGAATTTAGGCCCCGGCCGGATAAAAATCAATTGCGGAGAGCGGATATGCCGGTTCAGACAATCAGCTGGGTGGGCAAGGTTCCCAACGGCCGGGTCAGGCTGATCGACCAGACCGAGCTGCCCTCCCGTGAAATTTTTCTCGAGCGCACCGATTACCGTCTGCTGGCCGAAGATA
>MFIX01000107.1:2897-7901 GCA_001780825.1 Candidatus Glassbacteria bacterium RIFCSPLOWO2_12_FULL_58_11 | reverse complement strand
GACCGGGCTGGCGGAAAAGCGTTTCCGCTCCAGGCTGGCCGAGGTCTGCGCCGAGCTCGCCGCCACCCGGCCGACAGCGGTCAACCTGTCCTGGGGCATCGAAAGGATGAAGCTGGCAGCCGAGCGGCTGCCGGCGGGGACTTCAGCGGTCAGGCTGCTCGAGGCTCTCGAAACCGAAGCGCTGGAAATCTTCGAGCAGGACCGCCGCCTCTGCCGGGCGATCGGCGAGCACGGGGCGGAGCTGATCGGGCCGCACAGCCGAGTCCTGACGCATTGCAATGCCGGGGCGCTGGCTACGGCCGGGATCGGCACGGCGCTGGCCGCGATATACGTGGCGCAGGAACAGGGGAAGACTCCCTCGGTCTTTGTCGATGAGACGCGGCCGCTGCTCCAGGGCTCGCGGCTGACCGCCTGGGAGCTTACCCGGGCCGGGATCGAGACAACCCTGATCTGCGACAATATGGCCGGCTCGGTGATGTCCCGCGGCCAGGTGGACCTGGTGATCACCGGGGCGGACCGGATCGCCGCCAACGGCGATACGGCCAATAAGATCGGCACCTACAGCGTGGCCTGCCTGGCGCAGAGGCACGGAATCCCTTTCTATGTGGCCGCGCCTTTCAGCACTTTCGACCTCTCGATCCCGGATGGCAGCCGGATCCCGATTGAGGAGAGAGCGGCGGCCGAAGTAGCCGCACCCTACGGCCTCAAGCTGGCCCCGGAAGGCATCAAAGTTTTCAACCCGGCCTTCGATATCACTCCGGCGGAGCTGATCACGGCGCTGATCACCGACAAGGTAATTATCAAGCCGCCTTACCTGGAAAACATTCCCCAGGTGCTGGCCGGACATATAACGGTCCGCTGAGAAACCGGAAGCGTTGGGCCGATTTCCTTCGAAATGGTTTTTCCCCTGGATATTTTACTATAAAACACATTTTTTTCTCTTACAAAACAAATTCCACTGAAACCCTTGTCAAACCCTATCGTTTGTACATCAGGCGGTTTTTTTCTTTTTGTTGTTTTTTATTGACGATGCTTTTAATTTAGAGATATGAAGCGGTAGTTTGCGCTTGCAGCAAGCATTGCAGAGAGATTAAAGATACCTTCTCAAACCATGTCCGGGCAAGGAATAATTGTCCGGACTCTGATCTCCGGTTTCGGCGGACATCGACCCGCTTAGATATATATTGTCATCTCGTCTTTCCCCACCTCTGCCTGACCGTCAGGGACCCGTACTCAGGAAGTTCTTCCGAGACAGGGCTTGAATAAACTCGCGGTCCGGCGGGAACTGTTTTGTCTTTTCAAATCCACCTAATTCCTTAAAACTCGGAGGGATTCGTGTCCAAGATTAAAGAAAAATTATCTCATAAAATTCCGCAATTGCGGGAGGAGATTCAGGAGCTGCTTAAGAATTACGGCGATAAAGTAGTATCCGAGGTCACCTTTCAGCAGATGTTCGGCGGTATGCGGGGAGTGAAATCCCTGTTATGCGAGACGTCGATTGTGGACCCGGATAAGGGCCTGATCGTCAGGGGCCACCCGATTATCGAGCTGGTGGACCGGCTTCCCGAGGAAGTTTTTTACCTGTTGCTGCTGGGCGAGCTTCCCGGCAAGGCTGAGCTCGAGGATTTTCAAAAGACGCTGAAAAGCTATGATCCGCTTGAAGACTATGTCTGGAAAGTCCTGAAAGCGCTGCCCAAAGATACCCATCCGATGGCGATGCTCAGTATCGGTATCCTGGCTCTCGAGAGGAAAAGCATCTTCCGGAAAAAATACGATGAGGGCATGCACAAACCCGATTATTGGGATCCCATGCTGGAGGATTCGATCACCCTGCTGGCCCATCTGCCTGAGCTCGCCGCAGGAATCTATCGTATCCATACCGGCAAGGGCGACCTGATCAAGCCGGATAAGAACCTGGACTGGGGCGGCAATTACGCTTATATGCTCGGGCTGCCGGACCCGAAGGGCCGCTTTGCGGACTTGATGCGCCTCTATCTGGTGCTGCACTGCGACCACGAAAGCGGAAATGTCAGCGCCATGACCACCCATGTGGTCGGCTCGGCGCTGTCCGATGCCTATTATTCGGTGAGCGGCGGCCTCAACGGGCTGGCCGGCCCGCTTCACGGCCTGGCCAACCAGGAAAGCCTGGCTTTCTTGCGGGAAATCCACGATAAATTCAAGGGTGTGCCGAGCGATGAGCAGTTGAAACAGTTCTGCCTGGATACCCTGAAAAGCGGTAAGGTGATCCCCGGCTATGGCCATGCGGTGCTGCGCCAGACCGACCCGCGTTTCACCGCGTTCCATAATTTCGGCCTTAAGCACTGCGGCCATGATGAAATCTTCCGCATCGTGGACCGCCTGTTCGCCGTGGTACCCGGAGTGCTGATTGGACAAGGCAAGGCCAAGAGTCCTTACCCGAACGTGGATGCCGGCTCCGGCGCGCTGCTCTGGCATTACGGACTGAAAGAGTTCGATTATTACACGGTCCTGTTCGGCGTGTCCCGGGCGATGGGCCTGTTGAGCCAGCTGGTAATCAGCCGGGCGATCGGCGCGCCGATATTCCGGCCCAAATCTGTCAGCCTTGACTGGGTAAAAAAGACTTTCGGCGCCTGAGCTTCAGGCCGCTTCGACCAATGAAAAGGCGGTGTGGAACAAGTTGCAAGAGCTTGTTCTCCACCGCCTTTGATTTTTTCACCGGCTGGACCGCCGCTCAGTCTTTCGGGTGAGATTCGAAAGTCAGGCCGCCGCCATCGGTGGAATCAACCTCCAGGTAATGGCCCTCGGAAAGCTGAATGTACTCCAGCCTCTGCTGTTCGCGAGTGCCAACCGGCAAGTCGCGGAGTACCGAGCCGCGCAGCTCCTCCACGGATTTTATTCCCTGGCGGCGCAGGAAAGCCTCAAGGCCTTCCAGCAGCGCGCCGATCTCTTTCAAACCCTTGCGGTAGAGCAAGGAACAAACCTGAACTGTGCTGGCCCCGGCCATAAGGTACTTGATAAAAGACTCGACGCTGTGCACGCCGCCCGAGGCGGAAATCCGGATCGCCGGCAGCATTTCGTGAAGGATGGTTACCCAGCGCAGCGGATAGTAGATCGAATGCGGCGTCGAAAGGCCCTGGTCGCCCTTGGAGGAAAAAGCTCTTCGCGTATTGAGATTGATATCCAGTCCGCTCTGGCGGTTAAAAATCACCAGGGCATCGGCCCCGGAATGCACCAGTTTCTGCGCCATGTTCTGTGGCGCGGTCAGTTGTCCGCTCATTTTTACGGCGAGCGGGATTTTTACCCGGGAGCGCACGGCGCTGACAATCTCCTGGAACGTGCCCTCATAGTCGCTGCCGGAGACCGCCGGATTCACGTCCGGGATGGAGAGATTGATTTCCAGAGCATCCGCTCCGGCGCCTTCGAGCTGCACGGCATAGTCCAGCCACCAGCGGGGATTGGCGCAGTTGACCGAGGCGATCACCGGGATTTTGACCTGGGCTTTGGCCTTCTTGATTTCCTCGCAGTACTGGTGCGCGCCGTAAACCAGCCCGACCTCGGCCTCGAAATAGCCGCTGGCCTCGGGATGGGTGGCCAGGAAATCCGTAAAAGAATTGTCCCGGCGCCGGATGTCCTCCTCGAAAATACTCTTCATCACTACCGCTCCGGCCCCGGCGGCCTCGCACTGGCCGATCAGTTGCGCATTGCGGGTCAGGCCGCTGCTGGCCACGATAAGCGGATTCTTGAGTTTAAGGCCTAGATATTCAACTGACAGATCGGACATTGAGGGCTCCAGGGTTGATTCCGGACCGCAAGATTTACCACTGCCGGCAAAACCGGCCATTTCATGGGAAGTATTGATCCGGGCGGCTTGGCAGACAGGAAAAGCAGCCTGGATTTTCGCTATTTTTTATCCTCTTTATCCTCTTTTTTCGGCGGCGGATATTTCTCCCGGAGATACTCGATTGTCCCTTTCCATTCCGGAGAATCCACGATCATTCCCTCTATCGGCGGGAGCTGGGCGATAAGCTGGCTCGCGTTCCGGATTCTCTCATCCGTGATCGGGTGGGTGGAAAAAAGCTTCTCCCAGCGGCCCGGCTCGCCTGTCTCACGGCCTTTCTTCAGCATCTCGAACATCTCGACCATACCCTGGGGGTCGTAGCCGGCCCGGTACATGGTCAGCAGTCCGTCGCGGTCCGCCTCCCGCTCGTCCTCACGGCTGAAATTCAGCAGACCGATCGAGGTAAATAAATTGGTGACCGTGCCGGCCATTGAGTTCGCATTCCCGATCAAAGCCTGGGTCCCGGCATCGACTATCTGCATCTGGCTGAGACGTTTCATACTGTGACGGTGGACCACGTGGTTGATCTCATGGGCCAGGACACTGATCAGCTCGTTCTCTGTGTCCGACTGGCGGAAAAGTCCCAGGTTGACATAACAGAAGCCGCCGGGGATCGCGAAGGCGTTGATCTCCTCCGATTTTACCAGGAAGAAGTGGTAGGCCAGGTCCTTGCGGTCAGAGGCCTCCACCAGTTTGTGCCCCCGCAGGGCCAGAAAAGTATCGACCCGCGCATCCGGGAGAATCTGGAATTGCTTGTGAATTTCTTTATCCAGGGATTGGCCTAGTTGTATTTCCTGGGAGGTAGAATAGAAATTTATATTCCTGACCGCGCTGCAGCCCGAAAGGGCGGGCAATAACAGCAGCGGAAGAAAAAATATCGTTATTGAAGCTTTAAGCTGCACGCCATCCTCTCCCGCGCGGTTTTACAAAATTTTCTTTTTTGACCCGGCCCTGAATCGCTATAATAGGGTCCGGGCACCAGTACAATATATATTTCACGAGAGTATCTTTCAAGCACAAGGACCGCCAGGCGGCAGCCGGGGTCCAGCTTATTGCAGTTGAAGTCTCAATGCCGGAAGGAACTTTGACAAAACCCGACCGCTACAGCGGGCTTGCTCCGTATTACGATATTTTTATCGACTGGGAGAAAAGGCTTGCCCTGGAAATTCCATTCCTTCTGCAAGCTT
>MFIX01000107.1:395-2859 GCA_001780825.1 Candidatus Glassbacteria bacterium RIFCSPLOWO2_12_FULL_58_11 | reverse complement strand
GCGCCGAGCCCTCGCCCGAACTGCGCCGCCTGGCCCGCCGTTCGCTTCCCGGCGCACAGATCCATTCCTCGAAGATGGAAGAGCTGGGAAAACTGGCGGCGGACCACGGGCCCTGGCGGCTGGTCACTTGCCTGGGCAATACGCTGGCGCACCTGCCGCCCGCTGAGCTGCCCGGCTTTTTCCGGGGGCTGGCCGCGGCCCTGGACCGGCCGGGAGCGGCGGTGATCCATCTCCTGGGATATGAAAAAATACTTTCGCTGCGCCAGGAGCGGCTGCCCTCGAAAACCGCCACCCGCGGCAGCACGGTCTTTCGCTTCGAGCGGCGCTACAGCTACCGGGAAGACTTTATCGAGTTTACGATCGAGGTCTGGGAAAACGAGATCAAGCTGGCCGAGGACCGGGAGGTACTTTATCCACTGACTTCCCAGGCACTTGCCGAATCCGCGGTAGAAGCGGGCCTCGATAATTTCAGCCTGTACGCGGGCTTCAACACGGCAAATCCCTACCGGCCGGACAGCGACAACCTGGTGGCGGTTATCAGGAAAATCCGCGCATGAGTGATATCGCAGCAAAGGTTGAGCAGCCAAGGATTGCGGACCCGGACTTACATAATCCAGCTCAATTGAAAAACCCAAGCTTTAAAAAAGCGGAGAGTACAATGAAGGCCGATTGCTTCTTATTCTTTTTTCTGGTATTATTTTGATAATTAAATATTATTCCCCTGTCGGCCTTTTTGCGGCCCGGCGACAATCTTGCCGGGTCTGAATTGAAGGATCAGCACTCAGGTTTATGGAAAGCCGGGAATGTACACGCTTAAAGAGCTGATCGATCAATTACTGAACATCAAAAAACTGCCCACCCTGCCGCCTGTCATCTTCATCCTGGAAAAATCCCTGAACGTGAAAGAGCCGGATGTCCACCGGGTGAGCCGGATTATCTCCGACGATCCTCCGCTGACCAGCGCGCTGTTGAAACTTGCCAACTCGGTAATGTACACCGCGCGCCGTAAAACCACGACTGTGCAGGAGGCGATTGTCCGCCTCGGCTTCAAGGAAATCCGCAAGCTTGTATTTGATGTCGGCATGGTCCGTTATGTCTCGGCCCTGCCCAAGGGGCTGATCGATCCGCAGAAATTCTGGGAGCATTCGATCGGCGTGGCTTTCTGCATGGAAGAGATTCAACTGAGGACCGGCCTGCGGGACCACGATGGTTCCTCTGCGCACGTGGTGGGCTTGTTGCACGATCTGGGGCGCTTGATCAGCGCCACTTACCTGCCGGATGTGCATCAGAACCTGCCCGATAATGAGCAGAGCGAGGACCCGCGCAAATCAATCCTCGATCTCGAGGCACAACGGATCGGGATCGACCATACCCAGATTGCCGCGGCAGTCCTGGAGCGCTGGGGTTTGCCCCTGGAGATTGTCAACTGCGTGCGTTTCCACCACCAGCCGGACGTCGCGCCGAAGATTCAGCGCAAGGATATCTATCTGCTCCATCTGGCGGACAGTATTTGCCGGATCGGCCGGGTCGGCGATTCGGGTGAGGGCAGACTGAAGGAAATAAAGCAAGCGGTGTGGGATACCCTGGGACTTGAAAGTGCGCGGACCGAGGAGATTCTCGTACAAGTGCGGGAAAAAATCAAAAACAGCGGCGTCCTGAGCTCAATCATCGGAATTAAGAGCTGATCCAAATCCGGCGCTTACACTCCTCCGTCATCCCGCTCCGGCTCAGCCGTTGCTGTCCCGCACATTTTTCTCCAGGCGCTCGATGTCCGTGGCTTTACCCAGGATTACCAGCACATCGCTGTCCTTTATCCGGTAATCCGCGCCGGGCAGAATCAGGAAGTTGTCGGGAACCGCCTCTTTCACCGCAATAACAAATACATCGTACTTCTCTCGCAGCTCGGACTCCAGAAGGTTCTTGCCCACCAGATCCAGCGGCGCCAGCAGCTTGGTCATCAGATAGTCCCGCGATAGATCATAAAAGTCGATCACCGAGGGCTCGGTGAGCTGGCGCGACAGCTTGACCGCCACCTCCTGCTCGGGATAAATAATGCGGTCCGCGCCGATTTTTTCCAGCGCCCGGCCGTGGTCCGGATCGTTCGCCTTGACGACAACATAAGGAACGCCGAGCTCTTTGAGAAACAGGGTGGCGATAATGCTCTGGCTGATATTATTCCCCATGCTCAGCACCACGGCATCCATCTCCAGGGCGCCGGTGTTCAGAAGGAAATCCTTGTCCTCGGCATCGGCGATAATCGCCCGCGAGCTGAATTCGCTGATCTGCTGCACCCGCTCCCGGCTCTTGTCAATCGCCACAACCTCATTGCCCAGCTCGAAAAGGGTTTTGACAACCTCGGAACCGAAATTGCCGAGGCCGATAACCATAAATTTCTTCACCGGACCTCCATAAGTTGACTTTTACAGAACCACCTCGCGGCAAGCCGCGAATTGTCTGAATTTTC
>MFIX01000107.1:0-373 GCA_001780825.1 Candidatus Glassbacteria bacterium RIFCSPLOWO2_12_FULL_58_11 | reverse complement strand
CCGGAATGAAGTGCGTATGGCGGGCGACCCCGATAAAATCGGGGTCGCCCCTGCACTTCCCCTATCCGCTTACCTTGGAACAAGCTCCGGCGGATACTTTTCGATTACAGCATCACTTCTTCGGCTGCGTATTCCAACTGCACTTCCGCTCCCTCGTGCACGAGCTCATAGGCCAGGGTGACCAGTCCAACCCTGCCGATCAGCATTATGGCGATGATAAGCAGCTTACCCACAAAGTTCAGGCTCGCGGTAATTCCCATGGAAAGCCCCACCGTGCCAAGAGCGGAAACCGTCTCGAACAGGTACTGGACGAACAGATCCCGCTGTAGGGGGTTAAGATATTCCTCGGTCTGGGTCAGCAGCAGGAGCAGCG
>MFIX01000106.1:10360-10613 GCA_001780825.1 Candidatus Glassbacteria bacterium RIFCSPLOWO2_12_FULL_58_11 | reverse complement strand
GCCGGGCTGTGCCGCAAACAAGAGATCGAAATAAGCGGTAAGATGGGTCCGGGCAAGCTGCTCGATGAGCTGTTCGGCGAGCTGGTCGAGCCGCATTTGCAAAACCCCACATTCGTCACCGACTACCCGCTCGAGACCAGCCCCCTGGCCAAGGTTCACCGCGGCAATCCGGAGCTGGTCGAGCGTTTCGAGCTGATAATCGGCGGGATGGAGATCGCCAATGCTTTCTCCGAGCTTAACGATCCCCTGGACC
>MFIX01000106.1:0-10262 GCA_001780825.1 Candidatus Glassbacteria bacterium RIFCSPLOWO2_12_FULL_58_11 | reverse complement strand
ACCAGTTGCTCGACCAGGTCCATCATCTGACGGTAGTCGGCGAAAGCCTGGTAGAACTCGAGCATGGTGAACTCCGGGTTATGGTTGCGGTCCACGCCCTCGTTGCGGAAATCCCGCGAGAACTCGTAAACCCGGTTCAGCCCGCCGACCACCAGCCGCTTCAGGTACAATTCATTGGAAATCCGCAGGTAAAGCGTGCGGTCGAGCGCATTGTGGAACGTGGTAAAGGGCCGCGCCGTGGCCCCGCCATAGATCGGCTGCAGCATCGGGGTCTCGACCTCGAGGAACTCCCGCTCGTCCAGAAAGGCGCGGATGCGGTTGATCATCCGGGTCCGCTTACGAAAAACCTCCCGGACCTCAGGATTGACCAGCAGGTCGACATAGCGCTGACGGTAGCGCAGCTCCTTGTCCTCCACCTTGTCGAAGACCTGTTTTTCCTCGCCGACTACCTTCTCCTTGACCACGGGCAGGGGCCGGACGCTCTTAGCCAGCAGCTCGAGAGATTCGGCATGCAGGGTGACCTCGCCCGCATGGGTGCGGAAGAGAAAACCCCGGACCCCGATTATATCGCCCAGGTCCAGCAGGTCCGCCACCGCATAGGTGTTCTCGCCGATCTTGTCCTTGCGGATATAGAGCTGGATCTGGCCCTCGCCGTCATTGATATGCGCGAAAGTTACCTTGCCCATGCCGCGTAACGAGACAATCCGGCCGGCCAGACTGTGGTGCTCTCCCTGTTCCGGCGTCTCGCTGTCCGTGAAACCCGCGATAAGCCTCCCGGAGCGGCCGCTGGCCTCGAAGGCATAGGGAAACGGGTTGACACCCATCCCGCGCAGCTTCTCCAGCTTTTCCAGCCTTACCTGTACCAGTTGATGCCGGTCTTCCATTATTTACCGTCTTTCTATCGTTCGCAGCCGAAAGCGCCGAAAAGATAAATTTGTTATCGCCGGTTGAAGGCTCAGCCCTGTCCGCCGAACTTCTTGAGGTAGCCCTGAATAAAGGGATCGAGGTTGCCCTCCAGCACTCCCGGCGCATTGCCGGTCTCCACTCCGGTCCGGTGGTCCTTGACCAGGGTGTAGGGGTGAAGGACGTAGCTTCTGATCTGGCTGCCCCAGGCGATCTCTTTCTTCTCGGCCTCGAGCACATCCCTTTCGGCTTTCTCCGCCAGGAGCATGTGCTCGTAGAGCCGCGCCCGGAGGATTTTCATCGCGTTATCCTTATTGCGGTGCTGGCTGCGCTCGTTCTGGCACTGGGTGACAATGCCGGTGGGCAGATGGGTGATCCGCACCGCGGATTCGGTCTTGTTGACGTGCTGGCCGCCGGCGCCGCTGGAGCGGTATGTGTCTATCCGCAAATCTTTTTCCTCGATCTTGACCTCGAGGTTGTCCTCGACCTCGGGGTAGACGAAAACCGAGGCGAACGAGGTGTGGCGGCGGCTGTTGGCGTCAAAGGGGCTGATCCGCACCAGCCGGTGCACGCCTTTTTCGGCCTTGAGGTAGCCGAACGCATAGCGGCCTTTCACCTCCAGAGTAGCGCTCTTTATCCCCGCCTCCTCGCCGGGCAGCAGGTCGAGAAGCTGGCTCTTGAACCCGTGGTTTTCGATCCAGCGGGCGTACATGCGCATCAGCATCTGGGCCCAGTCCTGGCTCTCGGTGCCGCCGGCCCCCGGATGGATTGTGAGCAGGGCATCCCGCTCATCATCCTTGCCTGAGAGCATGTGCAGCAGCTCGAGCTCCTCAAGCTGTTTTTCGATCTGGCCGGCATCCCGGATCAGCTCCTCCCCCAGCCCATCCTCTTCCTCTCCGGCCAGCTCGGCCAGCTCTTCCAGGTCCTTGAGCCGGTTTTTTATGGCGCGGACCGGATCGGTCCAGCGCTTGATCTCCTTGGCTTGCTCGATTATCTTGCGCGCCTGCTCCTGGTCATTCCAGAAATCCGCCTCGGCCATCCGCTTTTCCAGCTCGGCCACCCGGGCATTCTTATGTTCGAGGTCAAAGATAACCCCGTAGATTATCCAGCCGGCTGCTCAGAACGCGCACCTGATCGCGAATTTTTTCCAGCACTTTAAGCCCTTCGCTCACTTTGTCTCCCTTCCAGGGAAATGGCAAATCAATATTCCGGACATTCAAATTCTATTGGTTACTGCCGCTCTTATCCGCCGGATCGCGCCGTCGGCCGGAACGCTATAAATTATAACCAAATAATATACATACTATTCCGGGGAATGGCAACCGCTTTAGGGGCCGGGGCGCGATGTATGACAGCCGAACGTACCGGGCTTTAATGCCCCGCTGAATATCGGCACCTGACCGGGCGGATCAAAGCTCCGGGGAGGCTCCATCCAGATCGAGAGCGGCGGATATAGCGGCCGCGGTCTTTTCCGCGCTCAAATGCTGGATGGATTGGATCCCCAGAGCGCGCGCCGTCTCCACATTGCAGAGCTGATCGTCGATAAACAGGCACTCCGGGGCGCGCAGTGAGAATTTGTCTAAGGCGCGAGCGAAGAATGCGGGGTCAGGTTTCAGCACGCCCAGGTCCCAGGAAAGGGCCTGGCCGTGGAAAAACAGCAGGCTGGGGAAACGGTCATAGAGCCCGGGGATATGCAGGGGGCCGGTATTGGAGAGGAAATATAGCTTGAATTTCGAGGCCAGGGCACGGCCCAGGGCGATCATCTCCCGGTCCTCGCGGAAATGCATGCACCAGATGAGGCAAAAATGCCGGAAGCTGATCCGGCAGCCGCTGGCCTTTATAAAAAGCTCATAATATTCCTCGGATTTCATTTCGCCGGTTTCCATTTTCTGCCATTGCCCAGGCAGAAAAACGCTTTCGAAAGCCAGCTCAGCGGGCGCGGCTATCCCGCTGTAGCAGGAATACTCGCGGATCGTGGCCTCGCGGTCGAATTGCAGCAGTACAGAGCCGATATCAAAAAGGATATTTTTTATCATGCGAGTCTTTCACGGTGAAATTAGGTCTTAAACGCCGAAACGGCCTGAGGGCCGTTTCAGGTAATATAACTTTCGGCCTGAACATTGTAAAGCCGGCCTTGTGGATGGCGCACTCTTAATTGCTTGACCCTGCCCCGGCGGGAATGTATCGTTTTCGACAGGATTACAGCGCTCAAAGGAGAAGCGGCACTTGGACCTCTTATACCAGTTGGAAAGGATTTTCAGCCGGACTTACACTTATCGTATCCTGGATAATTTTCTGGAGCTGCTGAGAGAGCTGTACCCGTATTTGCTGGCCGGGATACTGGTCATCGCCGTTCTCCAGCGCCGACTGCCCTCCCTCGTGCGTTTCAAAGTCCTGCGCTCCGCAGGTACGCTTAATATCCTGGCCGCCGCCCTGCTCGGCATGGCCGCGCCCTTGCCGGTGTACCTGGCAGTGCCGCTTTCAGTGTCCCTGATCGCCGCGGGGTTCCCGGCCCCGGTGATGGTGGCTTTCCTGTTCGCCTGCCCGCTGATCGACCCGAACCTGTTCCTGCTGACCTACGGGGCGTTCGGCTGGCCTATGGCCGCGGCGCGGGCCGTCTCGGCCCTTGCGCTCGGTTTCTTCGCCGGGCTGCTGTGCCGCCGGTTTGCCGGCCGGCTGTCGCTTTTTCCGAAACGGGCTCCGGAAACCGGTTCTCAGGCGAAGCCCGCCGCGATGATTAAGGAGCGCCCATTTTTAACCGCCTTATGGCGCCAGAGCCTGTTTATCCTGAAAATCTTCAGTGTCAGCCTGCTGATAAGCGCGGCGCTCAAGGCCCTGGTCCCGCCGGAGTTCGTGCGCAGTCTGGTCGGCCGATCCAGCAGCTTTTCCATCCTGCTGGCGATCGCGCTTGGAGTACCGTTCTACCAGTGCGGCGGGGCCTCGATCCCGATAATGCAGGCCCTCTACGAGTTGGGGCTGGGCCGCGGGGCGGTCCTGGCCTTTTTTATCTCCGGCCCGGCGACCAAGCTCTCCGCGCTCTATGCTTTTCGGGAGGGCTACGGCGACCGCTTCCTGCTGCTCTACCTGGCGTACACTCTTGCCGGAGCGTTTCTCGCCGGTGTATTATTTAATCTAAGAGGGTGAGAATACTCTATAGGTGGCGCTTTAAAGAGCGCGCTGGTTTATCATTCGTTAATTACTGGTTGATGCATATAATATATAACAAGACACCGTATCATTAGAAAATTCAAGCAATTGTAGGGGCGGGTTTAAAACCCGCCCCTACGGCCCCGGGGAATAACTGACCGGATAGGAAATATTTCAATTCGCTTCGAAATGCTTCGATCAGAAGAAAGCAAAAATTTCAGCCGGGCGGCCGACTGTTTTCTGGCTCATTTCGGGTTGAATCACAAGCTTTCCCCAGCGCGCGATGAGCTTTTCGCGCTCTACCGGGCTTTCACCAGCCTGCCTTACGAGAACGTATCCAAGATCATCCGCACTTATGCTCCAAGGCGCGAGGGACCACCGGAGTTCCGGACCCCGGTGGAGGTGCTCGAAGGCTACCTGACTTCCCGGCTCGGCGGCACCTGTTTCTCGCTGACCCATTGTCTCTACACCCTGCTCGGCTACTGCGGGTTCAGCGTCTGGCGGGTCCTGGGCGACATGCGGCACGGCCCGAACATCCATTGCGCGGTAATGGTGTCCCTGGAGGGCGCTGAATATCTCTGCGATGCCGGGTATCTGCTGCCTGCACCATTGCCTATCGATCCCCGGGGAAAAAGCGTGCTGAAATGCCCGCTCTACACCTATCTGCTGGAGCCGGACAAGCGGATGCCGGAAACGTTCAATCTCTACACGCTCACGCATTCCGGGGAGAGCCGCTGGCGCTACCGGATCCGCAGCCGGCCGGCCGGGGACCGGGAATTCGAGCAGCACTGGCGCAGCTCGTTCTCCGCGCCGATGAACCATCAGCTCCTGCTCAGCCGCAACCTGGAGGATGCCCAGGTTTACGTGCACAAGAACCATCTTCGGCTGAACCGGCCGGATGGCCGGAAAAACAGCAACATCCGCGCCTCGCTCGGGCCCAGTATCGAGGAGCTGTTCGGGATCGAGGCCGCCCTGGTCGAGCAGGCCCGGGAGCTGGTGGAAAAAGCCCGGGAGGTGGAAAGGATGGCAGAATGAAGAGAAACCCGCCGGCTAAGTATCTGGTGGAGCCGGTCAAGCTGTTCGCGGCGCTGCTCTACCGGGAGAGCGGTCCGCTGGAGCATGCCCGCGAGGCGCTGCGCGAGGCATACGGCGAGGAGGATTTTATCTCCGAACCGTCGCCGTTCGACCATACCGATTTCTACAAGCCGGAAATGGGCGCGCCGCTTTTCCGGTTGTTCGTATCTTATCGCCGGCTAGTTCCGCCGTCGGCGCTGATTGCGGCCAAGCTCGAGGCCGAGCGCATAGAAAATACTCTCTGCCGGGAGGATGGCGGCAGGCAGGTCAATATCGACCCCGGAATCCTGGACTACCAGAAAGTGGTCCTGGCTTCGTACAAGTACCAGGGGCAGAAAATATATCTGGGCCAGCGGGTCTGGGCCGACCTGACACTATACTACCGCAAGGGCGGCTGGAGCAAGTTCGAGTGGACCTTTCCGGATTTTAAGACCGGCATGTACGATAAGATACTGCTCGAGGTCCGGCGCCTTTACAAGCTCCAGCGGCTCGAGGATTCCTCAGCCGTTGAACCAGCCTGAAATCCTTATCTTTCGCAGGAGAAAAGCGTTGACAATCCCTTTGCCCGGCCTCTAATTTAATGCCGGGCCGCCGCTCTTCCGGCGGCCAGCATGTCCTCGCCCCTTACCTGAAAAGAAAACAGCTAAAGATTTATCACGGTCGTTCCCACCTCATGTGGCGGAGGTTCCAGATGGAAATAAAAAAGGCGGTAATCCCGGTGGCCGGGCATGGCACGCGCCTGCTGCCGGCGACCAAAAGCCAGCCCAAGGAAATGCTGCCGGTCGGCCGTAAGCCGGTGGTACAGTATGTAGTCGAGGAGATCGAGGCCGCCGGCCTGAAACAAATCCTCTTTGTCACCGGCAGTAAGAAACGCTCGATCGAGGACCATTTCGACAAGGATATGGAGCTGCTCAAACAGCTCCGCCAGAGCGGCAAAGCGAGCATCATCGAGGAAATGAAATACCAGGAGATCAACGTAAGCTTCTACTATGTGCGGCAGAGCGAGCAGAAAGGGCTGGCCGATGCGGTGAACCTGGCCCGCGACCTGGTGGAGAATGAATCCTTTGTCTGTGCACTGGGGGACTCGATAATCAGCAGCCCCAAGAGCGGACCGAGCCTGTTGAAGCGCATGATGGAGGTCCACCGCAAACACAAGGCCGCCTGCACCGTGGCGATCGAGCGGATCCCCCGCGAGGAGGTCTACCGTTACGGGGTGGTGAAAATCGGCGAGGAGCTGGGCAACGGAGTGTTCAAGATCGAGCAGCTCGTAGAGAAGCCCAATATCGAGGATGCCCCCAGCGACCTGACTATTGCTGCGCGCTACGTGTTCTCTCCGGAGATCTTCCAGGCCATCGACATGACCCTCCCGGACAAGGGCGGCGAACTCCAGCTTACCGATTCGATCGGTCTGCTGCTCAAGAAAGGCGCTCCGGTGTACGCGGTAATGCTCAAGGACAAGGAGCGCCGCTATGATATCGGCAATTATGAAAGCTACTTCAAGGCTTTCGTGGATTTCGCCCTGCAGGATGAAAAGTACGGCCACATTCTGCGGCATTACCTTTCGAGGAAGTTATGATCGAGGCCTCAGCTCCCGCCCGGGCGGGAGTGATCGGCAATCCCACCGATGGCTACGGCGGCAGCCTGATTTCCTGCACGCTGGCCTGCCGGGCCACTGTTCGGCTGGTCGAGGCGCAGCACCTCGAGCTGGCTTTCCACGGCCAAGAGACAGTGATCGGCGATGAGAGCGACCTGGTCCTGGACGGGGGCGTGTTCGACGCCGCCCGGAGCGTGATCCGCTACCTGCGGATCGCCGACCGGAAGCTGCGTCTGGTGGGCGAGAGCGAAATCCCCTTCCGCAGCGGGCTGGCCGGCTCCACCGCCATGCTGGCGGCAATTTTCGGCGCAGTCTGTAAGTTCCTGGGTCTCGAGCTGAACCGCTACCAGTGCGCCGAAACCATCCGCCATATCGAGCTCAATTACATGGATATCCAGTGCGGCTACCAGGACCAGTACATGACCGTGTTCGGCGGCCTGAACTATCTAGATTTCCGCACCAAGGAGATCTACCGGGATATCGCCGAGGAGGTTTACGCCACGGTGGAGCCCCTGGCCGGACTGGTCAGCGGACTGCCGTTTGTCCTGATCCATACCGGGGTCCAGCGAATTTCCGGGTCGGTGCTCAAGCCGATCCGGGAGCGCTGGATGGATGGCGATCCATCGGTGGTGGAGGGCTACCGGGAGATCGGCGAGCTGGCCCGTGAGGGCAAGCGCGCAATGCTGCGCGGCGACTGGGAGGAACTGGGAGAGCTGATGAACCGCAACCACGAGATTCAGCAGGCGCTGGGGGCGAGCGGCAAGATAAACGACCATTTTATCGAGCTGGCGCGAGCCAATGGAGCCCTGGGGGCGAAACTTGCCGGAGCCGGGGGCGGTGGAACGATAATCGCTCTGCATCACCGGCCGGAAAGACTTATTGAGGCGTTCCGTAAAGAGGGCGATCCGAAAATATGGACCCTCGAACCCTCCCCCGGATTGACAGTAGTGGATATATAAGCGCTGCTCCTCCGCCTGAAACGTCAAGTATAATTCTTTTAACAAGTACGAGCATGCCTGGAAAAAATATCTGCCGATTGCTGCTTAACCCTTTCAATTATCTCAGCGGGGTCCGGGCGCTGGCGAGCGGCCTGTCGATCCTGATCGCGACGGCGCTGATCGCCGCCCTGGGGCAGTGCCGATTCGATGGCGTGCTGGGGTTTCATCTCGGTTCCACCGACCATGTGGGGTTCGGGATAAACCTGATCGAGGTTCTGGTGGCCTGGCTGCTGATGTCCTCTCTGCTCTTTGCCGGGGGGAGGCTGATTACCGGCAGCCGGGTCCGGCCGTTCGAGCTTTTCGCCACTCAGGCCCTGGCCCGCGGCCCGCTGCTGTTTACCGCCCTGGCCGGCATGTTCCCGGGCTCCCATCGTTATGCCCTCAAAGTCCTGCCCGGAGGAGAAGAGATCGCTGTCCTCCCTGCGGATGCGGTATTTTACTGCCTGACTCTGGCGGTCGTTATTTTGATGCTGATCTGGATGGTGGCGCTGCAGTACCGCTCCTTCAAGTTCTCCTGCGAGGTTTCGGGGCCCAAGGCCCTCGGTATGTTTGCTATCGCCCTGGTGACCGGCGAGGCCATCTCGCTGCTGCTATTAATCGCCCTGGTCTGACCGGAAACAAAAAAGCCGGAACGCCGAATGATTTCATGGCTAATCCGGCTAAATGCGTGTTGATTTATATCTCAAGAGAATAATTTTCTCAGGCACAAGGGGCGGTTCGCGAACCGCCCCTACTATTCCCTGTCTTCAAGCATTGCCTTTGTTAGATAAATTTGATTCAGTCGGTAATGAGAAGATTAAATAGCCACACGCTGATAGAAGAGTAAGGGATTACCGTAGGGGCGACGCATGCGTCGCCCATGCACCCCATGTATATCATTATGGTTGCGTGATTATTGCAGCACGTTTCTAGACCGCCGGCGAGAAAGAAATCCAGACCTTCCGGCTCCGCGGTCCATCGAACTCCGCGAAATATATCCCCTGCCAGGTCCCCAGCCTGAGACTTCCTTTCTCGATGATCACGTTGAGGCTGCAGCCGAACAGGCTGCTCTTGACATGCGCCGCGCTGTTGCCCTCTCCGTGACGGTAGCGGCTGTCATGGAAGGGGATCAGCGAATCGACGACGGCCAGGATATCGCGCGTCACATCCGGATCGGCGTTCTCATTTATCGTCACTCCGGCGGTGGTGTGGGGCACGAAAATGGTGCAGAGCGCATTGTCCACCCCGGCGCGGCGGACCACCTCCTCCACCTTCGAGGTGATATCCAGCAGCTCGGTGCGGGCATTGGTCTGGACGCTTAGCTGGTGCACGGTAATCTCCTTGTCAGTTAACTGGTTTTTGCGTAATTCGGCTATTGCCGGATACCGGCTAGGTCGAGCAGGAACGCATATTCGAAAGCGGTCTCGCGGTAGCGCCGGAAGCGTCCCGACACGCCGCCGTGGCCGGCATCCATTCGGGTCTTGAGCAGCAGAACGTTATCGCCGGTTTTAAGGGCGCGCAGCCTGGCGACCCATTTCGCCGGCTCCCAATACTGGACCTGCGAGTCGTGCAGGCCGGTGGTAACCAGCAGGTTCGGATATTCTTTCGTCTCCAGGTTATCGTAGGGCGAATAACTCAAC
This sequence comes from Candidatus Glassbacteria bacterium RIFCSPLOWO2_12_FULL_58_11, assembly GCA_001780825.1. Taxonomy (GTDB): domain Bacteria; phylum Gemmatimonadota; class Glassbacteria; order GWA2-58-10; family GWA2-58-10; genus GWA2-58-10. Next base: position 927 of record MFIX01000106.1, on the reverse strand, counting down.
ATATAGTCGTAAAACTCTTTCCGGTTTGGGTCCCCCCACTCATCGTATTCGCCGGTGGTCAGGGGGATGTCCGGGTCGAGCATGGTGGTCAGCACATCGACAAAAGGCACTCTGGCGATTACGCCCCGGAACAATTCCGGCCGCAGGTTGACCACCGCGCCCATCAGCAAGCCGCCTGCGCTGCCGCCCTGGACGAAAAGCCGCTCCGGGCCGGTGTAGCCTTGCCCGATCAGGTACTCGGCGCAGTCGATAAAATCGGTGAAGGTGTTTTTCTTGCGCAACTGGCGGCCCTCCTCGTACCACTGCCTTCCCAGCTCCTCGCCGCCGCGGGCATGGGCGATGGCGAAAATGAATCCGCGATCGAGCAGGCTCAGGCGCGCGGAGCTGAACACCGGATCGCTGCTGTGGCCATAGGCGCCGTACCCGTAGAGCAGCAGAGGATTGCCCCCCTTTTTTCCCATGCCCTTCCGGTAGACCAGGGAAACCGGCACCCGCACGCCATCCCGAGCCGTGGCATAAAGGCGTTCGGTGCGGTAGTCTTCGGTGTCGAATCCTCCCAGGACCTCATCCCGTTTCTGCAGCTTTTTCTCGCGGGTCCGCATGTCGTAGTCGTAAACCGAGTTCGGCGTGGTCAGCGAGGAGTAGCCGAAACGCAGGAGCCGGGTGTTGAACTCGCGGTTGGTGCCGATATAAGCCAGGTAAGCCGGCTCGCCGAAATCCAGGTAGTGCTCGCCCTCGCCGGACCAGGGAATGATCCGCAGCTTTACCAGTCCCTCCCGGCGCTCCTCGACCACCAGATAATCCCTGAATATCTCGAAATCCTCCAGCAGCACATCCTCGCAGTGGCCGATCACCTCGCGCCAGTTATCCTGGCCGGTCCGGTCGAGCGGAGTCTCCATCAGCCGGAAGTTTAGCGCCTGCAGGTTC
>MFIX01000105.1:1407-6235 GCA_001780825.1 Candidatus Glassbacteria bacterium RIFCSPLOWO2_12_FULL_58_11 | reverse complement strand
CGGCAGGGGCAGTCCTTCCAGGCGGCCGTTTTGCGCCACATAACTTTCTTTCCCCCATTCGCTTCTGAAACTAGTTCCCTCTAGCGCGAAACCCTTCAGATCGAGGGTCATTTTCGATTGATTCTCGTTCGTGTTAAGGACCACCACCACCCGCTCCTCTCCCAGGCTGCGGCCGAAAACATAAACGCCGTCATTTGCGTGCAGCCGGTAAAACTTCCCTCTTCTCAGGCTGGCGTACTTGCGCCGCAAGGTGGTGGTCTTGCGGTAGAACTCGAACAGCTCCGTGTCCCAGGTGTTTTCGGCCTGCCAGGGGAAAGCCGCCCGGCAGAGTGGGTCTCCGCCGCCCGAGAGGCCGATCTCATCACCGTAATAGATACAGGGCGCGCCGGGCATGGTCATCTGGAAGAGCACGGCCAGGCGCAAGGCGCTCTTGTCTCCGCCCAGCATCCAGAGCGCCCGCGGAGTGTCGTGGCTGTCCAGCAGGTTGAGCAATCCCGCGTGGCTCTCCATCCGGTAGCCGGAATACAGCCGTTCGATCCGGCCGGAAAAAGCGCCGGTCTCCAGGGGCAGGAGTACGTAGTCGATCTTGCGGACATCCTTACGCAGGGTACGTTCACCGAAAAAGCCCAGGGCGGCCAGGCTGAACGGATAGTTCATCACTCCGTCGAAACGGTCGCCTTTCAGCCAGTCCGGAGCCGGGTGCCAGATCTCGCCGCAGAGGTAAGCCTCGGGGTTGGCTTCTTTCACGACGCGGCGGAATTCCTGCCAGAACCCGGAGCTGGTGATCTCCTCCGGCACATCCAGCCTCCAGCCGTCGATCCCGAACTCGATCCAGTGACGGGCCACGCCCAGCAGGTATTCGCGCACCTCCGGGTTGGCGGTGTTGAGCCTGGGCAGGGCGGGCAGTCCGGCCCAGCAATCGTAGTTGGGCGGGTGGCCGGGGCCGCTGCTATAGGCGTTGAGCGGCCAGCCGCGGACCGTGAACCAGTCGAGGTACGGCGAATCGGGCCCGTTCTCCAGGAGATGGTGAAAGGCCCAGAAGCCGCGTCCGGTGTGGTTGAATACGCCGTCCAGCACCACGCGCATGCCGCGCTCGTGGCAGCGATCGAGCAGTTCCCGCAGCGCCGCATCTCCGCCCAGCAGCGGATCGACCCGGTAGTAGTCGTAGGTGTGGTAACGGTGGTTGCAGGCCGAGGCGAAAACCGGATTCAGGTAGAGGGCGTTGACCCCCAGCCGCTCGAGATAGTCCAGCTTTTCGGCTATCCCGTAAAGGTCTCCACCCTGGAAGCCCTGGGCCTCGGGCGGGCTGCCCCAGCTCTTGAAACGGGCGCCCGGGGCGAGGGGGGAGCGGGACCCGCGGGCGTAACGGTCCGGGAAGATCTGGTAGAAGATCGCTTCACTGACCCAGTCCGGGACAAAAGCAGCCAATTAGAGGTTTCTCCTGGAAAAGAGTTAAGGCGAAAAGAATTTCTCGCAGCTTACTGCGAGGTAAGCAGTAATCCAGTAAAGGCAAAAGCTTAAATCCCCCCCGCCCCCCTTTGCTAAAGGGGGGATGCGCAGATCCAATGTAGTCCCCCTTTGAAAAAGGGGGAATCAGGGGGATTTAATTAGTTACCTCGCGACTTGCCACGCTTTATCTGGGCTTGCCGCGAGGTATTTAGTTTCAGCATCGCAAATCTGGCGGTTCCGGCCGCTCAGCTCCAGCGTTCGACTACCAGCGCGGTGCGCCAGGCCTTGATCGTGTGCTCGAACACCCCGGAGGCTATCGCCGGGTCCTCCGCCATCAGTGCCCGGGCTTCCGGCTCGTTTTCGCACTCGAGGATCGCCAGCCCCAGGTAACCGTCCTCGCAGCGGCCGGCGTATTTCAGCGCGCCTTTCTCGAAAAGCATCTTGAAGTACTCGAAATGGCCTTCGACAGCCCGGCTCTCCTCGGTGGTGATCGTCCGGATAAAGTTCTCGCGCGCGGGCTTGAGGATGACCGCGTATTCGATTTTTTCCATGAGGGCGCTCCTTGTGTCCGTATTTTCAGCCTGGAAGCGTGTTGAAATAATCACGCATACAGGTAATAAACATGGGTCTCTGGGGCGACGCATGCGTCGCCCCTACGGTAATTCCTTAAATATCATACAATTAAACCAGGTCATCCTTCGTTATCTGTTTGCTGTTTTTGAAGTTCAGACCTTACGGAGAATTTACAATGCTTCTCCTGTATGGCCGGGAATTTATTCTCGGCGGGCTTGTGTCAAAATTAATCGGCGGCAAGGAAGAATGCAATCCGCTTTCTGGCATTAAAAAAGGGGGCCGCACCCAGTTCGGGCGCGGCCCCTGGAGGAGCAGTCAATTTGTGAACGCCCGGATTACGGCGTGGCGGTCAGGTTGAAGGTGATCGTAGTAGCCGCGCCGCCGATAGTGGCCGTAGCGGTAACCGTGATCGCGCCCGCGGCAGTCGGCGTAACAGTCGCTTCAGCGACGCCCTCATCATCCGTAGCTATCTGATTGGGCGAGGTCGAGGCCGTGCCGGCGGTGACCGTGAAAGTGACGAATACGCCGGACACCGGGTTGTCGTACTGGTCGTAGATCTTTACCTGGACCGGCTTGGGGAAAGCGGTGCCGGCCTTGACCGACTGCCCGGTGCCATCAGTCTGGCGCATCTTCGATGCCACATCCGCGGTGACTGTAATCGTGAAACTCACCGGCGAACCGCCGAGCGTTCCATTGGAGGCGTCGACGATCATTTCGCCTACCTTGGTGCTGACCTGGTTGATTGTCACCGAGGCCACACCCGAGGTGCTGGTGGTCTGCGAGGGACTGGCGATCGAGTAGCTTCCCGGAGACTGGGAAACCGAGTAGCTGACACTCACTCCGCCGGCCTCGTTGCCAAACTGGTCGGCCACAAAGACACCGAGCCCGCTGAGCGATTTTCCAGCAGCGGCGGTCAGATCGGTGCTGCCGAGAGCGGCGATAGTGGCAGCGGCCTGACGGACAGCCGTTGCGAAAACGATCACACTGTCCTGGGTCCCGTCGGCGAAAACGGCCACGGCGACCAGGAAATAATTGTGGCGCAGAATAGAAAGCAGGTCCGCTCCACCGGTCAGAGTACCCAGCGTCCAGCGCACCGCGGCCAGACCGTCCGCATCGGTTAGCGCGTTGAGTCTGCCGGTGCCGGCTGGCTGACCGGAATTGTCAGTTATTGAGCCGCCGCCTCCGGGTCCAAAAGCTGTAACCAGGACTGAGAAGTTAGAAACTGGCGCCCCGGCGAAATCGTTATCTATCCCGGCACGGGTGGTATCCACCACCCGGAAAACCACCGGCAGGGGCAAGAGGGAAGCTACCGCGATGCTTCCGTCATAGCCCTGGTCCGTGCCCGAGGTGACGATCAACCGGTTGGCCGTGTCGGGTTTCGGGAAGGCCTGGGCGTGCAGGGTGACACTGAGCGTGGCGCCGTCGGGACGGCGCACCTCAGCCACCACCGAATTGTCAAGGTCCGGCCCCGGGCCGAGCATATAGGTGATTACCGCCAGGCCCTGGGCATCAGTGATCAGGGTCAAGGTGGTCGAGGAAGAGGGGTCGGTACCCTCTTTACCGATTGAGCCGAAGCCCTGGCTCACGGTAAAAGTCACGCTGATCCCGCTGAGGGCCCGGCCGTCGGTATCGTAAACCGCCACCACCAGCGGCAGCGGCAGAATAGTGTTGACCTCCCCGGTCTGCTCGTCTCCGGAGATTATCGCCATCGAGCCGGGGCCGGCTGCTGCTCCGGAAGAACTACCCCAGATGTCGAAAGTCACGGAGCGGACCTCGCCGGTCGAGCGGACGATGATTGCCCGCACGCGGTTAAGTCCGGGCGTGGGGCCCAGGATTAATGCGGTCTGGGCGATGCCATCGGAATTCGTGATAGCGCTAGAACTTTGTAATTGCCCGCCCCCGGCTTCGTTCAGGAAGGTTACGGTCTGGCCGGGCGAGCCGCGGCCGAAAGTGTCGGTGACACTGACCACCAGAGGCAGGGGGTAAAGCTCTCCGGCGCTGGCGACGAGGCTGTCCGGGGTGTCCGGAGAACTGACAATCGCGATATCCCAGGCGTTCTGACGCACGTCCGGGTCGAGGTGGCTCCAGATCCGCCACTGCACTATGGCCAGCGACCCATCGGGCAAGGTCGCCGAGGCCTGAACGATATTCAAGGCGGGGGTGTTGCCCAGGCGGACCGCATTGGCTGCCACGCCGTACGTATCGGTGGTCTTGGTGTCCAGATCGAAGGCGCCGCCGCCCTGGAAGGCGCTGTAGAAAACCTCGACGCCGCCGATCCCGTGGCCCAGAGAGTCCCGGACCTGGACTGCCAGAGGACTCGGGAAAATCCGGCCTACCGAGCCGAGAGTGTCCGCGCCGAGGTCCACGCCGACCATGGTGTAGGCCGGCCCCACCACATCCGGGTTCTGCAGGGACCGGACCGTAAAAACCACCTTGTTGATCGATCCGTCCGTGCCGATGAAATAGGCCTGCAGGCGGTTGATTCCGGGATTCGGGCCCAGGGTCCAGGGCGCGAAAGCCAGCCCGTTGGCATCGGTGAAAGTCAGGTTGCCGGGCAAGCTGCCGCCGCCCTCGAGAACGCTCCAATAAACCGGCACATCCTTTATCGGGAATCCGGCGATATCGGTTACCTTGACAATTCGCGGAGTGGCCAGGGCTTTGCCGGTAAAACCGACCGTGTCCTGTCCCGGAGAGGTGACGATGCTGATTATGCCGGCTGCCCGCGTCGTATCATCGGGCGTGGTGCCGCCGCCTGTGGGTACGGTCGCGCTGGCGCTGGCCAGCGCACGGAAAGTGGCCGGCGAGC
>MFIX01000105.1:0-1385 GCA_001780825.1 Candidatus Glassbacteria bacterium RIFCSPLOWO2_12_FULL_58_11 | reverse complement strand
CCCGATCGCGCTGGCATTGACCGTATAAATGCTGTCGGTGCTTAATGTCAGATAGGCCGAGGTGTAACCGCTGGAGTTGGTGACCACCTCCTGCGTTTTTTCGCCGTTGCCGGCAAAAGCACCGCCGTTCGAGGTTACTTCGAATTTCACCGTGTGCGAGGGCACCGGGTTGTTGTCGCTGTCCAGCACCTGAACCGTGAATGGTTGGGCCAGCCTGGAGCCCGGCCTGCCGACCTGTTGATCGCCGGAGACTTTTTTGAGCTTGTCCGGCCGCGCCAGGCTCCCGGTCGGGATGCCTTCATCCTCGCCGCAGCGCAGCGCAAAAAGCGCCAGAAGGGCCAGGGCCGCGGCGGCGCCGAACCTTCTCGATAGCGCGCTCATGGGTTACCTCCCGGACTCTTCGGGGGCTCGCTTTCGCCGCTGTTCTTGCTTTTTTCTCCCGGCCGGATGATCCGGGCCGTGATAATGATTACCAGGTCCTGCTTATCGGTGACATCTTTGTCGTAGCTGAACAGGCGGCCGAGCAACGGCACCCGGCTCACTCCCGGCACCCCGGACCTGATTTTGGTGTCCGTGGAGACGGTCAGGCCGGCGATCGCCCCGGTTTCCCCGTCATCCAGCAGAAGCCGGGTGTTGGCTTCCTGGGTCTTGAAAAAAACGCCGTCCGGCCCGCTTTCGGCGGAGGAGTTCTCGGCCTGGATCTGGATCAAAATTTTGTCGTTTTCGGTAATCTGCGGGATCACTTCGAGCTTCACCCCGGTCTCCACCATCTGGGTGGTAGCCCGCGCGCCGGTTTCCGCGGTACCGACCGTCCCGTAATCCACTACCCGCAAGGGAGTGCGTTGGCCCACCAGCACCTTGGCCGGCAGATTATTGAGCGTGGAAATCACCGGGTTAGCGATGGTGTGCGCCTGGTTCATGTTTTCCAGGGCGTTGAGCGCCGCGGCAAAATTGATTCCCTTGCGGACAGTCCCCACGGCGACACTGACGCTCGGGTCGCCCACGCTGGACCCCGAGGTAACTCCGACGTTGAACCGGCTGTCGGTGAGCGGATTGTTCGTGTTGCTGCTGCTCCAGTCGATGCCCAGCTCTTTCAGGCTGTTGTGGCTGACAAAGGTCAGCTTGACGCTGATCTCGACCTGGCGGGTCTCGCTGTCCAGATCGACCAGCACCTGGCTGATCTTCTCGATGCGATCCGGGATGTCGATCACCAGCAGGGAGTTGCTGCCCGGGTCGGCCTGGAGCTTGCCGCGCTCGCTGAGCAGGGCGCTGACAGTCGGGGCGATCTCGCTGCCCTTCTGGAAGTTCAGACGGAAGATCCGCGAGACCAGGTCCTCCATCTTTTCCGTGGCCCGGATGTTCTCGATGGTATCGACGTTAAGGAT
>MFIX01000104.1 GCA_001780825.1 Candidatus Glassbacteria bacterium RIFCSPLOWO2_12_FULL_58_11 | reverse complement strand
CTGGTCAGGAATTTCTAAGCCAGTTCCCCCTGTGCCGATTCGACCCGGTTTCGTCCATTATCCTTGGCCCGGTACATCGCCTGATCGGCCAGATGAACCAGTTCTTCGCCCGAGACTTTCTTCCACTGCGCGCCGGATATCGCCACGCCCAGACTGATCGTCGTTGAAATCATGCCCTCGGACGTATCGAAAGGTTTCTCGGCCACGGTGGCATTTATCCGCCGGGCTATTCCCAGGGCCTCTTTGAGCCCGCAGCCGGGAATGACACACAGAAACTCCTCTCCGCCGTACCGGCCGGGAGAGTCATATTTTCTCATTGAGCGAATGATTATCGCCGCCACGCCTCTGAGCACCGCATCGCCGGCGATATGCCCCCAGGTGTCGTTCACCCCCTTGAAATGATCAATATCGGCCATGATTACACTGACCGGATTATCTCCCCGGCTGGAACGGTCCAGTTCATTCTCCAGAATATCGAGGATGGCGACATGGTTCAAAAGACCGGTCAGCGGATCGTGAGTCGCCAGACTCTTGAGCTGTTCCTGTTTCTGCAGGAGAGTATCCTGAAGGTCCAGGATGCGCCTGGCGGCGCGCAGCCGGACCCGCAGCTCGTCCGGGTCGTATGGCTTGACAATGTAGTCATCCGCGCCGGCCTCCATCCCCAGGATCAGGTCTTCTTTGCGGCTTTTGGCGGTAATCAGAATGGAATACACATAGTGCAGCGTCTCCCGGGCCCTGATATTCCGGCAAAGCTCCACCCCGTCCAATGCTGGCATGGCCCAGTCAAGAAGAGCGAGGCGGGGCGCATTTTCCGCCAGGAGGCATTGCAGGGCTTCCCGGCCGTTGGAAACCGCGATCACCTCGTAGCCCCATTTCAGGAGCAGCGATTCGAGCAAGCGTCTGGAGACCGGATCATCCTCGGCGATAAGTATTTTCAAGAGAGGCTCTCCTTGATATAGGCTTCAAGACTGGCGCGCAGACGACCGATTTCTCTCTCCAGTACGGCATAACCCTCCCAGGTTGCATTGATCTCGCCGGCCCGCCCTTTTTTCTCCAGGTCATAGGCCGCCTGGAAGGCCTTGCCGGCAGTGAAATTGCTGATTGAGCCTTTGAGAGTATGCGCGGTATTCTCGATCCTGCCGGCATCTCCCGCCTCGATGGCCTGGCGCAGCTCCTGCATGAAGCCGGGACTGACCTCCAGAAAAACTCCCGCTATCTCCCGCAGAAGCTCAGTATCTCCGCCGACATGGCTCAGCATGGAATCCATGTCGAGCACAAGCTCCGAGGGAATTACGGTCAGGTCGGGCTCGATCCGCTCAGGCTGGGCGGCCGATTTCTCGAGAGCTTCGAAAAGGCTTTGGGCTTGAACCGGCTTGGAGATATAATCATCCATTCCGGCTTCGAGGAAACGCTCCCGGTCGCCCTCGAGCGCGTGGGCGGTCATCGCGATAATTGGCAGATGGCTTCCGGAGGTGCGCTCTTTTTCGCGGATCACCGCGGTTGTCTCCAGGCCATCCATCTCTGGCATGTTGATATCCATGAGCACCAGATCGAACTTCTCTTCCGCCAGAGCGGCCAGGACTTCCTTTCCATTGGCCGCGGTTTTCGCAGTGTGCCCCCACTTCTGAAGCAGGCTGATCGCCAGCTTTCGGTTGACCGGGTTGTCTTCCGCAAGCAGGATATACAGGCTCCTGCGGCTTTCCCGCAGAGCATGACGGGTGATCAGGCCGGCCTGCAGCTTTTCCGGCTGAGTGGTTTGCATGCAGTTTAAAATAGTATCCAGCAGGTCCGACTGTTTCACCGGTTTGGTAAGATAGGCCTTGATGCCGATTTCGCGGCAGCGGGTCGCATCGCCGCGCTGCCCGGCTGAAGTGAGAATAATGATGGAAGCATCACGGCTTCCTTCGCGCTTCAAAATCATTTCCGCCAGAGTGAACCCATCCATACCGGGCATGGCGGCATCGAGAATAAACAGGTCAAAATGTCCGTCGGCCGCCTGATCCTCATCGAGCAGGCCCAATGCCGCGACGCCGCTTTCGGCCAGGAACGGGCACATTCTCCAACTGGCGAGGATTTCCTTGAGAATCCGGCGGTTGGTTTCGTTGTCATCCACCACCAGAACCCGCAGGTTCGTTATTTCAGACCGGCTGCGCGGCGCACGTTGCACCCGGGGTTCCTTACTTATCTGGAAGCGGGCCGTAAAATGAAACGTGCTGCCCTTGCCGGGTTCGCTTTCCACCCAGATCCGCCCGCCCATCATGCCGATCAGTTGCGAGGCGATACTCAATCCCAGTCCGGTCCCGCCGAAACGGCGGGTCATCGAAATGTCGGCTTGTTCGAAAGCGTCAAATATTGATTTCTGCTTTTCCCGCGGAATACCGATACCCGTATCGGAGACAGTGAAATGAAGGAGGGCTTCACTGTCGGATTCCCGCTCGGTCTCGACGCCGGCCACCACTTCACCTTTCTCGGTGAACTTGATGGCGTTGCTAAGGAGATTGATCACCACCTGGCGCAGGCGGCCCGGATCGCCAACCAGTAAATCGGGCACCTCTGGAGCGATGCGGCAGGCCAGCTCAAGCCCTTTTTTCTCTGCATGCAGCGCGAGCGCTTTGACAATATCGTGGAGACTGTCGCGCAGTTCGAATTCCATCAATTCGAGAACCAGCTTGCCCGCTTCAATCTTCGAGAAATCGAGGATATCGTTGATCACGTTCAGCAAGGCTCCAGCGGACTCTTTAACGGTCTCGAGGTAGTCGCGCTGCTCCTTGCTGAGCTCGGTGTCCAGCGCCAGCTCGGTCATGCCGATCACCCCGTTCATCGGAGTCCGGATCTCGTGGCTCATCCGGGCCAGAAACTCGCTCTTGGCCCGGCTGGCGTTCTCGGCTTCCCGTCTGGCTTTGACGAGATCGGTGACATCCACCAGGTTGAACAGCACGCCATCGTACTTGCCTTCCAGGTAGATCGGCTGCACGCGCAGAATTACTTCCGCTTCATTGAAAGGCCGCTGCGCAATGTAGGGCCTGGAAGCGAGCTCCTTGCGGAACCCGTCAATGATATCCATTACGCCGCTGAATATTTCAGTCTGGTGTAAGTTCTCGATCCTTTGGCCGAGCAAAGCGGAGCGCTCAAGATTAATGAAGCGGCAGAAAAAGTCATTGGCTTCCACAATTACATTCCCGGCATCCGCGAAAACCACGCCCTCTTCCATCACTGAAATCATCGCCGCCAGTTTCGCGTACTCCTTGCGCGCGGCTTGTTCGGCCAGGACACGCTGGGTAATGTCTCTTGAGAGGCCGACTAGCCCGATAATTTTTCCTTGCGGGTCGGACAGCGGTAAATAAGAGCTGGAGACCCAGCTCACACGCCCGTCCGGCCAGGTTTCCTTCTCCTCCTGATTAATCAAGGGCTGTCCGGTCTTGATCACTCCCTGTTCATCATTGTAGGCCGCTCTGGCATGTTCTTCGGTAAAGAAGTCGAAATCGCTTTTGCCCACCGCCTCATTTTCATCGTTCAAGCCGAAATATTTGGCCAGGTACCGGTTTATCCGGGTAAAACGGCTTTCGGTATCTTTGAAATAGATAGCATCATGAGAACTCTCCATCAGTGAGTTGAGGAGAAATTTTTCATAATACAGGGCCTCCTCGACTTTGTGGGCTTGGGTGACATCCCGGACCTGGACCAGATAGCCCTGGAGAGTTCCCTCCCCGTTGCTTTTCAGAGGCGTTATAACCAGATGCACAAATAGCGTATCCCTATCTGATTTTGAGGTTTTATACAGTTTGAGCTTTCTTCTGACGCGGAAATCAATTGCCGTTTCACGGCTGATCGTTTCACCCCGGCGCAAGCCCGCTTTATCAGCTTCCGTCAAGACCGGTGAATCATAAAGGTTGAATCCCTGGACATCCTCAAAGCTCCGGAAACCGTAGATATTCATGCAGACCGGGTTAATATTCAGAATAAAACCTTCAGAATCATAGACCATGATTCCGATGGGAGATTTTTCAAATATGCCCCTGAAGCGTTCCTCGTTTTCCTTCAGGACCTCCTCCATGCGCTGGCGCTCGAGGATTTCGTCCTGAAGTTTTTGAGTGCGCTCCTGCACACGGCTTTCCAGTTCCTCATTCAATTTTCGCAGTTGCTCTTCCGCCTGCGCTCGCTGTCCGACCATCGCATTCGCCGGCTCGGCCAGGCGCCTGAATTCCTCGAACTGCAGGGAATCTTTATCTATCAACTGATCCGTCAGCGCGGCTTTGTTGAAAAATGTGTTGAAAACGTCAAACTCCCGCCCCAGTTTTTTTGAAAAATGCCGGGCGAAAAATGAAGCGACCAGCACCAGGGTCAGCGCCAGGGCCAGGAGCAGGAACAGGCGTTCCTGGAGGCGGTTTTTCAGTTCCGCGCGCCTGTGCGCGATTACTTCCTCGATCGTGTTGAGGTACACTCCGGTACCCACCATCCACTGCCAATCCTCGATCCCCCGCACGAAGGAAAGCTTGGGAGATGGCTTGTTATCTGCTGGGCGGTTCCATTGATACTGAATGAAATCCCCTTCCGGTTTCTCGCAGGCCTGCCGCTCAAGGATCGGTACAATCGCCGCGCTCGGGTCGGGCAAATCCTTGTGATATTTGCCGATATGCTGGGGTTGAAAATTGTTCATGAGGATAAGCCCATCGTACCTCACGATAAAAATGTACCCCTCTCTGCCGAACTGCATGCGCCCAATTTGCTCCAGCAGGGTCTGCTGAAGGTTCTGTTCCCATTCATCGAGAGAAATGGATGCTACGAGAAGCCAGTTCAGCGGCTTGAAAACAGTTACGCAGCCTAAAATCTGTTTATTCCCTTCAACCGGGAAGGCAAACTCCTGCGCCTTCCCCGGCGCATCCCCGGCCATCCGCCATAACTCTTCCGACCGCAGCTTTATCTCGAGCCGGTCAGGCTTGAGTTCGGGTCGCGCCCCGCCTTTATGCCCGGAATTGTACAATACAAACTGGCCTTCCCGCGAGATAACACTTACATGCAGATGTTCCGGCTCAAAGGCGGATACTTTCAGCCTTTCTGCAATAAGCGACTTTATCTGACTATCGGTTTTCTCGTCACGGAAGGTCGCGTACAGATAATTTGCTATATCCAATTCCGCTTCGACTGTTTTTCTGAGATTCTCTTTCAATTCCTCCCCTGCCCGTTCTCTTTTTTCCTGAATTAATTCCAGCGCCATGTTTACCTGATCGCGGATCACTACACGCTGATTTTCGAGATAAGAGTCCCCGTAAAGTCTGGCCTCAGTCCTGAATCTGCCGATCTCATCGAGCGTCCAGAGCATGGTCAAAATGAGCACCGGCGCCAGCACCAGACTGATCAGGTTGAACAAGTACATCCGGTTTATGCTTTTCCTGGGAATACGCACATGGACCTCGGCATATTTCGGCATATTAATGAAGCGGGGAAGGAGTGGGAAACGAGCAATTCATATAATTATCAATCAGGGAAAAGCTGCCGCGATATGGATACAGGCCGCATTTTGCGAGGCAGCTGGCCTGGCGACAGACTCTTGTTCTGCAGCCGCCGGGAATTTTCAGCGGCTGATTTAAGCTACAGTCACCGGCCGTTCCCGCCGCCTTTGCGGCCGCGGCTCCCGTTGCTCTCTCCATTGAGAAACGCCCGCACTCCGCCATTGCCGCCTGTTTGAGTCTGGCTGGCCTGGGGTCCCCGCGGGTAGTAGCTTAATATAGCCTTGCGCCGGCCCAGCAACTGGCGCAGCTCGTCGAGCAGGCCGTCCGAGGGCTCGGCGCACAGACCCCGGCTGCGCAACACGTAATCCCCGTGCGCCTCGCTGACCCGCAGGTACACCGGGTTGCGGCCGTCGTGGCGCAGGAATATCTCCTGCACTTGCTTAAGCAGGGCGGCATCGGTCTTGCCGGCCTCCAGCCGCACCTCCACCCCCACCCCCTCATCGGTCCGCACCTCCTCCAGGGCCAAGAGCCACTCGGCGATCACCTTGCCCCGCTCCTCGTTCTGGCGGCGCGAGAGCTTCCCGTTGATCAGCACTGCCGAGCCGCTGAAAATGATCGCCCGGTGGCGCTCGAAAGCCTCGTTGAAGACAAAGACCTCCAGGCTGCCGAAACGGTCCTCGAGCGTCAGGATCGCGCACTCGCGCTCTTTCTTGTCGAAAAAGGTCCGGCGCTGCGAGATTATTCCGCCCAGCAGGAGGTTCTGACGGCCGGGCAGGCTCTC
>MFIX01000103.1:3744-8429 GCA_001780825.1 Candidatus Glassbacteria bacterium RIFCSPLOWO2_12_FULL_58_11 | reverse complement strand
GTCCCGGACCGATTCGGTCTCCGGCGGGGTTTCTTCCAGATCATGGTTTTTCCATGGGGAAGACAACTCGCTCGCCGGGTCGATCGATACCGGGTGCTTCGCGCCGGATTCTTCTTTGGCCACTGTCAAGGCGGCCAGCCCGGCAGCTTCAGGCCTGGACTCGGTACGGGCCTGAGAAGCGGCCCCGGCGGCCATTACCGGAGCGGAGCCCGGCGGGTAAGGCATCAGGCGCAACTGCTGCTTGAGGTGCTCCATGCGCTCTTTGGAGGCGTTGAGATAGACGCTCTGGTAATCGAAAACCTTGGACGTATCCGGTTTCCAGGGCTTGGCCATGCGCTCGAGGTTATTGAGAACGAAGATATCCCAGCCGCTGTTATAGAACGCGCTGAAAGCCAGCCTTCCGCTGCCCGAGGACCAGGAAAGGCAGGGGCTGGTTTCGACGATCCCGGAGACACCGGTCAGGATGTTGGTCACCTGGTAGTCGAGGCTGTCCTTGAAATCGAAATAGAAAATGTTCGGGATACCGGTGCGGTCCGAGATGAAAGCCAGCTTGTCTCCCTCGGGGGACCACTTGGGGGAGATGTTGTTCCCGTAACAGTCGGGCAGAACATCGTATTTTCCGGTGCGCAGGTCGAGTATCCCGATCCGGTAGTCGGCAAAGATCAGCCGGTCGAAATCGGTCCCCGGCCCGTACTCGGTCGTGAAAGCGATTTTTTCCCCATCCGGCGAAAAATCCGGATCGCGCTGGGTGTACTTGTCATCGGTGAGCTGAGTCAGCTTGCCGGAGTCCACATCCACCAGGTAGAGATTGGAGCGGCCGCCGTCGATGCCGCTGAAGACGATTGTTTTGCCGTCCGGCGAAAAATCCGGGGTCAGGATACCATCCAGGCCGAAAGTGAATTTTTTGACAACTTCGTGCTTGAAATAACTATAGACGTAGATCGCATCCTGGGGACCGTCCTTGCCGACAAAGGTCAGGAAGCGGTCATCCGGGCTCCAGTCCAGGCTGGTGAACAGGAAGCGGATATCCTCCAGGCTGGGGTTGCGCTGGCCGCCGATCAGCCGATGGCTCTTTTTACCATCGATCGCGCTGGCGCAGAAAATGTCGATATAGCCGCTTTTGTTGGTGATAAAAGCCAGCAGCTCGCCGCTTGAGTTAAGGGCCGGGGTGGTGTTGAAGCTGCTGCCGTCCTTTTCGTGGTTGGTCAGCCGGCGGGAGAAGTCCTCCGGCTTTTCGAAATTCACTATCTGCGGCAGATAGGTCTTGCGGATGTCCTCGTTCCACTGCTTGCTCAAGGTTTCCATGTTCGCCCCGACCGCGGACTTGAAAGCATGGTCGAGGTTGCCGTAGAGCGGGGTTTTCTGCAGAATCTCACCGATTTTCCGGCTGCCGTAGCGCTCGGAAATGAAGTACCAGAATGAGTGACCGAAAGTATAGGCCCCCTGGGGCATGTAACTGAGGTCCTGGAGGGTCATCAGGTAGCCGCTCAGGGCGGAATCGCGGAGCCACATTTCATGGTTGGCGGTCATACCGCCCAGCGAGAGCTGCTCGACCATGCCCTCGATAAACCACAGCGGGGGAGAGAAGGCGAACGGGTTGGAGATCGGAGTGTTGCTGCCCCAGAGGATGTCGATCTGGAAAGCATGGGCCAGCTCGTGGGTGAGCACGTGCTCGAAGTCTTTCCACGATCCGGTAAAGGGCAGCAGAACTCTTTTCTTGGCGAACTCGTTGACCCCGGCCAGACCCTCCTCGATATCCTCGGGCAGCACGTTGGTCTGAGCAAAATCGGAATGGCTGGCGTAGAGAATCAGCGGAATGCGGCGGTTCGGCCGGAAGTTGAGGATCTTGCTGTAGCGCGTAAAGGCGCGCTCGGAAAGACGGGCCGCATCGAGCACCATCGGCCGCTCTTTCTCATAAAAATAAATATCGAAATGTTCGGTTTTCATTAACTGCCAGGGAAAGTTCTTGTATTGAACCTTGTTTTTCCCGAACTGAGCGAAAACCGCACCGGAGGAGCAGAGCAGGGCGGCCAGGCAGATGAGGGGTATAAAGCGCGCCAGGCTGGAGCGTACGGTCAATTTCAGGGAGAGCGGGATCCTGGAAGTTTTCAGCGGTGACTTGCGCATCCCGAATATCCTCGCAATGAGATTTCTGTATCGCCGCCCGGGGTCTGAGAAGGCTCGGGAATCTTTTCCGCATCCGGAGAGTCAGCCTCTCACTCGCGAAACCAAAAAGATTCCCGCAGGAAGCCGCTCCGGGCCAGCGGGGAACAAAAGGTATCTCTTAATACAAGTTCCGGGCTGAAATGTTTCCTCGAAGTATGAAATCGGCGGCTGGCTTGTCCTTGCTTAATGAGCTTGCATTGCCTGTTTGATCGAGATATCTTTATAAAGTATCTCAAGTTAATTGTAACAGAGAAATATAAGCCGGTCAACGCTTTATGGATGACAGCCGGGCTGTCTCCGGCAGCGGGTATTTTTTTCTATCGGGGCGGAATATTTTTTTTGGGCCGCCGGTCGCGATTATGACAAACTATCTGGCCGCATACGGGACCATTTCGCAAGCCGCCGGCGAGGCGATCGAGCAGGTGCTGATACTCAAAGCCAAGGTGAAGGGGAAATGTTTTGGGCCAAGCCGGGAACTTCAGGAGGAAGTCAAAGGTATCTATAACAGGGGGGTAGAGGAGCGGCTGCATCTGATGGTGCGGCTGATCGTCGAGCTGGGGAGCAACCGGCCCCGGAGGTTCGGCGTGGCGCTGAGCCAGCTGTCGCTCAACCTGGGAGAGGTGGCCGATCAGATGATCGAGCTGCTCTATCTTCCCGGCTACCGCAACCTTCAGAAGGTTTTGCTTGCGCAACTTGACCACCTGCAACGCACGCTTGTATATTTCCGGAAAACTGTGACCGGTAAAGAAGAGCCGACCACTTTCAATATAAATTACCTGCTGAGAGATATCGCGCTGGCGATCTGTCCCTTCCGGGCCGAGTTTCTGCCATCCAGCGATGAGCGGATAATCGGAGTGGCGATCAAGGAGAAACTCGACGAAAGCGTACCGCACATGGTGGGCGAGCCGGAGGCGATGTATCTGGCGCTCTACCAGATTGTCGGCAACGCGCTGATTGCGGCGGGAAGTAAAGGCACGGTCAGCCTGTACAGCAAATATTACGACCGTTTCAAGCAGCTCCAGGTCACGGTGGCCGACAACGGCGCGGGGATTGACAGGCTCGGGGTGCTGAAAAGCGCGCTGGAGGCGGAGCAGCTCGATCCGCGGGAGGCCGAAGCGCTCAGGCGGGACACCGCGGATCACAATAATAAGATATTCGGGCTGATTTTCAAACCGCGGGTCAGCGCTTTCGCCAGCCAGAACAGCAAACGCAAGGGAATCGGCCTGGTCCTGGCACACGAGGAAGTTCTGCGCCACCGGGGAAAAATCGAAGTTTACAGCAAGCCTGGAAGGGGCACGACGCTCCAGATATTTTTAAACGTGTGAAAATTTGAGAGCGCCTCGCCTTTTATAGCACGTGCCGGAAGTTTTTCCGCTGTCCCGGCGATTTAAACGGGGTCTGGATCACGGATGAGCTCTTGATTCCCGGCAACTATTAAGGAATATGATTTTGAAGGGCGCCTATGGAACGCCGGATCGCGGCGGCCAGGGCCAGGGCCCGGGAAAGGTTTTTTCTGTTCCGCGGGCGGGATGACTTATCCTGTCAGCGGAGGCCTTATCGGGCCGAATCCAAAGCATCAGGACTATAGATAATCACCATACCATCCTGCCAAAGGGGCAAAAAGTGAAAAGCAAAAGCGGGTCGATCGATTATTTCCTGGGCATCCTGACTTTAATCGCGGTATCGGCGCTGCTTGTCAGCTCCGGCTGCAGTCTTTTCAAGAGAAAGCCCACTCCGCTGGAAAAGGATTCGGGCCAGGACTACAGCCTTATTCTATCCTATGCCGGGCAGCAGGCCGGCAAGGCTTTCGGAGTCCTGGAAGGCGGCTATCCCACTTACGCGCAGGATGGCCACTGGGCAAAGACCGGGGACTGCAATTGGTCTCGGGGAATGTATCCCGGGATGCTCTGGCTGCTTTCCCAATCGACAGTCGATCCGCAGCTTGGAGAAATGGCGCGCACCTGGATCGAGGGCTTGAGCGAGCTGAAGACCGACGGGTCCAGTTTCGGCCTGGGCCTGGTGTTTTACCCGACTTATGTCGCCGCCTATCAGGTGACCGGCAACCGGAATTACCGGGATGTCGCCCTGGCCGCGGCGGAGACCCTGGCTTTGCGGTTCACCAGGGCCGGATTTTTCCCGGCGTTCGGGGAGCCGGGCGACACGGTACTCGGCCGGCGGCTGTCGATCGAATCCATGATGGACCTCGATCTGCTTTACTGGGCCTCCGAGGCTACCGGAAGCAAGGAGTATTCCCGGATGGCCAGCCTTCACACCCTTTTCACTATCCGAAAAATGGTCAGCGATGATGGCAAAATCCTGCACATGGCCGATTTCAATCCGCGGACAGGCGAAATATACGGGGAAAGGACCGGGGAACTGGCCGATAACCCGCAGTACGGCCCCAAGGGCTATGACCCCTCGACAGTCTGGGCTCTCGGGCAGGCCTGGGCGGTTTACGGTTTTACCACCGCCTACCGTCACGAGGGAAACACCATTTTCCTGAACGCCGCGCGCAAGGT
>MFIX01000103.1:2471-3730 GCA_001780825.1 Candidatus Glassbacteria bacterium RIFCSPLOWO2_12_FULL_58_11 | reverse complement strand
TCAATAACCTCCCCGAGGATGGCATACCCTACTGGGATTTCGAGCTTCCCACAAGCGCCGCGAAACAGAAAGACACCTCGGCCGCGGCTCTGACCGCCGCCGCCCTGTGCAAACTGGCCCGTTCCTGCCCGACAGCGCTGGACCGGGAGCGCTACCACCAGGCGGCGTATAAGATCGTTAAAAACCTGAATATCAATTATTTCGCCAAGGCGGGCCGGGATGGAGTGATCGACAACGGGGTCTATGATTTCAAGCACGGCCTCGGCGTGAACGGCCCGACCGCCTGGGGGGATTATTTCTATATCGAGGCTGTGCTGCTGCTGAGGGATTTCAAGGCCTGAGCGCCGGGTCTCAACCGGTTGGTCGGGTGGCCTAAGACACCCCATCCCGGCAAGCCCCGATAAATCGGGAAATACAGGAGTGCCCGCCTCGAGAGGGGAATGGAAAATCCAAACCGGCAACTGAAAATTCAACTGCCTCGCGGGTTTCCGCGGGGCAGTACATTTGCGTATTGAAAAGATAAGGGGCTATCTCGAATTCCGGGACAACCCCATTTTATACTTAGACCGCAGGAATTGCCCGCCGAAGTCCCGCTAACCGCCGAACATTTTCGGGAACGCCTCCCGGAGCCCCATGAACATGAAACGCACGCCGATAGCGATTATGAAGATCTGCATGAT
Organism: Candidatus Glassbacteria bacterium RIFCSPLOWO2_12_FULL_58_11; assembly: GCA_001780825.1. Classification (GTDB taxonomy): domain Bacteria; phylum Gemmatimonadota; class Glassbacteria; order GWA2-58-10; family GWA2-58-10; genus GWA2-58-10. Next base: position 3,050 of record MFIX01000103.1, on the reverse strand, counting down.
CCGGGTTACGGCCAGCATTCCGACCTGGCCGATCAGGCGGCTGATCAGGGCGGAATAATGGAGGATCACCAGGGCCAGGGCGAACACGACCACGCAGGCCGCAATAGCGAAAAGCTGCCCGTACTGCCCCTGAAAGAGGATCACGGTAACGATGGTCCCCGGACCGGCGAGCAGGGGCACGGCGATCGGCGAGACCGCCAGGGCTTGATAGTGGGAGCGTTTCCGCCGGTCATCCGGCTGTTGGGCCGCCGGTCTTTCGCCACGGCTGGTATGCACCATTTCCCGGATCCCCACCACTACCAGCAGCAAGCCACCGGCAAAAGTGAACTCGCTCAGGCTTATATGAAAGACATATTTCATTACCGCGGAGCCGGCCAGGGCGAAAGCGACAATCAATATGAAAGCGGTGAGCACGGCAAAACGCAGGACCTTTCTGCGCTCGGGATCGCTCAGCCCCTCGGTCAGGACGAGGAATATCGGTATCCCGCCCACCGGATCGACAATCGCGAACAGGGAGAGGACGGCCTGCAGAAAAGCGAGCAGAGTGATGTTCATAAGTGAGGGATTCCTGTTTGGATA
>MFIX01000103.1:0-2403 GCA_001780825.1 Candidatus Glassbacteria bacterium RIFCSPLOWO2_12_FULL_58_11 | reverse complement strand
TGAAACCCTCCCCTACAAAACATGCCGAGCGGACACACGGGTCCGCCCCTACCGGGTTTGCGGTATTTGGTGAATAATCTGGACTAATAGATTACTGATAACACCATAAGCCCAGGCAACCTATTTGACGCTGAACTTTACCGTGATCCACTCCGAATTGCCTGAAAGAGGAATCCGGACCACTCCCACCGCAGCCTCGAGGTTTTTCGGCACTCTTTCCGCTCCGTAAGGGGAATAAGTGTAGAAAGGCCAGAGGAATTCCGCCTCCGGCGGCAGGGCGACCTCCCAGCCGCGGCAGGCCAGCGCGCCGCCCAGGGATTTTCCGGTCAGTCGGATCTCCTCTGTACCCAGCTTATAGCTCTTGCCCGCCCCACTGCGCAACTCATTGCCGGGGGAGAGAATCAGCGGGAAATTGAAGAAACAGGAATCTGTGGTATTATAGGTGCTCTCGGCCTGGACCGCAATTGTGGCCCGGCTGCTGTCTTCCGGAGTGATCGCCAGCCTGAGACTGAAGCCCTCCTGGGCCACGCAGAGCGTGTCGGCATCCCAATTGCTCTGGATCAGGGCATCCAGCGGGAATCTGCTCCACTCGCCGGTGGCGAGCCTTTTCACCGCAAAGGTGGCCAGCTCCGGCTGCCCCTTCTAGTTGCCTCCGGCGATAATGTGCCGGGTCCGGCCGTGCCAGAGGCTGATCGGTGCCGTGCGGTCGAGGTAGAACTGGCTGAGCGGCCTCTCCGGGCTCAGGATCGCGCTGATCGAATAGACCCAGGGCCCGCTCTTTTTCACCACCGCGGGACGGTCCAGGGAGTGATGATAGGTGAGATACTCCTGCGGGATCGGGGCCTCGGGTCCCTCGGTGTGATAATGCGCGGCCTGGGCCACCCGGCCCAGCTCCTCCAGCCCAAAAGCTTTCAGCGGGTCATCCGTGTCTCCCAAGGCCGCCAGGATTTTGAACCGCGCGAACCTCCTCCCATCCGGAAAATAGCAGAAAGCAAACAGCCCGAACGAGGCATTGACCTCGAAATGGTTGCGGTTGCGCTGGTCTATGGTGTGGATGTCCACTCCATCCGGCGTGGCCCAGTGCGTGTGATAGTCAGTGTTCAGGCGCATGGCCCGCAGAGCGGCGGGATCGCCTGAGTAAATCCAATACAGGCCGGCCACCGAGCCGTTGAGATAATCGTAACTCATCGTGGGACCATCATGCTCGGCCCAGTATCCCCCATCGTGGATCTCATTGACGAAGCGCCGGATCGCCGGCTGGGTCAGCTCCACCCATTCGGGGATCCCCAGCACCATGCCCATCCGCCAGACGGTGGTCAGGCGCAGGCCCATGTGGTTCGGCGAAAATCCCAGGAAAGGCGAGGTATAGCGCGGCCGGCTGATTTTCGGGGCGACCTCGGTGGCCAGGAGCTGCTCTCCGGCGCGCCGCAGGGCCGAGCGCCACGCTTCCCGGCGCTCGCTGTCCAGGTCTTTCTCCAGCAACCCCAGCGCCTCGGTCCAGCAGTAGAGGCTGCGGTGGGCATCCAGCGGCTCGACCGCGACCCCGTTGATCCGCGGAACCACGGTGCCGTCTTTCTCCACACAGCCGGCCAGGTAGTCCCCGGCGCGAAAGGCCATCTCGAGGACTTTCCTGTCGCCGTGCAGCGGGTTGGAGGGATGCGCGCTGGCGTAAAGCAGGGCCGCCGCATAGATAAACTGCATCCCGGTGACCCGCCAGGAGAGCTCTTTGTCCCCGGCCGATTCCGGCTGCCGCTGGCGGAACCTTCCATCCGGGGCCTGCAGGGCGGCCTCCTTTTCCACCGCGGCCGCCAGGACCTCGTAATACAGGCCGGGCAGACTTTCGGACTTCCAGCGCGGGTGGTTATCGAGGGTCGCGCTCATGAGCGCCGACAATGGCAGCGTCAGGGCGAGAAGCAACAGGCGGACAGTTTTCATCGGATCCTCCGGGAGGGCCGGGACAGTGGATTCGTGCGCCCCCGGCGGCGTTTTTGCCGGGCCGGGGGACCCGCTGTGACGCGGGAAGCAAAAAAGATGACGGGGGCGCACCTTATGGTTTTTTAAAGCGCATTTGCTCTTACAGGGTCAGGGGAAATGACCTTTAGCCAATCGAGTACGGAAAACCCTGATAACAGCACAAAATAGCTCATTCGATCCGGAAATGCACGGTAGTCCAGCCGGATAAATCGGTCAGCGGGATGCTCACTACGGCTACCGCCCTGTGGATATTTTTCGGCACACGGACCGGGCCATAGGGCGTGTAGGTAAAATAGGGCCAGTAAAAGCGCGCCCCGGCGGGCAGCTCGGCGCGCCAGTTCTTATAGCTAAGCGCGGCCAAGCCCTCGAGCTTGATCTCCGTTTCCCCTAGAGAGTAACTCTCTCCGCTGCCGGTCCGGATTGTCTCAC
>MFIX01000102.1:6719-11763 GCA_001780825.1 Candidatus Glassbacteria bacterium RIFCSPLOWO2_12_FULL_58_11 | reverse complement strand
AATTCGAATGGCCACGGAATAAGCCGGCCGGCGCGCCGCTGAAAAATAAAACAACTAGCAAAATACATTCCAGAAAATAGTGAAATTTTACCGGGTGGAGCTGATTTCCAGGTTTGCTTTACCTTCCCATCCGGCCCGGCTGTTTTCCGGCCGTTAATTTAATGCCTATCGAAGGCCGCGGACAGGAAGATCAGCAGGTGGGATAATCCGGTCCTGCTATCAAGACGGCGGGTGGATTTAACGCGTGAGCGACAAGTGCGGCAGCCCTGGGGACTGCCGGTCTCCTATCTCTCATAATTCTCAGGTTCGGATTTCCCTACCGGAGCTGCATGATCGTTTTACCGGACTGCCAGAAATGAACTGTGTTTTCCGGGCTATTGCTATAATAACCGGTCTGAAAAATAGTTCCGATGAAAACTTTTTATTGCCGGAATGAGAAAATTAGTGCAACCTTTGGGTTATAAATCTGTATAATTATTTAAGCCCTCGGCGGAATTTTTAGCTTGCGGCTTAGTCAGCCTGGATATTCACCATATCAGCATTGCCTTCCTCTCTCAACAAGCCCGGATTCACGGAAACGGCGCTATCCCGAGGCCGCTTTTGCGCTCACCCGTGAATCTGACAATAGATGTTCCTGACTTGACAATTGAACAGCTCTTTTTTCAAGCCCTTCGGGTTGAGTGTCCAATGCATCCCCGGATTCTGCCGAAAAGGAGGGGGCGGGCGCTCCGAATAGCCCTCAGCCAATTTGCACACTTGCCTCCAGAATAATTTGAGATTTTGCAGGCAGGAGGACAGCCATGCGAGGACCATTAATATTAATCTGGATTGCGCTGTTATTATTCAGTTCCTGCGGCAATGACCAGGGCAATATCTTTCACGTCGATATTATCAATCCCCTGGATGAGGGGAGCGATATTTCCCTGGTCCAGGTTTCCAGCGGCTCTTTCCTGATGGGCAGCACGCTGTTCCCGGCATTCACTGTCAGCACTTTCGGCGTACCGTATGTCACTTACAATCCGGAGCGGCCGGTTCATTCGGTGACTGTCCAGGGGTTTAAGATCAGCACCCGGGAGATCACCCAGGAGCAGTACAAAGCGGTCACGGGGGTCAATCCTTCCAAATATTTCGGGTTCAGCGACATGCCGGTCGAGCAGGTGACCTGGGAGCAGGCGGCGGCCTTCTGCAACAAGCTGAGCGAAACAACCGGTCTGGAAGCCTTGTACAACCTGTCCACCTGGGAATGTGATTTCAGCCGCAACGGGTACCGTCTGCCCACCGAGGCCGAATGGGAGTACGCCTGCCGGGCGGGTGTCCCCGGTGAATACGGGACAGTCGGCAGCCAGGAGGGACTCTCGCAGATCGCCTGGTACACGGCCAACAGCGATCACACTCCCCATCAGGCTGCCGCTCTGTCCGATAATGCGGCCGGCCTGTACGATATGCAGGGAAATGTCTGGGAATGGTGCAACGACTGGTTTACTATTTACCACTGCAACAGCCAGGCGGACCCCCGGGGCCCGGCCAATGGCCAGTTCCGGGCCGCTCGCGGCGGAAGCTGGGCCAGCACAGCCGAGGACTGCCGGGTGGCGGCCCGCAAAGCCCTCGATCCCAAGCTGGGTAATTATACGGTCGGCTTCCGCATTGTCCGGCGCTGATGCGTTGCCGGGGTCGGCGACGGTCAGCCGGATCGGTCTCCGGATTCCGGCAAGTCCAATTCAGGCAGGTTCCGCTAAAATATTGGAATTATTTATAGGCAGGAGGTCAGGCATGCGAGGAAAATTAAAATTAATCTGGATGGCATTGTTGTTATTCAGTTCCTGCGGTAATGACCAGGGAAATCTTTTTCACGTGGATATAGTTGATCCTCTGGATGAGGGGAGCGACATTTCCCTGATCCAGGTCTCCGGCGGCTCCTTCCTGATGGGCAGTGCGCTCTTGCCGGCATACACTATCATAACCTCTCCCGACGGCACGCAATATCTCTCGTACAATCCGGAGCGTCCGGTTCATTCAGTGACTGTCCAGGGTTTCAAGATCAGCACCCGGGAAATTACCCAGGAACAGTACAAAGCGGTCATGGGAGTCAATCCCTCCAAGTATTCAGGGATGATCGACCTGCCGGCGGAGCAGGTAAGCTGGGAGCAGGCGGCAAGTTTCTGCAACAAGTTGAGCGAGATTAGCGGCCTCGACCGCTGCTATAGCCTGGTCAACTGGGAATGCGATTTCAGCCGCAGCGGGTACCGTCTGCCCACCGAGGCTGAATGGGAATTTGCCTGCCGCGCGGGAATCCCCGGGGAATACGGGTCCGCCGCCAGCCCGGAGGACCTTACGCGGATCGCCTGGTTTTCGGCTAACAGCGGCAGTAGCCCGCACCAGGCAGCCACTCTGTCCGCCAATGCAGCCGGCTTGTTCGACATGCAGGGAAATGTCTGGGAATGGTGCAACGACCGTTACGGATTTTACAACTGCAACAGCCAGACGGATCCCCTGGGGGCGGCCAATGGCCAGTTCCGGATCGCTCGCGGCGGAAGCTGGGCCAGCACCGCCGATGATCTGCGCGCGGCGGCCCGCAAAGCCCTCGATCCCAAGCTGGGCAATTATACGGTCGGCTTCCGCATAGTCCGGCGCTAACCCGGATCGGCCAATGACAGCCGGTGGAGGCTTCCCGGGAGGACAAGGTTGGGGAAATGAGATGCTAATCGTCATTATAAAAAATATTTCCATGCCTCTTTTTGTAGCGGCGGCCCCCTGTGGCCGCCCGACAGCCATTGGATGAATCCCAAGCAATGGGCAGGCACAGGGGCCTGCCCCGGGTTTTGGTTCATTTTGTAGATTATGAAGACTGACAGACTTGTATAAAAATTTCCAAAAGGGAGAAACCAGCGATGCTTTTCTCCGGAACCAAATTTTACCGGAACCCGGTGTTTCTTTCGGCAGGCCTGTTGCTCTGCTGTATGGCGGGGAGCTTATCAGGGCAGCTTCCGGTCGCGGCGCGCTCTGGCCGGCCGGAAACCAACAATGTCATGGGCTATGTCCGTGATTCGGAGACCAATGAGGCTCTGCCCTATGCCAATGTGCTGATTTCCGGCACGAACTACGGCGCGGCCACCAATGCCGACGGCTATTTTGTCATCGTCAATGCGCCGGCGGATACCTGCCGGTTGAAAGTGCTTTATGTCGGCTATAACTCACAGGAGATCGCCCTGGACAATACCCGGCCGCTGATGAAGCCGCTATTGATAAAGATGGTCCGTCAGACCATCGAGATGCAGGAAATCACGGTCACCCAGCCCGCTGAAATGCTGGAGGTCTCGGATGATGCCGGCCAGGTGGCGATAAGCCCGGCGGAGGTGGCTATTCTACCGAATGTCGGCGAGGTGGATATTTTCCGTTCGCTCCAGCTCCTGCCCGGGATCAGCGGGGTGAATGACGGGTCCTCGGGACTGTATGTCCGCGGAGGCACGCCGGACCAGAACCTGATCCTGCTGGACGGGATGACGGTTTACCATGTGGATCATTTTTTCGGCATGTTCAGCGCCTTCAATGCGGATGCGATCAAGGACATCCGGGTTTACAAGGGCGGCTTCCCGGCGGAGTTCGGCGGCCGGACTTCCAGCGTGGTCAATCTCACCGGCAAGACCGGCGATGTCAATAACCTGCGCTACGGTATGGGAATGAACCTGCTCAGCGCCCACGGTGTCGTCGAGGTCCCGCTCTCCGAAAAGGTCAACTTCCTGCTCTCAGCCCGGCGCTCCTATACGGACCTGGTGCAGAGCTCGCTCTATAACAAGCTGTTCGATTTCATGTCCGGCGCCAGCGCTTCCGGCGAATCCGGTCCGGGTAATATCGGCAATGGCTCGGCGGTCTCGCCCAATATCTCCATGCGCACGCAGAACCCGGATTTCTATTTCTACGATCTCAACAGCAAAATCACCTATAACCCCTCTCCGCTGGACATATTATCGCTCTCAATTTACAGCGGCCGGGACAACCTGGGCCAATTCCAGAATTTGTCAGGGAGCCAATATGACTACCGCGGCGCGGACCTTCTTTTCGATGATCCGAATGCCTCGCTGAAGACCAGCCAGAACACGAGATGGGGCAATCTCGGGCTGAGCGGCAAATGGTCCCGCAAGATCAACGACAGGGTTTACGCCAACCTGCTGGCCACCTATTCCGAGTATGTCAGCAAGTACGACCTCAGCCGCTCGTTCAGCTCCAGCTCCGGTCTGGACAGCCTGCACTACTTCCGGGGGACCGCGCTTGCCGGCCTGGAGGACAACCGCTTGAGGGACCTGTCCCTCCATCTGGACAATGAGATTCATCTGGCTAACAGCCACGACCTGAAAGTCGGGCTGGGGCTGACCGATTTCGATGTGCGTTATACTTCCTCCCAGAACGATACGACTTACCTGGTTCGCCGCGAAACCTCGGCCATGCTGGGCTCCTGGTACCTGCAAGACCTGTGGAAGCTCTCGCCGGCGTTCGAGGTGACCGGTGGGCTGCGCGGGACTTACTACCAGGAAACCGCCGCGTATTATTCGGAGCCCCGGGCCTCGCTGATCTATAAACTCTCGAACAGTGTCCGGCTGAAAAGCGCCTGGGGCCGCTACTACCAGTTCGTGAACCGCATCGCCAATGAGAACATCCTCGACGGGAGCCGGGATTTCTGGGTCCTATCGGACAAGGAACTGGAGCCGGGTTACGCCGAGCACTGGCTGGCCGGGATCACCACCGAGGATGAGGAGTTCCTGCTGGATGTGGAGGGCTACTACAAGGACCTGGACAAGGTGGTGCAATATTCGCGGCGGGCCAGCTACCAGCAGGCGATTCTGTTGAGCGAGCCCGGCAGCGAGGCCCTTCTGCGGGGCAGCGGTTTCTTCCAGGGAACTGGTTTCGCCAAGGGCATCGATGTCCTCTTGCAGCGCAAGACCGGCCGTCTGACCGGCTGGGTCGGCTACAGTTACGGCAAAGTGCATTACAAGTTCCCGGACCTGAACGACGGCCGGCCGTTTCCGGCCGCGCACGACCGGACCCACGA
>MFIX01000102.1:5092-6678 GCA_001780825.1 Candidatus Glassbacteria bacterium RIFCSPLOWO2_12_FULL_58_11 | reverse complement strand
TCACCGCCACCTGGGTCTATGCCACGGGCAAGGCCTACACGGTCCCCGAGAACCAATACTATCTTCATTTCAAGGATGGCAGCAACCGGGGTTATATCCATGTCAGCGAAATGAACTCTTACCGCCTGCCCGAATACCAGCGCCTGGATTTTAGCGTTTCGCGCAATTTCGAGACCCGAACCAACAAGTACGTGATGGGGTTTTCAATCTTCAACGTCCTGAACCACACCAATCTCTGGTACCGTCAGTTCGACCTGAACACTGTGCCGGTGGCGGTTACCGATGTAAAGATGCTCAATTTTACGCCAACTGTTTATTTCCAAGTATATTCCAGGTAGAGAGGGAATCATGAAACGCATACATTTCCTGCTGCTCCTTTTGCCAGCGCTCTTCCTGCGCTGCTCCGAGCCCCTGCATTTTGCTCCCCAGGATGACCGGGTGGTAGTCGAGGCCTATCTCTATGCCGGAGAGCCGATCGCCGATTTCCGGCTGGCCTCAACTATCGGCCTGGGAAGCGTGGACACCCTGGCCCCGCCGATCAACGATGCCCAGGTGCAGCTTATCAAAAACAACATCTGTTACGTCCTGACGCCCTGGAACAGCAAGGGCTATTATACTTATTCGGAGCGGATCTATACCCCGTACGACTGCCCGACCGCGGACTGTATCGGTGAAAACACGCTAAGCATTATGGCCGGAGACCATTTCAGGCTGGAGGTCCTTTATTATGACAAGGTGGCCAGCGCAGAGACTGTCGTGCCGGAAAAGGCGAAAAACCTGAGGCTGAACGCCGACGGTACGGTCATTTTTATCTCGCCTTCCTCCTATACCGGAGACTGGCAGACTCAGCCCGGCGGCCTTTTTGTGGATGATTCGGTAATTGCGGCGACTTTCAGTTGGGAGGATGACGGGCGGTCGTGGTACTATGTGACCTTGGAAAACACGGATATAATCCCGGAGCTTATCGATCCATCTTCCAGCGTGGCCTATCCGGGAAAGTTCGTTTCCAATCCTTTCACCGGCGGCAATTTCCCGATCGGTATGAAAAATTTCACTCACTACGGCCGTCACCGCTTCACCGTCTACAGTATCAACCGGGAGTATGTGAACCTGTACCTGTCGCGCAATCAGGACACGCGGGACCTCAACGAGCCGCTGAGCAACATGGAGAACGGCCTGGGCATTTTTACCGCCTTCAATACCACGAAAATAGATTTCTACGTCGAGCCGCAATGAGCGAGTGAATCGTCAAGTCTCTCCAGCCCGACGGGAGAATTGCCTGGGCGGCCAGTGTATGCTCTCCGGGTGACCTGCCTCTAACAGGCGGCAGGGCCATAGACTGTATTCGCAGAGCCGGTACTGTTATTATCCGGAGAATATCACCCGGATAAAAAAAGTTTATTTCCCTCCAAAATCGTGTAAATTTATCGCACTGCCTGCCGACAACAGGCTATCCAGCTTTCATATCCTAATAAAGACAACCGGACATTTCCTGATCATCCTGAGCCGGAGAGACGGGCCGGACCAAGTCTCATCCCATTCTCTCCTGAGGAGGCGAATATGAGTGGAATGGATCGCCGGAGTTT
>MFIX01000102.1:4026-5066 GCA_001780825.1 Candidatus Glassbacteria bacterium RIFCSPLOWO2_12_FULL_58_11 | reverse complement strand
CCAATTATACGATCAATCTGGCGGTGATCGGCATCCGGGGCAGGGGCGCGGAGCACGCGGCGGAGTTCGCCCGGATCGAGAATGTCAGGGTCGCGGTGCTCTGCGACATCGATGAGCGGGAGTTTCCCAGGGCAGTGAAAGAAATCGCCGACCTTACCGGCAAGCCTCCGCGGACCGAGACCGATCTGCGGCGTGTGTTCGACGATAAAGAGATTGATGCGGTCTCGATCGCCGCGCCGAACCACTGGCATTCCCTGGCGACGATCTGGGCCTGCCAGGCTGGAAAGGATGTCTATGTCGAGAAGCCGGTCTCGCACAATATCTTCGAGGGCCGCAAGATGGTCGAGGCGGCGCGGCGCTATGACCGCCTGGTGCAGACCGGCAGCCAGACCCGCAGCTCCGAGATCGGAAAAGCGGCAATCGAATTTATCCAGAGCGGCAAGCTGGGCGAAATCTATATGGCCAAGGGCGTTGTTTTTCGGCCCCGCGAGAATATCGGCCGGGGAAAGATCTCGCCCGTCCCGCCGGGCGTGAATTATGATCTGTGGCTCGGCGCGGCCCCCTGGCGACCTTTCAACCCGAACCGTTTCCACTACAACTGGCACTGGTACTGGGACACCGGGAATGGCGAGACCGGGAACAACGGTCCGCACTACACCGACATGGCGCGCTGGGCGCTGCAGAAATACGAGCATCCGCGGAAAATTCAGAGCCTCGGCGGCTTTTTTATCTATGACAGCGAGCAGGAAACCCCCAACACCCAGATTTCGGTCATGGAGTACGCGGATGGCAAGATCGTCCAGCTCGAAGTCCGCGGACTGGACAGCAACCTGGACGCCGACATCAACATGGGCATGCTCTTTTTCGGCTCCGAGGGCTGGATGAAAATAAAGGGCGAGGGCGAGGCCTGGGCCACCTTTTTCGGCCCCAAAAGAGAGCCCGGCCCCAGCATGGGCTGGGAGGAGGCGGGCCTTAAAGCGATGCAGATTCGCGGTAGCGGGGGAGGCCCGCATTTCAGGAATTTCATCGATGCCGTGCGC
>MFIX01000102.1:0-3985 GCA_001780825.1 Candidatus Glassbacteria bacterium RIFCSPLOWO2_12_FULL_58_11 | reverse complement strand
GCATCTCGCCGCCTCGATGTGCCATCTCTGCAATATCGCTTACCGCACCGGCCGGACCCTGGAGTTCGATTCGGACCGCGAGCGGTTTGTCGATGACAAAGAGGCGGACAGCCTGCTCAGCCGGGAATACCGTTATCCGTATGTAGTGCCGGAGCAGATCTGAGGGGTTGTACAACCTCTAACAAGTGTAAGCGCGATTGGTGTCGGCGAGAATCGAAAATCGAAATTGGAACAGGCCGGCTTTCGATTTAATCCAATTTCGAATATCGATTTTCAGCCTAATGACCTGTAATATTGAAAATCTGAAGTTGGCCTGAATGCTTAGTACATGCTTTCATAAATACGGATGCGTTGCACTCATTTGAATGTTCCTCAGCTTACGGCGAATCATATACAGGATATTATCTTTAGTGTAGGGGCGGACCCCTGTGTCCGCCCCCGGCCGTAAGTCCGGGCGCACACGGGGGTGCGCCCCTACAACGCATATTCCATTTTGCGGCGACTCTCGTTCGCGCACATTCAAAGTTGAGAAAATATTACTTTAGTCATGGCAATTCGCTTAGCGCCATTGTTTTATAATACGTCACCGAACTTACGAGCCGGAGTACTTAGCTTGCTGTAATTTTTTGCTTTAGAGTTTGCCTGTGGCAAAAAGGTAATCAAAATCTTTTTTAATTACTGAATTCAAGCTCAGCAGCTGAGGAACATGCGTTTAGCGATTCTGGGACCGCTCTGCCGGGACCGGAACATAGTCCAGGGTATATCCCGCTCGCGCCCGGGCGGGGTCACCTATTATGCCGGGGAGGCTCTGGCCCGCCTGGGAGTGGATACCTGGCTGTTCGCCACTTTCGGCGCGGAAAGCCCCTGCGCGCCCGGGGAATTGAAAGCCCGGCTGGTGCATCTGCCCGCCGAGGGCACCCTGCGGTTCGAAAATGAATACCCTTCCCCGGATCCCGATTTCCGGATCCAGCGGGCGGAAATCTACCGTAATGAGATCACGGCCGGGATGGTCCGCGGTCTTCTGCCGGGCAATCTGGACTATATCATCCTGGGGCCGCTGTTCAATGCGGACCTGCCGCTGGAGCTGGTGGAGTATCTGGCCGGTCTGGACACTGAACTGGTGCTCTCCGCCCAGGGAACCATCCGGTATCTGGAGGAGGGGCGGATCATCTGGAAAAGCCCGGAAAAAGCGCTGGCTTTCATGCCGTATCTGGATTACGTTTTTCTCGATGAAAACGAACTACGCTTTATCAGCCGTCAGGCTGAGATCGGACCGGCGGCCCGCTCCCTGCTGGGGCTCGGAGCCGGGGCGGTCGTGGTGACCCGGGGGGAAAAAGGCTCCCGGCTGTTCCTCGGCGGCCAGGAGTACGAAATCCGGGCCTTTCCGCCCCGGTTGATCGCCGACCCGACCGGCGCCGGGGATTCTTACCTGGCCGGCTTCCTCAAGGCCGTTGAGCTGTTCGACAGCCCGGCCCGGCAGGGAGAATTCGCCGCGATGACCGCCACGCTCTCGCTGGAGAGCGAGGGACCTTTCAGCCGGACAGCGGCCGAGATTATCGAGAGGCTGGGCTGGTAAGGCTATCGGCCGGGAGCAACCAGGCTATTGCTGTTTTTCATGGATTGAAGTAATCTTCTCTTTCGGCAAAAAACACTCATAACGAGCCGGCAGGCGCTTAAAAAGCTTTGGGAAGACTGCCGGGAAAATTCTCTGGTCCGATCTAGTGTAAAGATTACTTATTATCGAAGGAGAGAAGCTTAATGTTCCGCGAAGAAATCAAGGTCCTGGACTGCACGATCCGCGATGGCGGCTTGATTAACGATTACCAGTTCTCGCGCGATTTTGTCAATGCGGTTTACCGTTCGATCTGCGAATCCGGGGTCGATATCATGGAGTTCGGCAAGAAGCTGGCGGTGAGCCAGGAATACACGCGGGAAAAGTACGGTATCTGGAATTTCTGCGATGATGACGATATCAAGCGGGTGATCGACTCCCATGAATCGGAGTACCGCCCGAAAGTGGCGGTGATGTTCGATGTCGGCCGGGTGGACCTATCAACTCTGGTCCCCTGCGATCAAAGCCCGGTGGATATGATCCGCACGGCCTGCTATGTGCCCGATATCGACAAGGGGATCGATCTGGTAAAACGCACCAAGTACCTGGGATACCAGACCACGATTAATATCATGGCGGTCTCCGCGGCGATCGAAAGCGACCTGATCGAGGCGCTGGAGCAGGTGAACGAGATTCCCGAGGCCGATTTTCTGTATCTGGTGGACAGTTTCGGCGCTTTTTACTCGGAACAGGTTACATATTATCTGGACCTTTACCGGAAACACGCGCCCGGCAAGGAGCTCGGGTTTCACGCTCACAACAACCAACAGCTCGGCTTTTCCAACACCCAGCAGGCGATTATCGACGGGGTGAACCTGCTGGACGCCACGATCAATGGTATCGGCCGGGGCGCGGGCAACTGCAACCTGGAGCTGCTGCTGAACTTCCTCAAGAACCCGAAGTTCGATGTGCGGCCGGTGTACAAGGTGATCCAGGATGAATTCGTACCGCTGCGCCACAGTATCGAGTGGGGCTTCAACGATATCTACGGAATCAGCGGCCACCTGAACCAGCATCCCAGGCAGGGCATGAAGCTGAGGGCGGACAAGAAGCTGAAGGACAACTGCTATGATTTCTTCCTGGAATCGACCCGCTCGGATGATGTCGATATCGCCTGAAATTAATAGAGCCGGAGGACGGGATCGAGGGTGATATACTTTACGCTCCCGTTCGGTAGTTCTCCTTCAGCCGCAGGTGGAGATATCTCCAGGAAGATTTTAGTCCTCGGGCCCGGCCTGTCAATTGCCTTGCGCCGCTTAACCGGCATCCGGAGCTCCCGCCGCCTTATCTCCCAAAATTTCCCTGGCCAGGGTTGTTTCCGCCCAGCGCAATGAGCGCCAGGCCTGGACAGCCGCCGCCAGGAACCACAATCCGACCAGCGGGCCCAGATCGACCAGCCCGGCATCCGCGGGCGGGGTAGGAAAAGTGTAGAGGTTGAGGACCAGCAGTCCCGCGGCGATTGGCAGGCCGGGAATCCCGAGCCATGGCCCGAACCGCGGATGGCGCAGCATGGCAAGAGCGAAAAGCCCGGTGCCCAGCCCGAGATAGACATCCAGCGCCACATCCAGGCCGAGCCATACTCCGATCAGCTCGGACGATGCGCCTGAGCTTCCGGCCCGCGCCTTGACCGCCAACTGGACCAGCAGCATGGCGGTCATAAGTGCCCCTCCGGTAAAAGTAAAGACGGCCGCCATTTTTGCGGACACGGAGCGCCGGGGAATCCGCAGCAGTTTGCCCAGGCCCAGCCCGGCCACTCCCAACAAGGGGCCCAGAACCGCGGCCAGCACGACAATCCCGGCATAGGGCAAATGCAAAAAGATCATTGCGGGATAAACCAGGCAGGAAGCAAGGCCAGCGGCGATACCGAGACGAATCTGAAGGAGAGTGAAGGAAATGTCGTCTTTTCGCAGAGGCATAGGTAATACTCCGAGGAAGAATTCCAATTATAATATATGCAGGCGGGGGGAACGGCTCAAAAAGTGCAAACGGCCCGCAGGCTTAACTAAAAGGACAGGCGCTGAGGAATCTCGAAGACCGGGGGGCGGCGCCTGTGCAATTCTGCACAGGCGCGGGGCGCCGGAGAGAAGCCGGCGCCCCGCGCAGCGCATGTTTTCCATGCGCGCGCCGCCCCCTCTCCGGGACCGCTACAATGCTCTTAATTGCTATTGGCCCGCCAGCTCGAGCATCTTCTTAACCATCGGGTTGGGGTTTTCCACCTCATCCGCTGAGCGTACCGTGATTGTCGGGACCGCTCCCAGGTCGAGATGCAGTTGCATGCGCAGCTCCTGCTCCGGTGTTCTACCGTTCAGCCCGCTATAGCCGAACGAGCGGCACCATTTGCCGAACAGAAATTCATCCAGCGGACAGGTTATA
>MFIX01000101.1:6047-8929 GCA_001780825.1 Candidatus Glassbacteria bacterium RIFCSPLOWO2_12_FULL_58_11 | reverse complement strand
TGGAGCGGAGTGGATGGAGCGGGCCGCTCCCTGCCCAGCGGCGTTTATTTCTACCGTCTGCGCTCCGACGCCCAGACCCTGATCCGCAAGATGATTCTGCTAAAGTAGCCGGGCCTTCTCGCGCCTGGTTCCTTTCCCGGTCTCCCCTACAACCGCTGACTTTAAGATTCCCTTGTTCAAACCGGTTGTCTTTTCCTCGGAAAATCCCGCTGAATTGAATTCAATTTTGAATATTGCTTCGCCCGTGGATTAGGGTCCGCCCAAGGCGGACCTGCCGGAAGCCTGTGCAAAAAATGTCTCAGTCTGCGGCAAAACTTGTTTTTTAAGGTTGTTTTATGTAAAGTTATTTGTAGTTTGTCTGATCAGGATGAGAGTGAAGCGGCCTGCAGACCGGTAAAGAAGGAAAGGCGACCGATTCTATCGAGATAGTTATCATTATTTAAGAAACACGCACCCTCTGCGGGTGTTTACCTTCCTCTAATTTAAAAAGGGGCGCCTGGCATGAGCAATGGGAAATCACCCTTTGTCAAGAAAACAGTAGCTTGTCCGGTTTGCGGTTCCCAGGCGGAGAACCGCTTTATTATGCCCAAAAGCTATCTCGAAAAGACCGTGGAAAGCGACAGGCATGTCTCCGCCTACAAGTGGATGGATGAAGAATTCAACAAATACCATCCACCGTTCTACCATTTCTGGCACTGCCACGCCTGCAAATACACCGCCTCGCAGAGAGATTTCCTCAAGCCCGGCGAGGATGTAAACAGTAATTTCAACGCGCTGAAGAAGATTTATCTGCAATTAAAACCGACGCAGAAGCAGATAACTCAGTTGCTGGGCAGCGAGGTGAACTACGACCAGATGAATTTCAAAATCGCTCTGAACCTCCATCTGCTGGCGATTTATATCCAGGAGCTGGTAACTGTAGATATTCGTGACACTAATAAGATCGCGAGCTATTGCCTGCGCACGGGCTGGCTGATTCGGGAGCAGACCGGCAAGGAGGATCCGGACGGTCTGTGGGCCGAGTACAAGAATTTCCTGGCGAAACTGGTCAAGCTCTGGCCGGAGGTTCCCTCATCCGAAACGGAGTGCATGCTGAAGGCGGCCAAGTATTTCGAGGAAGCCTACCAGAGCCATCCGCGCTATTCGGATATCGTACAGGCCACCGACCTGATGATCCTGATCGCGGAAATTTACCTGCGCGCCGGCGATGTCAACCTGGCGATGAAAAGCCTGACCAATGTCATGCAGGCCGGCCAGAAATTCAGGGCGGCGCAGAGCGAGCTGATGCGCAAGGAAAAGGAAGCCGGCAAGCTGACCATGACCCGTAAGGCGCAGATTGACGCCCAGGGCAGCCGCATCAACGTGCTGATGGAAAAAGCCGGCGACATGCGTCAGGAAATCATCAAGATCCGGATCACCCAGCAGGAGCCCAAAGCCAAGGCGGTAGTGGCTAAGCTCGAACAGTCCGGCATGGACCCGGAAGCGATCCGGGAAAAGCTCAAGGAATTGAATTTCGAGCCCGCCCTGATAATCAAGCTGCTGGGAGAGCCGAAGAAAAAGAAGTTTCTGGGCCTCTTTTAGTCCGGATCATTCAGAGACTTTCAGCTGTGATCTAGTTCGGCTGCCTGCGCCTCCTGGAGCGAAATTTCTTTTTGACCATAATTATGCGCGATTCGAGCGGATTCTTCAGCAGGCATTTATGTTCAGCTTAGTTAAGTTCAAGAGAGATCAGTCCCCGGACGATAATACCCTTAGGGTTACGCCCTTTTGAGCGATAGACTTCCCGATTACAGTCAGGCTGGCGGATGGAGCTTTTTTTTATCGGACAGGGCGGGGAAGTATATTATTTTATGAGAAACCCTTTTTTCTCATAGTCTGTTCCGGCGGCTCATGAACGACAAGCTAAAATTGATCATATTCGGCCTGGGAGGGATGGTCGGCAGTTTTCTGTTGATCCTGCTGATCTTCTGGCTCGTCCTTTCGCCGAAAGCGAAGAGCGAGGCGCAGATGGCTGAAACCGAGGCCCAGGCCGCTCAAGCTACTGCACCCGCTCAGGAGGCGCCTGCCGCCCAGGCGGTTGAGAAAGGCCAAAGAGTTCCGGGCGGCGAGGTGCTGGAAATCGCCGATGTCCTGGGACAGGAAATTCCCCTCGAACCGAAAGTCACCGGCTACGGCTGGGCCAACTGGGGCATGAGCGCCGCGGATGTTCTGGCTCATCTGGCCCAGGACGGCGTTTCCGATACGGTATATTACAAACCAACAACGGATAGTGATTTTTCCTCGGTGGTCGCTCTCAACCCGGACCCCGAGCGTTACAAAATCGAGTATCGCTTTTACAACGACAAGCTGTTCCACGCGGAAGTTTTTTACTCCGACGCCTTCAAAAGCAACACCTTCAATTCTTTCCTCCTCTCCATGATGACCAAGTACGGCCGCCCCTATGAACAGTACGCCTCGGTCGATGAGGCGGGTAATGTCATTCTGCACGTCAAATGGGACACTGAGGACAGCCTGATCGAGCTGGTCGCCCGCCCGAGAGGAGTTTACTCGGTTTTCATCGACAGCCAGGTTACCCTGATCCAGCTCGAGGAAGCGCGTAAAGCCCTGGACCGTCTGCCTTGAACCGTTTCGAACTGCGCTGTCTCCTGCAGAAAACCTTTCGGCACTCCTTGCCCCTCTCATTGAATCCATCAGTCCCTGTTGGCGCGTCCGCGGGAGGTCAAATGCAGCGTTGTATCCTGATCATAATCACGGTCCTGTACCCGGCTGTCTCCGCTCTCCTGCACGCCGAAAGCGCGTTGGTGGAGGTGGAGGCGGGATTCGACGGGGCCAATCCCCAGTCGCTGAAAGACATTATCCGGGAGGCCCCCCTGCGTTTCCGG
>MFIX01000101.1:0-6006 GCA_001780825.1 Candidatus Glassbacteria bacterium RIFCSPLOWO2_12_FULL_58_11 | reverse complement strand
CTTCCGCTTCAATGTCCGGGTGGTTAACCATGACAGCTTGGCCCGCGATGTCGAGTTTATCATAGAATGGCCGGTCCTCCGTGAGCATCCGGACTATGAATACGACGCTTACTTTTACGGCGATATCGGGCGCTGGCATTGGACCCGCGCCACAGTGGAGGGTATCGAGGCCAGGCTGGTAGTCCCGGCCGCGCCCGGCACGACCTATGTCGGTTTCTATCCCCGGTACAGCTATGAGAATTTCGAGCGATTCATGAGCGGGTTAAAGCCAAGCGAAAAATTTGAAAAATGGGTGGAGGGCAAATCCTTTTACGGCAGAAACATCTGGTGTATCAAGGCAACCGGCCAGGGCAAAGGGGAGCGGGAGAAAAAAGTGGTCCTGTTCACCGCCCGGAACCACCCCTATGAGACCGGCGGCTCCTATATCCTCGAGGAGATTATCAAATACTTTCAGGCCGGCGGCCCGGAGGCCGATAAACTGCTTGAAGAGAATGACGTTTACCTGCTGCCGATGATCAACCCGGACGGTGTGGCGCTTGGTATGAACCAGCAGACCCGGCCGAAAGGGGTGAACCTGAGTTTCGGCTCCGACTCCGATGACCCGGCGGCGCTCACCTTGCTGGCGCTGGTCAACCGGATCAGGCCGGCGCTCTGGGTCGATGTGCACAGTTGGCCGCACAAGGGGGATGACGGGATGTGGTGCACGCACCGCTGGGTGGCTGAGGGCCTGCTGGCGCGCATGCCGGAGAGAACGTTTCAGGATTATGTCTGGAATGTGAGTTTTGTCGGAGAGGGAAATACCGCTGCGAATCACCTTTGGCAGTGGCTGATCCGGACCCATGACTCGGGTGGAGTGTCGCTGAGTTTTTCGTGGTATCGCCGGACCGAGGAAGACCTGCGGCTCATCGGCCGCCGGCTGTTACCGGCGGTGTGCGGGATGCTGCGCGAGAGGTAAAATTTGGACGGCCTGGCCCGCAATTTGCAAGCGTAACGCGGTGAAGAACAGGCAGTTGGATTGCGGCAGCCTGGATGTAAGGAAGCTGAACGGATATGACGGAGCCGGAGATGGACAGAAAGGATTCACAGCCAGAAAAGGGCGCACCCCGGGGGCCTAAGCCCTTTATCGGCATTCAATGGGAATGCTGCAAAGTCTACAGCCATATTTATCTTAATCAGAAGAATACCGCCTATGTCGGCTGGTGTCCGCGCTGCGGCAAGCGCGCCCAGATCAATCTAAGCCCGACCGGCTCGAAAAGCCGATTCTTCAATGTAAGCTGAGCGCCTCGCTTTTTCTCTTGAAGCTCAGACTCTTGAATACCAGCAAAATACCTTATCGATGCCCTGGGCCATCTCCCGGACTTCCCGCTCGTTGTAGAACTCGCTCATCGCGACAATGATCATCTCCCCCAGCAGCTCCTCGGCCACCGGGCAGAGTCCCCGTGGATAAAGGCCGGCCAGCGAGCCTGCGCCTCCCGGCAGCAGGGGGGCCATCCGGTAGAATGCTTTCGAGTCGTCCTGGAAACAGTCGTATAGATAGACCGGCAGGCCGCCGCAGTACCCGGTCCAGGCCGGTACGCCCTCGGCTGCCAGGGCCTCGGTAAGCTCGGCTGTGGAAGTTTTGATCCTCTGCCTGTCCGCGCGCAGCACCAGGTACCACCAGCTGTGGGCCGAGCCTTCCGGCACGGCCGGCAGGAGCAGGCCGGGAGTCTTTTCAAGGGCCGCAAAAAAGCTTGCGGCAATCTTTCTCCGGCGCGCGATGATATTGGCAAGCTTCCTCAATTGCACGCGTCCGACCGCCGCCTGAAGCTCGGTCATGCGGTAATTCATCCCGAAAACCTCTGGGTTGCGCACGCTTTTGCTCCGGTCGTAGGCTTTGTCCACAAAGAGCCTCATCCTGCGCGCCAGCTCGGGGTCCTCGGTCACGCACATGCCGCCATCCCCGGTGGAGATGTGCTTGTAGCCGTTGTAGCTGAAACAGCCGATCTGTCCGAAAGTTCCAGCCAGCCTTCCCTTGTAGCCCGCCAGCCAGCTCTGGGCGACATCCTCCACCACCGCCACACCGCGGCCGGCCGCGATCTCGCAGATCCGCTCCATATCGCAGGCCAGGCCGGCCAGGTGCACCACCAGGATCGCCCGGGTCCGGGCGGTGATCGCCGCCTCGATTGTCTCCGGGGTCATGTTAAAAGCGCAGGGGTCCACATCCGCGAATACCGGCCGCGCGCCCTGTTTGATAATCCCGGTTATCGAGCCCATATCCGTGATCGGGCTGGTGATTACCTCATCCTGCCAGCCCACGCCCACCGCGGCCAGGGCGGTGTGGATCGCCGCCGTGCCGCTCGAGGAAGCCACCGCGTAGCCGCTGCCGAAATATTCAGCGAATTCCCGTTCCAGGCTGAGTGCCTCACTGCCGAATGTCCGGCAAAGCGCCCCCGAGTCGACCACCCGCAGGAGGGCATCTTTTTCCCCGGCGCCGAAACGCAGGGGACGGTGGGAGGTGGGGTCGATCTTCGTGCTGCAGGCGGGCTCTCCGCCGTGAAGGGCCAGTTTTTCCATTTCCGCTCTCCGCGTGGACTCTGAATGATTCTCTAATACAGGAATAGCTAAAGTATTATTTACTTTTGTCGAATCTATAATTACACGGTAATAAAAAACCGCAGTAATACATATCTCTCACTAAATCTTTTCAGGGAGGAAAAGATGGCCGATGTTATTAATTCACTCACGGATGGAGTGACCTTCAAGGCCCCCGCCCAGATGTGCGGTCCTAAAGTTCACCGTCTCAAGATGGATATCATGGCCTCGTTCAAGGATGAGCCGAAAGCGATTGTCATCGATTTCGACGAGGTGGACTACATCGATCTGCACGGCCTGGTGCTGTTCAAGGATATCTGCGACATCATCCGGGTCTATGGAGCTCAGGCTTTCGCTTACCGGCTCAAGGCGCCGATGCGGGACCTGCTGGCCGATCTCGATCTGCTCTCCGATCTCGGCTCGGTCCAGCCGGAAAGCGCCGCGCTACGCTCAGCCTGAAATTCTGTGTAAATAACTCATCACGCAGGCGCCGCCTGAGGCGGAACTCAGGCCCGGCTTGTTTCCCGGGCATTGCCCCTTGACGCGCGGACCGGGCTGCGGCGGGTGCTTACATGCGCCTGCCTCTAGGCCGGATTGCGCCCAATTAGGTCTTCGCGCGCTATACTTCCGGGAGTCCTCCCAAAGCTTTCCCTGATTGTCTCGTGCGGCTCCGGATAAAATTTGCATCCACAAGCCTGATTGCACAAGCCCGCTTCCGCTACATTTAACGGCTGCCGGTGCGCAGCCTGCTGCGCGAGAATGTCCCGGAGGCTCACCTGGCCGCCGCGGGCAGGATCTGCTGGTCCAGCAATTTCAGCATCGAAATATAATGTTGAAAAACGCGGCTCTGATCGCTGGAATTGGCCAGTATGGAAGTGGACACGACAACCATATTCAAATCCGGCGCGCAAAAAATGAACTGCCCGCCGGCGCCCGCAGCGTAATAAACGTAAACCCCGTAGTACTGCCTGATCCACCAGAGATATCCGTACCCCTCTTTTAGCGGATCGCCGCCCACCTCCACCTGTCTCCGGGTGGATTCCCGCACCCAGTCCTCAGAAACTATCTGCTCTCCGGCCGCCGACCCCCGGTTCAAATACAGGAGTCCGAATTTCCCCAGGTCGCGGGCGGTCAGGTAAAGCTCCGCCCCGCCGAAACAATAGCCCTGCGGATCGGTGTCCCATCTGGCGCCGCTGATCCCGAGCCGCGGAAACAGGGATTTATTGGCGTACTCCAGGGCGCTCATTTTCGTGGAGCGGGAGATCACCGCCGAAAGCAGGTGTGTCCCGGCCGTGGAATAGTTGAACGACCGCCCGGGATCGCTAACCTGCGGCAGGTTGAAAATGAATTTGATCCAGTCCGGGCTGCTGACCCAGTCCTGCACCACCGGGCCGTTCTCCAGCCATTCGAATCCCGCGGTCATGGTCAGCAGGTGGCCGATCGTGATCTCCTTTTTGCGCGGATCGGCCGGCTGGCCCAGGTAATCCGGGAGAAAGTCCGCTATTTTCTGCTCCGGGCTGCCGATCTTTCCCTCCCGGATGGCGATGCCGATCAGCGCGGAAAGGAAACTCTTGGATACGGACTTGACATTGAAGGCGGTGGACTGGCCGCTCCCATGGAAGTACTGCTCGGAGACAATGTAGCCGTTGCGGAGAATCAGCAGGCTCGCCAGATCGGGCAATGCCGCGGCCTGACGGGCTGCCTCAGCCATTTTCTCCTGGTCCAGGCTCTGTTGCGCGGGCGTGGCCGTGAGCAGGTCTGTGGCCCTTGTCTCCAGAGGGCTTTCCGGGGAATGGGAACAGAAAATTGCGGAAAAGGGCAGCAGGAGACAGACAATTAGGCAGGCGTAAATCCGGTTTTTCATATTAGGGTTCAATGGAGCAGGGGGCAAGTAATTTAAAATCTCATTTTCACGCGGTAAAAGAGAAGAATATAATTTGAAGCTTATCTATCAAACGCACAAGCCCGAGAGCAGCTTTCCCTCTATAATAACCCGCCAAATAATCCGATGTCTCTAAGTTATGTTACTCCTGGAGTAACACCGGCCAATAAATTGCAGCGCAAAGTAACAGGTTTCTTATTTGCGCGATTGATAAAAGTTTTGCAAGTAAAGGCAGGTCAATTAATTAAAGATACGAGCAAAAGCGGCATAATATATGCAAATGTGCTGATTAGTATTTAATCGAAGGCAAAAAATTGAACCTCAAATTGACACTTAAAATACTTGTCTGCGGCGCTCTGCTGGCGGCGCTCGCCTGCGGCAAAGACAACCCGCTCAAACCCGGAGACAGCTCCGCTTCTCCGGATACTTCAGAAAATCCCGACACGACCGCAAAACCGGATACTTTGCCGCCGCCCCTGCCCAAGCTCTGGAATTTGGCAGCGGGCGCAAGCTGGAAATATGGAATAAATATGAATTGTTTTGGTGATTATTTGCCCCGATCGCGATTTGTAAAAGCTACCCTGGAAATGACGATCAAAGAGGCCGACAGTTTGGAGGGATACCAGGAATACCTGCTGGAAGAGCATCTGCATGTAGATCGATTAATAGATAACTATTCCGTTCTTAATATCGACTCTTTAAGGGTTGAAGATTTTTCGGACACATTATACAACGTCCCTGACACTACACTGCAGCGAAAAATAATCTCGGCGCGCGACACCTTATGGCTGGAAAGCGGCGACAGCCTGGTTTATATCATGCAGAATTACTATGGCGCAAATTCTTCGATCAATTTCGATATCTTTTATCTCACAATTTATAACCTGTTTTATTTTTATCCTTTAAAAGTTCTACTCGGTACAAGTAAGAGTAATAATACTTATTTCATTTATTCATATGCTTCTGGTGTGTTCACTGCCGTCTTCAATGCATCCGTTGGTGGCCTTATCAGCATTAAAGGCTCTACTCCTATAGACGCTACTCTCGGGCAATATAATAATTTCACTTATAAGCTGATCGCCTACACCCCTGGGCCGGAGTGATTCTTATTGAAATAATTCGTCCCCGGCGCGGGGCAAAGACGCTCCGGGAGGCGTGCAGCGATGTGCGGCTCCATTTTTAGCGAAAAGTATTAAGGGTCTTTGAAACTTCGGGTGAAAAATTGAACCTTAAATTGACACTTAAAATTCTTGTCTGCGGCGCTCTGCTGGTTGCGCTCGCCTGCGGCAAGGATAACCCTTACAGTCCTTTGGATAATGAACCAGCGGACACGACCGGTTTAGACAGCACCGGATTAAGAACGCCTAAGTTAATTCCGCTTGCTCCTGGGGCGAGCTGGAAGTACAACTTCAGGTACTTTAGCTATAGGTCAAGCTTTGGAGGAGAGCATTCCGAAACTCAATATGGGGAATACTCGCTGAGGGTCACTTCCGGTAATTTGGATGAAGGATGGTTCGACATCGAGGGGCGGTTTAAGGTAGACAGCCTAATAT
>MFIX01000100.1 GCA_001780825.1 Candidatus Glassbacteria bacterium RIFCSPLOWO2_12_FULL_58_11 | reverse complement strand
CGGTCGCCGGGATAATGTTCTACCCCGGGCATATCAAGGAGACGGATGCGGAGAAGATCGAGCGCCTGGGGGAGCGGGTCGAGCAGGCCCGGCGGAGCTTCGAGAAAGCGGGCGTGACAGTCTCCGTGGTCTCCGGCGGCAGCACACCGACCGCCTATTACAGCCACCGGCTGCGTGGTCTGACCGAAATCCGGCCCGGGACGTATATCTTCAACGACTGCAACTATGTCGAGGTCGGCGCGGCCGGCTGGGAGGACTGCGCGCTCAAGGTGCGCTGCCGGGTGGTCAGCACCGCCGTGCCGGGCAAGGCGATAATCGACGGCGGGAGCAAGACTTTCTCGGATGCCGGCCGGCTGCGGGGCGCGGGCCACGGACGCCTGGTGCAGTGCCCGCGGGTCCTGTTCGAGAAAATGAACGAGGAACACGGATATTTACTCCTGGGTGACAGCGGTTTTGCGCCCAAGGCCGGGGACCTGGTGGATATCATCCCCAACCATGTCTGCACCGCGGTCAACATGCATCACGTGATGTACGGGGTGCGCCGGGGCCGGGTTGAGGAGATCTGGCAGGTCGCGGCCCAGGGAAAAATCCATTGAGCACAGTCTTTCTTTCGCTTGCAGGGCGTGAGTCCGGGGACTATCTATTGATCGAATACGGCCAGTCACAGCCCGTAGGGGCGAGGCATGCCTCGCTATGAATTATTCAGGTTAATAACTTTCTTTTTTCTGAGGAGTTTGAAATGAAAAAAAATCTATCCAGGGAAGTATTTATTTCCATTTTAATGGTTTCCCTGGCCGCGGCCTATTCCGGGGCTTTCAGCCAGGGAATCCGCCCCTGGCCGGACAACCTGCGTTACTGGGAGTTCCGCGGCAAGCCGGTGCTGCTGCTGGGTGGGTCGGCCGATGATGATCTCTTCCAGTACGCGGGATTCGAGGAGCAGCTCGATACCCTAGTCTCCTGCGGCGGCAATGTGATCCGCAACACGATGTCCTCCCAGGACTCAACCCGCCCCTGGCCTTTCGCCCGGGTTAACGGCAGCTATGATCTCGACCGTTTCAACTCTGAGTACTGGGAGCGTTTCTCCCGCCTGCTCGCCGAGGCCCACCGCCGTGATGTGGTCGTTCAAGTGGAAGTCTGGGCCACTTTCTCCTACTATCGCGAGGCCTGGACTCTGTTCAACCCGTTCAATCCGTCGCTCAATTCCAATTACACCGAGGCTCGAAGTGGACTTCCCTCTGTCAACCAGAGCCATCCCACCCGGGCCGACAACCCCTTTTTCCGCACTCCGCCAAAGTATCTCAACAACAAAGTCGTGCTGCCCTACCAGGAAAAATTTGTCGACAAAATTCTTTCTTTTACCTTTCAATACGACAACGTGCTCTATGCGATGGACAACGAGACCAGCGCCGATCCCCGCTGGGGCGAATACTGGGCCGGGTATATAAAGAAGAAAGCCGCGCAGGCGGGCCGGGAGGTCTTTGTCACCGAAATGTGGGACCCCTGGGAACTGACCCATCCCTGGCACCTGTTCACGATCGATCACCCGGAAACATACGATTTTATCGATATCAGCCAGAACAACTGGCAGGAGGGCCAGAAACACCAGGAGGCCCTGGCTTATGTGCGGGAGCGGATCAAGGACAGCCCGCGGCCGGTAAACAACACCAAGGTTTACGCCGTGCGCGGCGGGGAGCGCTGGCTTAACCCCCGCCTGGCCGTGGACCGCTTCTGGGGCAATGTCTGGGGCGGATGCGCCAGCACCCGCTTCCACCGGCCCACCGAGGCGGGCAGCGGTATAGGCATAAACAGCACAGCCCGCCGGGCGATCCGGGGAATCCGCGAGTCCCTGGCCGGGTTCGAGGTTTTCCTCAGCCGGGTCAATGACCGGCTCCTCAAGGACCGCTCCGAAAACGAGGCCTACTGCCTGGAAGAGGAAGGCCGCGCCTGGGCGGTCATGTTTCCCGAGGGCGGCCGGGTCCTGCTGGAGCCTGCGCGCGCGCCCGCAGGCGCAGCCTTCGAGGTCCGCTGGTTCGATGCCGACTACCTGGCCTGGCAGCCGGCCTATGTGGTCCGCTCCGAGCCGTACATTCCGCTCGGCGCGCCCGGTCCGGGGAGGTGGGTGGCCCGGGTGGAGGCCCGGCAGTAGGTTGGACAATTTTCCGGGTATGTCACAGTGTATGCTTGAGAGTAAAACAAGGGATAAGACAGCAAAATCTCCCTCTCGTGAGGCATGTCCACAGCGTACCGGGACGGGGTGGGTAATTCGGAGCAAGGCAGTTTGGATTAAACAGGTAGATCGAATGAATCTATCATCTGAGGATAGCTTATGCCCGGCCGGCCGGTGATCCGCGCCAGAAATCTGCGCAAATGTTTCGGCGAGCTGACCGCCGTGGATGGAATAGATTTCGAGGTCAATGCCGGCGAGTGCTTCGGGATTCTGGGCCCGAACGGCGCCGGCAAAACCTCCACCATGCGCATGCTCTACGATTTCAGCCCGCGGACTTCCGGGGAGCTCGAGGTGTTCGGGCTGGACCCGGTGACCGAGGGTGTCCGCCTGCGCCAGGTGATCGGCGTGGTCCAGCAGAGCAACAACCTTGATTTCGAGCTGACAGTCAGGGAGAACCTCGAGGTTTATGGCGGCTACTACGGCCTGCGCGGCCGTCAGTTGCGGGAGCGCCTGGCTGAGCTTCTGCCGTTCATGGAGCTCTCCGACAGGGCGGAGGCCCGGATCAAGCAGCTTTCGGGCGGCATGCAGAGGCGCCTGGTGATCCTGCGGGCCCTGGTCCACAAGCCGCGGCTGGTAATTTTCGATGAGCCGACCACCGGCCTCGATCCCCAGGCCCGGCACCAGATCTGGTCCGTGCTGCGCAAGCTGACCGGCGAGGGGGTGACTGTCGTGCTGACCACCCACTACATGGATGAGGCCGAGCGGCTCTGCGACCGTCTGGTAATCATGGACCGGGGCAAAATCCTGCATAACGGCGCTCCGGACAGGCTGATCGCCGAGCACCTGCCGCGTCTGGTGCTCGAGGTGGGAAGCCGCGACCTGGATGGCGGCTGGCGCGAGTCCGGGCTGGCTTTCGAACACTATGGAGACCGGGTGTTTTTCATGGCCGGGGAGGAAAGCGATTTTTCGCGGGTGCCCTACCTTCCGGGAAGCCGTAAAGGAATCCTGCGGCCCGCGAACCTCGAGGACCTGTTCCTCAAGCTTACCGGGAGGACGCTGATCGATGAGTGAGACAGCCTTCGAGCTGCCCGCCCCGCAGCCGATGTACAGGCGGGTGTTCTCGGTCTGGCGGCGCCATCAGCGCGTTTATTTCAAGTTCCTGCTGGCCAATATCCTGCCGCCGTTCCTCGAGCCGCTGATGGTCATTCTGGCGCTGGGGGTTGGACTGGCGTCCTACATGGGGCTGGTTGGCGGAGTATCCTATGCCGTCTTTCTGGCCCCGGGCATGATGGCGGCCTCGCCGATGTGGTCCTCCAGCTTCGAGACCACCTATGGGACTTTCATCCGCATGGAGTACGAGAAAATCTACGAGGCGATCCTGGGCAGCCCGGTATCCTTTGTCGAAATGCTTCTCGGCGAGCTGCTCTGGGTGGCCTCCAAGGCCGCGATGTTCAGCCTGGGGGTGCTGCTGGTGGTTGGCTCTTTCGGTCTGGTCGGGTCCTGGTGGTCGCTGCTGGTACCGCTGCTGGGCTTTCTCGGCGGGATGATCTTCGCCCTGCTGGGCATCCTGGTGACCAGCCAGGTGCGGGAAATCAACAACTTCAATTTCTACCTGACCGGAGTGATTACTCCGATGTACTTTTTCAGCGGGGCGATTTTTCCCCTGGAACAGCTTCCCATCCCGCTGCAGCATCTCTGCGGCGTTCTGCCGATGACTTATCTGGTGGGCCTGATGCGCGCCTGCTGCATAGGGCGTTTCACTCCCGGCCTTCTTCTCGACCTGGCGGTCTGCCTGGCCTACTGCGCGGCTCTCTGGCCGCTGGCCGCGAGCCAGTTGCGCAAGAGGATCGTAGTCTGAATTCCAGCCTGAGCCGCAAAGGCCGCCGAATTATGCTGAAAAAATACTCTAAATTAGCCACACTCTGGGTCTTGTTTGTCTGCCTGGCCTGCGCCCCGGCCGGTCTGGGTCCGGCCGAATACGACCTGGTAGTGCTGGGCGGCACGCCCTCCGGGGTTGTCGCCGCCGTGGCCGCCGCCCGCTCCGGCTGCCGGGTCTGCCTGATCTCGGACTCGGAGCATCTGGGGGGCCTGCTGGCCTCCGGCCTCGGTGCCTTGGATTACGGCGACCCGGATTATCTGGGGGGTATTCCGGCGGAGGTATTCCGCCAGATAGCCGCGTATTACCGGGATACCTATGGACCCGAATCCCCGCAGTACAAAAGCTGCTGTTCCGGGCTGCGTTTCGAGCCGCATGTGGCCGGCCTGATCTTTGAGCGCCTGGCAGGGCATGAAAATATTGAGCTGCTCCGCGGCTGGCGTCTGGCCGGCCTTCAGGCCCCGCTGAACCGGATCGACAGCCTGCTCCTCGAGCGCTCCCAATCCGGCGAGCGGCGCTGGCTTTCCAGCCGGGTCTTTCTCGATGCCACCTATACCGGCGATCTGTTTGCCGAGGCCGGCGCGCCGTTCAGCCTGGGCCGGGAGGAGCGCAAGCTGTTCGGCGAGGACCTGGCCGGGGTGGTCTTCCAGGACCCGGCCACCGGGCATCCCCTTCCTGGAAGCAGCGGCACAGCGGACAGCCTGATCCAGGCCTGCTCCTTTAATCTCTGCCTCACCGACAGCGCCGATAACTCGGCGCCCTGGCCCGAGCCCGAGAGCTACGACCCGGGAAATTACCGTATCCTCCATGATTTTATCCGCGGGCGAAATGAAGTTTCCTGCGAAGACTTTATGACTTTCAACGCTCTGCCGAACCGCAAGTTCGAGGTCGGCAATAATATAAGCTGCCCGCTTTCCGCTGACCTGGTCGGCGGCAGCCAGGGTTACCCGGAGGGGACTTACGAGGAGCGCCGGCAGATTGAAAAAGCGCATCTCGAGTATCTCCTCGGCCTCTGGAAGTTCCTCCGTACCGCCCCGGGAATTCCTTCCGGCCTGCGGGAGCGTTTCGCGCGGTTCCATCCGGCCGCCGATGAGTTCACCGAAAACCGCAACCTTCCCTTCCAGCTGGATGTCCGGGAGGCCCGCAGGCTGCACGGGCTGTTCACGTTCACCGGCAAGGATGCGCTTACCGACACTCTCAAAAGAGATGCGGTCGGCGTGGGCGGCTACCCGCTGGAATCGCACGCCACTGGGCCGCTGAAACCGCCTTACCCGCGGCCGGAAGGTTATTTCCTCCTGCCGTGCCGTCCCTTCCAGATCCCCTACTCGATTATGCTCCCCACCTGGGTCAGGAACCTGCTGGTCTCCTGCTGCGTGTCCGCCAGTCATGTCGGCTATGCGGCCCTGGGCCACGAGCCGGTCAGGATGGTCCTAGGTCAGGCCGCCGGTCAGGCTGCCGCGCTCTGCGTGAAATACAACTGCCAGGTCGATGAAATTCCCCTGCCTGAGCTGCAGGCCTTGCTGCGCCAGAGCGGGGCGATCCTCTCCTCAGGCGAGGCCCGGCCTTTTAAATAGGACTTTCAGACCGGGAAATTAGGCCGCGGGCGGATGAATAATTTCCTTGCCATTTAAAAAAAATTTGCAAAGATTACTTGACAGGCAACGGTTTTTGTGCTTTAATAGTCTAACCTACTGTAATCTCAAGGAGATATCATATGAAAGATTTGCTCACCCCGAGGGAACTCGCCGAACTCTGCGGAGTGTCTCCCGATACGGTCCGTTCCTGGTGTTTCAGAAAGCAGATCAAGTTCGCTACCACTCCCGGGGGCCACAAGCGCTTCCGCCGTCTGGACGTGCTGGAATTCCTCAAGGAGCGCGGCTTCCCGCTGCCGACCACCGACAAGATTTCACCGGTAAAAGTGCTGGTGGTGGATGATGAGGATGCTTTCCGTCACAGCCTGGTCGGGGCCCTGCAGAAAGAGCCCGCTTTCAATGTGAAAGAGGCTGGGGATGGCTATGATGCCGGCCGGATGATCGGCGAATTCGAGCCGGATGTGCTGGTGCTCGACCTGGTCATGCCGGGCATCGACGGGTTCAGGGTTTGCCGCGATTTGAGGAACCGCGTCCAGGGTGAGCAGGCCAAAATTATCGTGGTCACCGGGTATCCGGATGAGGTAATGTTCCAGCGGGCCCGCGAGGCCGGAGCGGATGAATGCCTGGCCAA
>MFIX01000099.1 GCA_001780825.1 Candidatus Glassbacteria bacterium RIFCSPLOWO2_12_FULL_58_11 | reverse complement strand
AGGAGTAAAGGATCCGGCCGGGTCGCGGATGCTCCGGCCCGTAGTACATGTTGGTCACCTGGT
The DNA here is from genome assembly GCA_001780825.1 of Candidatus Glassbacteria bacterium RIFCSPLOWO2_12_FULL_58_11. Lineage (GTDB taxonomy): Bacteria > Gemmatimonadota > Glassbacteria > GWA2-58-10 > GWA2-58-10 > GWA2-58-10. The sequence continues at coordinate 6,281 of MFIX01000099.1, read as the reverse complement.
AGGGCGGGCAGCCCGAAACAGTGCAGGGGTTCCCGGGATTGTCCGGCAGGACTTTCAGCATCGACTGGTAAGCCTTGTCGCCACGGCCGAGATAGGTGTCCGCCATGATCTTGAACGAGGTGCCGTGGCAGTAGGGCGAGGCGTTCTCCCACATCCCCGGCACGAACCAGGTGATCCGGCCGATCCCGGGGTTGCGCTTACGGTAGGCGGGAGTAAGGACCAGCGAGCCATAGGGGCACTCGAGCTCATTGTCGATGGCGCGGAGGATCTGCTCCAGGCGCTTGCCCTTGGCTATGCCGGCCAGGACCGCCCAGGACTGCGGGTTCAGGTAGATGCGGCCCTCGGTCTCACTGTGGCTGCCCACTTTCTCCCCGGCGTCATTGTAGGCCTCGAGATACCATTCTCCATCCCAGCCCTGTTCCTGCACCGCCTTTTCCAGCCCGGCCGCCCGCTGAGACAGCTCCTTCTCCAGCGCTTTGTCTTTGAGCACGTGGCGGATGATTTCGAGGGCGCAGTTGATGGAAAAGATCATGGCGATAGTAGTCCAGACCGATTCGCCGCGGCCCGCCACGCCGATACCGTTGAGCGAGTCGTTCCAATCGCCGTAGTGCATCCGCACCAGGCCGTGCTCGCCGAGATCGGAGCTGGCGTGACGGATTCCCTGGAGGGTATGCTCCCAGACCGTGCCCCGGCCGCTATTAAAATAGGCCGCTTCGCGGTTCAGAAAATCGTAATCCCCGGTTTCCTTCAGGTAGCTGTCCACGGCAGGAGCGATCCAGACCGGACCATCCGAGTAGTGGTGCGTGTCCACCGGGTTCCAGCCCCGCAGGGTGTGACCATCCGCGTACTGGTAAGCCAGAGATTCGATAATCTTGCGGCGGGCGTTTTCCGGATCGTAGGAGGCCACGCCCCAGGCGGCCTGCATCACATCCCGGAAGCCGCAGCCGGTGTCCGTGCCCACCTCTGTATGCAGTTGGATGGCGCGCTTGATCCAGCCGTTGAACAGATAATTGAGCCGCTCCTCGGGGGTTTCGATCACCACGGTTGAGTATTTCGCCTCCAGGGCAGCGCACATCTTATGGAACTCGGCTTCCACCGCGCCGGGAGCGAAAATGGCCTTGCAGATGCTGCGGGTGGTTTCCAGGGAATCGGTGGAGCCCATGGCGACATTGAATTCCACGCTCTCATCGGGGGCCAGCTCGAAGAGATGCTCCAGCGCGCCGACCAGTTTTTCGCAGGCGGCCAGGCTCCCGCCCATCCGGCCCTCGACCACCACGCGCGGAGCGGCCACATTGCCGCACGGTCCGAGGAACTCTCTCCGGCTGGAGTCGAAGCCATTGGGAGTGCGGTCGCTGGCTACGAAAGCGCTGAACCGCTCGTGGGGCCGCTCGAACGTACTGTTGAACCCGTTGAGCGCATTGACCGACTCATCGTAACGGCCCAGCAGCGCACTATGGTAGTCGCAGTACTCCTGGTAGCCGGTCAGGAGCCAGTCGACAAAACTGTAAAAGCGGATGGTTCGCTGATGGATGGAGCGGTTGGACAGTTTGACAGTCCAGATTTCCGCGGCCTGGCTCTGCGGGACAAAGACCCGCAGGACAGTCTCTATTCCCAACGTGGAGGCCTCCAGGCGGGAGTAGCCCAGGCCGTGACGGCAGAGGAATTTGTCCGGCTTTTTTAATACCGGATAATAGCCCGGGCTCCAGTACTCGCCCGTCTCATCGTCCCGGAGGTAGAAGTGGCGGTTTTCGCCGCGGACAATCAGGCAGCGGCAGACCGGGTCCATGTACTGCATCGGCCTTTCCGTGAAAGTGCCAATCCCGGCCATGTGCTGGCTTGCCCCGGAGATAAAGCGCTCGTTCCAGTAATAGTTGACCAGCGGCAGGGGAGTTTCATAGGCGGTGACCACGAACTCGCCGCCCGCTTTGTCGAAATAACCGAAACTCGCTTTCAACATTAAATGGCTCCGCAGATATAATGATTTTTTTTGATGAGAATTTCCCAATACTTATTGCAATGTAGACACAAATCAAGTTACGGCAAGATCTTAAATCCCCCCCGCCCCCCTTTGCCAAAGGGGGGGGTAAAAGCAAATTCAAAAGGCCCCCTTTGAAAAAGGGGGATACAGGGGATTTAGTCCGTCACCTCATGGCCTGCCACTGTTTATCGGGCTTGCCGTGGGTAATTTCGTTTAATTTTTTGGCATATCTGAAATTCTGGACGGCATATCCTGGTAATCTCGATGGGGTTCCCAGAGATCAGGTAGCCGCTTGCAGATAATCTATTCGCGAGGTTGTCAGTGCAAGCTTTCAGCCTTCGGGCACGAGGAGAGCGAATTTTTCAAACGGCGCCAGGACCTGGGCCTTGCCCTGTTCATCGATGAAGTAAACATCCTCGATCCGAATGCCCAGGCCGCGCTCCGGATAATAAAGTCCCGGCTCTATCGTGAAAACGGAACCCGGCTGAAGGCGATTGCGCCCATCCGGCTGATCCTGCAGACGTAAAAATGGCTGCTCGTGAACCTCGAGGCCGATCCCGTGGCCGAGCGAATGTACGTAGCCCGCGGTAGTCCCCGGGGCGGAACGGATAGTCGGATGTCCCAGGGCCTCGAAATGGTCGCAGACCAGCTCCTGCAGCCGGCAGCCATCCACGCCGGCCGCGGCCGCGGCCGCGGCTTTGTCCTGGGCCGCCAGGACCTCCTCATAAAGCCGGAGTGCCTCATCCGGGGCCTGGCCGATACAGAAACTCCGGGTAATGTCAAAGAAATAGCCGCCGCCTTTGCGGCTGGGAAAGATATCCAGCACGATGGTCTTCCCGGCGCACAGGACTGTCTCGTCCGGGTTGGAGGCGTGGGGGATGCCGGCTTCCCGGCCAACACCGAGGATAGTTTCGTGGGTTTCCTGAAGGCCGCGGGCGGCAAAGGATTGACGCAGGGCGGCTTTCACTGCGCCGACCGTGAGCGGAACGCCGTTCCCGCCGATCAACTGTTCTCCCTCCAGGTGGGCCTGCCGCATCAATTCCAGGGTTTCCCGCAGGGCCGCAAGCGTGTCCGCCGCCACTTCTTTCATTCGGGAGATTTCCCGGCTGTCCTTGGTCGAGCGGGCGGTCTGCAGGACCGGAGGGATATCGCGGATCAGCCGGAATTGCGGCAGGTTCCGGCCGATCATCTCGAGCAAGTAGTGGGAATCGCCGGGGTCGGCGACCCCGTGGATCGCCAGGCGGCCGGAGAGGTTTTCCCGCTGCGCCAGCCTGGAAAACATCTCGCAGGTAACTTCGAGCGGGTCATTGGACTTCCGGGAAAGCTCCTCGCGGCCCAGCTCCTGGAAGTCGAGAGTGGGAAGGCCGGTAGAGCGGGCAGCCTCGCGCTCCATGGTCGAGTAACAGAGCAGGGGTTCCCTGTCCGGACGAACAATCAGCCAGGCGGCGGTAAGCGATACGCCGCCGGTTAAATAATAGCTGTCCGGACTTTCACAAGTCGCCCCGGTGACCCAGAGGACATCGACTCCACGCTCATTCAACAGGCGGTTGATTTCTTGTCTCATAACTTTTCTATTATCGATTCATCCATGTGAAAGCTCTCTTTGTCCCCGGGAAAGCTTCCCTCGAGCACTTCCTTGCGATAGGCCGCGACCGCCTTTACGGTCTCTTCGGCCAGGTCAGCCCACTGCCTGGTAAACTTCAGCGATCTTCCGCTCAGGCCCAGCACATCGTGCAGCACCAGAATCTGGCCGTCGCACTCCGGCCCCGCGCCGATCCCGATTGTCGGGATTGGGACCCGCTCGGTGATCAGGCGGGCCAGTTGACGGGGCAGCGCCTCCAGGACCAGGGCGAAACTGCCGGCCTCGGCCACCGCCCTGGCATCGTCCAGGATCAGGCGGGCGGCCTCGAGCTCCTTGCCCTGCACTTTCAGCCCGCCCAGCATCGAGCGGTATTGCGGCATCAGGCCGACATGGCCCATTACCGGAATACCGGCCTCGACCACCGCTGCGATCACCTTGGCCATACGCCTGCCGCCCTCGATCTTGACCGCATCGACCCCGGTCTCCTTGAATACCCTGACCGCCCGGCTCACCGCAAGCTGCGGGCCCTCCTGCACCGAGCCGAACGGCATGTCCACCACCACCAGGGCATTGGGCGCGGCCCGTGTCACCGCAGTCGCATGGTGGATCATCTGTTCAAGGGTTACCGGGACCGTGCTTTCCAGTCCCAGCACCGTGTTGGCCAGAGAATCGCCCACCAGGATAATATCCACCCCTGCGCGGTCCACCAGCTGCGCAAATGTGCAGTCATAAGCGGTCAGCACGCAGAGCTTTTCTCCGGCTTCCTTTTTCGCCCGGACCTGCTGAATCGTTATTTTGTTTTCCGGCATAAGGATAGTTCTCTGCATCTTAAGTTCAGGGTTGCGTGCGGTATCTCAATATATATTTTCTCCATCCCGGCAACAAGTATCTATGTGGTCCAGCCGTGATTCAAGACTCCGGCGGAGCGGTAAGCGAGAGTTGACAGCACCCGGACGCGGGGCTAAGTTTGCTGAACACCCGGGCAGATAAATCGGCGGGACAATTCAGTTGTCGAAGACCGGTCCAGCCGGAACCTCTGCCGCAACTTCAACAAAGAATCCGTTTGCAACTGGAGCGGAAAGTGCAAAGCGAGCCTCTAGCCGGCCTCTCCAATGCCAAGGAGAAAGTCCTGGCCCGTCTGACCCACCGGAAATACCGCCAGGAGGAAGGACTTTTTCTGGCCGAGGGATTAAAGCTGGTCGGTGAGGCGCTGGAGCGCGGCGCGGGGATCGAATGGGCCGTGGCCTCCGAAACGGCGGACAAGCGGGCCGCGGAGCTGGTCCGCCTTCTGCTGGAGCGCGGCGTTCAGGTTTACCGCGCCTCGGAAAAATCGCTGGTTAAGAATCTCGATCTGGTCACGCCGCAAGCGCTGACCGCAGTCTGCGTCGAGCCCCGGCTGAGCCTGCCGGACCTGGTGCCCGGAGCGCGATCGCTGGTGGTGGTGAGCGACAACCTGCGGGAACCGGGCAACCTCGGAGCGCTGATCCGGGTGGCCGCGGCAAGCGGGGCCGCGGCGCTCCTGGCCGGACCGGGTACGGTCGATCCTTACAACTCCAAGTGCGTTCGTGGCTCAATGGGCGCTATTTTCCGGCTCCCGGTGTTCCGGGTGGGGCGTGAGGAGCTGAAAAATTTTATGGAGAGCCGGAATTTCGGAATTTATGCCGCCGCTGCGGAAGGGGAAAATGTATTCGCTTTAGATAAATTTCCTTCCCGGACGGCTTTGATCCTGGGCTCTGAGGCCGCGGGGCCCACGGAATTCACCTCCGGGCTGGGCGCCCGCCTGCTCGGCGTGCCCATGGCCGCGGGGGTCGAGAGCCTGAATGTGGCGGTGGCCGCCGGAATCCTGCTCTACCGGATCGCGGAAAAGGTCAGCTTGAAATAGCCAGCATTATTCGCAACTATCTAAATATGATGATCTTATGTAGGGGCGCCCCGATTTTATCGGGGCTGCGCCCTTGGCCTCGCGTGCCGGGAGAATACCCGAGTCTGCTTCCGCGGAGCCGGAGATTTATCAGCCGGATAGGTAATATTTCAACACACTTTTAAGCTTATTTTAAATCCCCTTCGATCCCCCTTTTTCAAAGGGGGAGGCAGCTATGGAACCGCGCTTTTCCGCTATCTTTGTCGTGGGAGTTCTGGGCGCGATGCTGGGCAGTTTCCTCAATGTCTGGATCCACCGTCTGCCCCGGGGCGAGTCCATTGTCTTTCCCCGCTCCCGCTGCCCCTCCTGCGGGGCGCTGATCCGCTGGTACGACAATGTCCCGATCCTCAGCTTTTTCTGGCTCCGGGGCCGTTGCCGTGACTGTCGCGCGCCGATCTCCCTTCAGTATCCACTGGTCGAGGCGGCTTTCGCCCTTCTCACGGTTGCGGTATTCCTCCTGGCCGGCCCCGGCCTGGATTTCCCGGTAAACCTCTGCCTTATCTTTGTCCTGACCGGCATCGCGATTACCGACCTTCGCACATACACCATCCCCGACCTGTTCTCTCTAGGCGGGCTGGCTGCGGGATTGGCCCTGTCTTTCCTGCCGGGCGGGATAACCCCGCTGCAATCGCTGATCGGACTTTTGATCGGTGGTGGCTCGCTTTACCTGGTGGCCCTGGCCGGAGAGTGGATTTTCAAGAAGGAGGCGATGGGCGGCGGGGATGTCAAGATGCTGGCGATGATCGGCGCTTTCCTGGGCTGGCCGGGGGTATTGTTCACGCTTTTTGTGGGCTCGCTGG
>MFIX01000098.1:6861-12312 GCA_001780825.1 Candidatus Glassbacteria bacterium RIFCSPLOWO2_12_FULL_58_11 | reverse complement strand
TCAATAACCAGTTCGCCGATGCCTTAATAGCTTTCAGCCTGCCCTGAAAATAAAAAGCAGGAAGGCCCTAATTAAACAAACAGGGCTGCCTGGAAAAAGGCAGCCCTGCTTAATTTATCCCGAAACTTTCCTGACCCTGCATTACCCTGCTATCCCCACCCAATACGGCTCAGGCGTACGGGCAGCTCCCGCCGCCGCAGGAACCCTCGCCGCAGGGGCTTTTCGAGGCCGGACTGGCCACCTCCACCCCGAAAGCCGAGAAAATCCGCTCCATCCGGCTGTTCCCGCACTTCGGACAGACGTGCTTGCCATCCGCGGCGCTGGACTCCAGGACCTCGATCACCTTGCCGCAGGACTTGCACCGGTACTCGTAGATCGGCATGATCTTTCCCTCCCCGATAGAAGAATGTATCTAATAATAAAATACTCAGCTATTCGTTCAGTCGGCCGGCAATTTTGTAAATCTTATCCCGGGTAGCGATGAGTATGACTGTCACTAATAAGATATCATCCTGGATAGTGTAAAAAATCCTGTAAATGCCCTAGCGTATACGGTAGTACCCGGAAGCGCCTTTTATCGGCTCATAGCCGTGCGGGCGGGGATTCCCCGCCAGATCATCTATCTTTCGGCCGATTATTCCACGGCTTTTGCTTGTCAGCGAGCTTAAAAACTTTTGCGCGGTCTCCGAGATCAAAACCCGGTAATTCATAGACCGAGTTCTCTTTTAGTCGCCCCCCAGGGTGCGGCTTTTTCCTCACCCTTTCTAATGCGCTCCCGGATTTCCTCAGCCTGCTGGAGATCCGCGGAGTCCTCGACCGCCCGGAGCAGCTCCATGTCGGCCTTGGAGATCAGGTATACTTCTTCATCATATTTTGTTATTTTAACCCGCTCGCCTTCATGGACCACCCTGGCAAAAATGCTTCGCGGAATGCGCGTTCTGGATGCAGTGATTGTTGTCATGAGCGCCCCTTCCTTTCGGAAGATGCTTTTAAATTAGTACAAAGTGTACAAACTTACCAAATTGTACAGAATACATTAATATCGGCCCCATCCTGGAAAAAGTCAAGATGTTATAAGCGCGTTGAAATAATCGCGCATCCAGGTAATAAACATGGTTTGTAGGGGCGACGCATGCGTCGCCCCTACGGTAATTCCTTGAAATTTAAACAATTAAACCAAGTCAACCTGCGCTATCTGTTTACTGGTTTTGAATTTTATGGTACATGGAGATTTATCAACGCTCCTTTATGAAGCTAAAAAATTTTGAGCCCGGCCCGTTTTCGCTCTTCAAACAGCCTTTCGCCTCCGCTATGAAGGGCTTATTTTATTTTTGCCAACAACTATTAGAAAACTCGATTCCCCGGGCGGAAGGAGGAAGAAGATGAACCTCGGCGTGCACGCTTATGCCTGGACCCCGGAATGGAACAACTCGCAGCTCGGCCTGATCCAGCGCTGCGCCGGGCTGGGCCTGGACCTGATCGAAATCCCGCTGATGCGGCTCGACCTCTGCGACCCGGCCGCGATCCGCGCGGAGTGCCAAAGGGTGGGGATAAAGGTCTGCACCTCGACCGTGCTGAACGAAAAAACCGACCTGACCGCCAGCGATCCGGCGGTCCGCAAAAACGGCGTGACTTACCTCAAGGACTGTGTCCGGGCGACCGCGGAAATGGGCGGCACTACTTTCAGCGGGGTGATCTACTCGGCGATCGGCAAGAAAAGCGACACCCGCCCGACCGGGCGTGAGTGGGAATATTCGGCAGCCGGGCTGAAAGAGGTCTGCCGCTACGCCCGGGACCTCGGAGTGACTGTCGGGCTCGAGCCGGTCAACCGTTACGAGACTTACCTGGTCAACACGGCAGAGCAGGCGGTCCGGCTGACGCAGATGATCGATGAGCCGAATGCCGCGGTGCACCTGGATACCTACCACATGAATATCGAGGAAAAGGATTTCTACCAGGCGACTAAAACCGCCGGGGAAAGGCTCTGCCACTACCACCTCTGCGAAAATGACCGCGGAGTGCCGGGGACCGGCCTGGTGGATTGGGAGGGTATCTTCCGCGCCCTGGGCGAGCTGAACTACCGGGGCAATGCGGCGCTCGAGTCTTTTGTCGAGGTCTCGGACAATATGCGCGAGGCCACCTGTATCTGGCGCGACCTGGCTCCTTCCGGCGATGTGCTGGTGAAAGAAGGGGCAAAATTCATCCGCTCATTGGAGCGGAAATATATCCGTTAGACAGGACTGCGACCTTTTATGACCGGAGGGCGAAAGTATGTTCAAATTAGACCGGCTTAAGCTGAGAAGCTTTAATCTACCGCTGGTTTCATTCCTTTTGGCTTCTGTGTCCGCAGCCGCGGCGCAAAGCTATAAGATAGAATCCAAAGATTTGCAGGCGACACTCGAGCTCTCGACGCTGAGCCTCGATGTCCGTCACCTGAGCGCCGGGGTCACCTGGCGGATGAGCCGCGAGGGAGATAAGGAATTTGTCTATGAGGAGCAGGGACAGATTCACGAGGTTAGCCTGGCTGATTCGAAGAAGAAGGTTGTCACTCAACTGGGCCGGGAATCGCTGCTGGTAACGCTGGCGGATTTTCGACTCGAGATTCTTTTCAGTATCGACCAAGCCTCCAACGAGCTGACATTCAAGCTTACCCCGCTTGAGGAGGACCACCGGTTCAAGATCAAGGGGATTATCTATCCCCGGCCTTACGATGTCCCCCTCAACTCGGACAGCTATTCGTTTTTCGGGCACGAGCAGGGTTACCTCATTCCGGGAAACTGGACGCAGGCCGAGGATGTCTGCAACCCGATCCAGTTCGATGACCCGCAGCGCTTCGACCTGTTCGGGGAGCTGATGGGGCATCCCACGCACTGGTGGGACCACCAAGAATGGGATCAGGCCGGTTTGATCTACGGACTGCGGATGGCGCTTTTCGGCGCGGTGCAGCCGGAAAGCGGGTTCCTGGCGACTGTGGATGATAATTGCCGGATGGACAATTTTATCCATGTACGGCATACGCCCGGCAAGCCAACCTGCTACCGGATTATGTGGCGGCCCAGCCTGGGCGCTTTCAGCTACCCCAGGACGATCCGCTACTATTTCGAAAAGGATGCCGGCTATGTGAGCCTGATCAAGCACTTCCGCGAATATTACCGCAAGCTCGGATATCTCAAGACCCTGGCCGAGAAGAACCGGGAAAACCCCAATGTGGAGAAGCTGCGCGGGGGGATAAACTTAAGGACCCAGATCTCACGCAAGGACCACCGCAATTTCCAGTGGCAGCTTTACAATTCGTTCCATCGGGTGGGTGAAATGGTGGAGGAGTTCCAACGCAAGGTGGGCTACGACCGGGCGGCGCTCGGTTTCACCGGCTGGCAGCGCTACGGCCACGACCAGGAGTACCCGGATATCATGCCGCCGATGATGTATGCCGGGGGCCCCGAGGGCCTGGATTCACTGGCCCGCAAGGTCAAGGCGCTGGGCTACATATTCGGCCTGGCTACTGATAACTACTGCGATATCGCTCTCGATTCGCCCTCGTTCGATGAGGAAGTGACTCTGAAAAACAGCCTCGGCAAGTATATCCGCCGCAGCACCTGGGGCGCCGGGGTCAACTCGCTGATCTGCCCGGTCTGGGCCATGCGTTTCCTGAGGCGCAATTTCGAGGTCGGCCGCACGGATTACCCGGCGGTGCGCGGCCTGCTGGACACCGCCGCGCCGCAGCATTACCTGCTGGGCAACTATGTCTGCAACTGGGAGTGCTACGATCCTCGCCACCCGTTGACCCGCAATGAGAGCCGCCGGGCCGAGGGAGAGATCTTCGACTATTTCCGCCAGAAAGGGATCCTGCTGACTATCGAACACCACAATGACTGGGTGGTGCCCTGGCTGGTGGCCGCGCGGACCCGCTCGGCGCACGAGGTGGCCTATGGCCGGGATGCCGAGGGCCGGATGGTCGGGGTGCCGATCCCGCTCTGGCAGCTCGCTTTCCACGACTGCACCTACGTTGCCGGCGATGACTACCTTCACGGCCTGCTCTGGGGCGCCGCGGCGGGTATGGGGCTGCCCGTGCCCGAGCAGCAGGAGCGGATCGACAGGGTGCTGCTGGCGGCCCGGCTCCAGCGTGCCGTGGGCTGGGACGAAATGACCAACCACCGTTTCCTCAGCCGGGATTACACTGTACAGGAAACGACCTTCTCCTCGGGCGCCAAAGTCTGGGTGGATTTCAAGAGCGGGAAATTCAAGATTGCCGGCGTGGAGGGGATAAGCCCGGAGGAGCGCCAGGCTCAGGCTGACAGATAAGCCTAAAAAAGGCCGCATCCCGACAAGGGATGCGGCCTTTGGTACATCAGGGGGCGCTGCTAGCCGTGGACAAGCTACCGCTTAATCTTTATTTTGGTATGGCATTTTTCACAGGTGACAACATCATCGTTTTGCCCGATCTTGACCACCGCATTGCAGCGCGGGCAGCGCGAGAAGCGTATGCCCTTCGACAGCTCAGCTTTCATCTGAAAGACCTCCGTCTATCTGTAACTGAAATTTTATTCATCAAACAGTGAGCGATTGTACCAAAAATGGAAAAATCTGTCAACAGGAATTTTTCCGCTGCCTGTCCGTTAAACAACCCTTCAGGATTGAAATTAGGCCTTTATCTCAATTGGCAAGAATCGGTGCTAATGAATATCGGCAGGGCGGCGAGAATCCTTTCACTATTCATATTCCTCCCGCTATTCCTCCCCGGCCATGAAATTGGCGCACCGCCGCTCCTGGCAGCCGCTCAATACCGCGAGGACCTGAACCGGGACAGCCGGGTGGATCGCGAGGATTTGCTGTATCTGCTGCGGATGGCTCGCGAAATGCCGGGCGATCCGCGCGCGGATTACGACGGTGACGGGCGCTATACTGTGACCGACGCGGTCCGGCTGCTGCTGGATATCGCCGGCGGCCGGCTTACACCGATTACCGGCTCGGCCGCTCTACCGGTCCCGGGCCGGCTCGAGGTCTATCCCACCTGGAGCGCGGTCGGAGTGGAACTGGCCTACAGTGGACAATTCGGTCCGGAAGCCCGGCCCCTGCTGTTCTGGCGCTTCGCAGGCGAGGCTTACTGGAGCAACGGCGTGGAGATGACCGTGGATACGGAGCGCAGCCTGATCCTGGCCAGCATATTCCCGCTCGAACCCTCGCGGCAGATCGACCTGCGCGTGCTTTTCTACGAGCCGAACTCGTCCGAACAGCCATCCCTTGAAGCCAGCACCGCCACCCTGGCGCTGGAGCTTGCGCCGGCTGGCGAACGCTCGCTCTATGTGGCGCCCTCGGGAAATGACAGCGCAGCCGGGACCCAGGAGACGCCGCTCGGGACTTTCGGCCACGCCGCGTCGCTTGCCCGGCCCGGCGATATCATTTACGCGGCTGGCGGAGTTTACCGTGAGGGCGAGCTGGGGCAGGGCCTGT